>JAKFYK010000043.1 GCA_021730905.1 Betaproteobacteria bacterium | reverse complement strand
GCGGCCGGCAGAAAACTGGTTGAGCATGTCACCGAGGGGCCGTTGTTTCTGGCGGGACTGCCCGCAGGGGCGTATATCGTGACCGCGAAATTTCGCAACCAGACGCACACGCGCAAGTTTCAGGTGCGCGCCGACCGGCTGCACACCGAGTACATGCGCTGGCCTGCCAATGACGAACAGGATTTCACCCCGCCGCGCGATGCAAAGTAGCGCGCTATTACATCGCTCTTGAATTCGCAGGCGCGTCACGCCGCCACAATTGCATGCGCCAGCGCAGGGTCACGACCACAATTAATATCAGCGCGACCGTGCCATACGCCGTTACCGTCATCGGGTAACCCATGCGTTGTATCAACCAGCCGGCGAGCAGCAATCCCGGTATGTTGCCGTAGATCGCCAGCATGCGTATGCCCATGATGCGCCCGCGAAACTGCGCTTCGGAGTTGCGTATCAGCATTGTCGCCATCGGTATTTGTCCGAGGCCTTGTGACAACCCGGCCAGCAGCAAAAACGGAATGCCCGCCGCGGGATGCGTGGTGTTCGCAAATAAAATGAGTGCCAGCAACCACCCTGCGCTGAAAACAATCATCGTGCGCGCCGGACGCACGCGGTGTCCGATACGGCTCATCACCACTGAACTCATCAGCGCGCCAAAACCGCCCGCGGCGACCAGATAGCCGAGGCCGGTTTGATCGGTGTGGTAGATCTCTTTCGCCATTACCGGCATCAGGCCGTTCATCATCGGGAACGCCGAGCAATTGAGCAGAAATGCAAAACACATCGAGGCCAACAGCAGCGGCGTGTTCCACACATAGGCCATGCCGGCACGCAAGTCTCCCCACGGTGAGGCGTTCCCCGTTCTGGCCATCACCTGGCGCGGCGCAGCGTTTGGATTCGCGCCTTTCAGCGTGAGCGCTGCGCTGATGGCGTAAAAGCTCGCCACTACGGTATACGCCGGGCCGATGCCGAGCAGCGCCACCAGCCCCGCGCCGGTAAGCGCGCCGGCCACCTTGGCGGAATCCTGCGTGGTGCGCTGGATGCTCATCGCGCCCATCAGCTTGTCGGACGGCATGGTCGCTCCGACCAGCGCGGTGCGCATGCCGATATCCGACGGGCGCACCAGGCCCATTACGCCCGCGATGACCAACACGTACGTCGGCGTCAGCAGGCCGCTGTAGGCCAGTGTCATCAGCGTCAATGCCAGCGCGGTGTATACCGCGCGCATCGTGGCCAGGACCTTGCGATGCCCGATGCGATCGCCCATCACACCGAACATGGGCGCCAGCAAGGTGCCCATATGCTGCAGCGAGGCGAACAGTGTGAGCATCAGCACCGAACGCGTCTCCACCAGCACGTACCAGCCGAGAATCAGCGTTTCCATCTCGAACGCCCACGAGGTCGCGAGATCGGCAGGCCACTGAAAGCGGAAACTGCGCACGCTGAACGGCGCGAACGCCGAAGCGCGCATGGGTGTTTCGGGAGCCGGATGCAAGGCCATGCTTTTATTGTGTTTTTTCAGCAGAAATTTATTGCTGCCCCCGACAATACCAGCAAGCGCGGACGTTGCGCGAGTCGCTGCCACATACTGGATTCTCGTCGGGCGAGGCCCTGTATTATCGTGCGTGAATACATGGAATTCTCACGGTAGAATACGAGTACGGGCGGAATTCGCGGCCCCGGCAAGTAATTTCAAACGCAACTTCCACAGACTTTTTCCGTTGGTGCCGCGTCTGCGGTGCTTTAGGTTAAGTATCTGTTTTATTGAAAAAAATAAACGAGGAACGGATGGACCAACATCATCATTCTCAATTGTTCAAGATCGATGGCGCTCATGTTTCGCGGTTCGAAGACATGCGCCTGATCACAGGCAACGGCAAATATTCGTCTGATTGGAATGCGCCCGGCCAGTTGCACGCGTGTTTTCTGCGTTCAGATCGCGCGCACGCACGAATTGTGTCAATCAATTACGACAAGGCGCGCCAACTCAAAGGCGTGGTTGGCGTTTACACCGGTGCCGATGCGCAGGCTGCCGGCTACATGCGCCCGGCGAGTTTCCTGCCCGCCACCGGCAAGGGCGGCATGAAAGCGCGCGTGCCGGAGCGGCCGTGTCTGGCCATAGGCAAAGTGCGTTTTGTCGGCGACCCGGTGGCGATGGTAGTCGCGGAATCGCATCTTGCTGCGCAGGACGCCTGCGAGCTGATTGAAGTGGTTTACGAAGATCTGCCTGCAGTCGTTGATCCCGAGGACGCACTGAAGCCTGGCGCGCCGCAGTTGCACGATGACGTGCCCGGCAATATGCCTTATGAAGCCGAGACCGGCAGCGAGGCACCGGTGAGCGAGGCGATCGCCAAGGCCGCGCATGTCACCAAACTCACCGTCGATTGCACCCGCGTTAGCCCCAGTCCGATGGAGCCGCGCGCGGCGCTGATTGAATACGTCGCCGCGAACGACAGTTACATCGTGCACACGCCGTCCCAGGGCGTGAACATGACACGCAGGCAGTTCGCCACGTATTCCAATCTTAGCGAAGATAAATTCCGGGTTGAAATCAAGGATGTCGGCGGCGGCTTTGGCCAGCGCAGCACCGTGTATCCGGAATATGTGTCGATGATGATCGCGACCAAAGCACTGGGCCGTCCGATCAAATGGGTGTCCACGCGCACGGAAAGTTTCCTTACCGACACCCATGGCCGTGGCAACCTCATTACCATCACGCTGGCGATGGATAATAACGCGCAGTTCACCGGTCTGCGCGTCGACTGGCTGACCGATCAGGGCGCGTACCTTTCGCCCACCGGCCCGGCTGGCCATATTCGCAATCCGTCGACTTGCCTTAACGGCGTCTACAGAATCCCGGCGCTGTATGGGCATTTCAAAGTGGTGCTGACCAACACCGGCTGGGTGGCGGCCTATCGCGGCGCTGGCCGGCCCGATATCGCTTACGCGATTGAGCGCGTGGTGGATGCCGCGGCGCTCGAACTCAAAATGGACCCGGCGGATTTGCGCCGCAGAAACTATGTTCCGGCCAACGAATACCCGTATAAGACTGCGACCGGCTCCACCATCGAGATGGCCGATTTGCCAGGGTTGTCGGTCAAGGCGCTGAATCTGGCCGACTGGACAGGTTTCGAAGCGCGCCGCGCCGCCAGCGCCAAAAAAGGCAAGCTGCGCGGCATCGGCATGGGAGCGGTGATCGAGCCCACCGGTGCGGGCATGTACCCCAGAGATGAAATTGACATCAGCGTCGATGCCCAGGGCGAGGTGACCCTGCACACAGTGTCGCATTCGCAGGGCCAGGGCCACGAAACCTCGTTTGCCATGGTGACCGCTAACGCGCTGGGCATACCTGCAGAGCGCATCAAGGTTCGACAGGGTGATCCCGACCGTGCGCCGAAGATGGTCGGCAACCACTCCGGCGGCTCGCGCACCATGGTGGGCGCAGGCACGGTGTGCCATATCGCCGCCAACAAACTGATCGACGCCGGCAAATCACTGGCGGCGGAAGACCTGCGTGTCGAGCCCTCGCAGGTGAGCTACAGCAAGGGCGAGTTCTCGGCCAAGGGCAGCAAGAAAAAAATCACGCTGGCGCAACTGGCGGCGACAAAAACGCTGGCCGCCAAAGGCGAAGGCACGTTTACCTCAACCTTTCCCAACGGCTGCCATATCGCCGAAGTGGAAGTCGATCCGGAAACGGGCGTTACCGACATCGCTTCGTATTTGTCGGTGGACGATTGTGGTCATGTGGTGAGCCACACCATAGTCGAAGGGCAGATGCACGGCGCAGTGGTACAGGGCCTGGGGCAGGTGTTCGGCGAGCATATTGTTTACGACAAAGAGTCGGGGCAGATGATCACCGGCAGTTTCAGCGATTACATCATGCCGCGCGCCGGAAAACTCAAATCCATGCAAATGGAGGAGCACGTCACGCTGTCGAAGCTCGGTCCCCTGGGCATCAAGGGCATGGGCGAATCAGGTTGTACCGCGTCGCTGCCAGCGCTGGTCAACGCGGTGGTCAATGCGCTGGGTGTCAAACACCTCGATATGCCGCTCACGCCGTCAAAAGTGTGGAAAACGATTCAACAATCCAAAGCTACAAACTAAGGACTGAGACCATGCATACCTTTAGTTACGTCAAAGCATCATCACTCAAAGAAGCCGGCGAATTGCTGGCGGCCCATAGCGACGCCAAGCTGCTCGCGGGTGGCATGACCATGATCCCGACCTTGAAAGCGCGCCTTGCGCAGCCTTCGCATTTGATCGACATCGGGGGTATCGCAGAGCTTTCCGGCATCGAAGCCAAGGACGGCAAGCTCACTATTGGTGCGGCGACCAAACATGTGGAAGTTGCCACATCGGCGGTGGTGAAAAAAGCCATCCCCGCACTTAGCTTTCTTGCGAGTCAGATCGGCGATCCGCAGGTGCGCAATCGCGGCACTATCGGCGGCTCGCTCGCCAACAACGATCCGGCGGCGGATTACCCGTCGGCTGCACTTTCGCTGGGTGCCACCATCGTTACCAACAAACGCGAGATAGCTGCGGATGATTTCTTTCAGGGCCTCTTCACTACCGCCTTGGGCGCCGGCGAGATGATCGTCAAGATCGTGTTCCCGGTGCCCGCGAAAGCGGCGTACGAGAAATTTCCGCACCCGGCCTCGGGTTATGCAATGGCGGGTTCATTTGTTTCGCAAACCGCCAAAGGCGTGCGCGTCGCGATCACCGGCGCGGGGCCGGGCGTGTTCCGCTGGAAAGACGCGGAAGCTGCACTCGGCAAGAAACTGGCCGCAGCCAGCGTCGAGGGCCTTAGCGTCGATGCCACTGATCTTAACGAAGACATGCATGGCACGCGCGAATACCGCGCGAATCTCGCCAAAGTAATGACCAAACGCGCAGTCGCGAAACTAGCGGTTACTGCCGCAACCTCGAAATCTTCAGGGAAATAATCATGGCCAAAGTCGAACTGAAAATTAACGGCAAGCAACACTCATACGATGTTGAAGACCGCACCCTGCTCGTCAATTTGATCCGCGACAGCGCGCAGCTCACCGGCACCCACGTCGGCTGCGATACCAGCCAGTGCGGCGCGTGCACGATACATATGAATGGCGTCGCAGTAAAATCCTGCGCCGTGCTTGCCGCTCAGGCCAACGGCGCTGACATCACTACCATCGAAGGCATGGCGAAAAACGGCAAACTGCATCCGGTGCAGCAGGCGTTCACCGAGTGCCACGCGCTGCAATGCGGCTTCTGCACGCCGGGCATGATCATGGCGGTGGCGGGACTGCTGAAAGACAACCCCAAGCCTACCGACGAGGAGATCTACCACGGCCTCGAAGGCAATCTGTGCCGCTGCACCGGCTACATCAACATCGTCAAGGCGGTGAAGAAGAGCGCCGAGTTGATGGGTGCGAAGTAGTCCAAATCCGAATTGTTTTTATGTGTAATTTAGGCTCCCGCGGTTGGCGCGTACCGCACCGCGGGCAAAACTTGTCGCGGTTGCCGATGGGCTGATTACAGTCGCAGCAGCGGCGCAGTTGGTTGGCCATGAGGCACACATTCTAATCCGCGCGGATTTTTTTGCTTCGCGCACCCAAATCTGTACCGGGAATCGAGATCCCGGATTCCACATCGCTTCCGCTAATTATAAAGCTACTTCTTAGTGGCGGGCTTGGAATTTTTCCTGGCAGCAGGCGCAGATTTTGTTCCTGCCGTTGCCGGAATAATTGGCAGCAACAAATATGTCGGTTTGTCTTTCCCAGAATGCAGGGTGTTGAACGCTTCGGTGTTGTAGTCGGCGTGGTAGTGCGTGAAATGCGCCGACGCATGTCCATCCTTCGATGAAATGTCGAGGCGCAGTTTGTGGCCTTTTTTGATCACGATGCAGGTGGAGATGATTTCAACCTGGCACTCGACGACCTCGCCCTTCTTCAGCAGCCAGCGCTCGTTATGCGCGTGATACGGGCGGTAGGGCAGCGATTTTTCCTTGTCGAGCTTGCGGTGGGAGGCGCGCAGCCAGCCCTTGGTGACGCACTCGGTGGGCTCGCCGCGCTGGCCGAGTTCGGGCACGTCGCGGCCCTTGGCGTCGATGTTGCGCAGCGTCGCGAAGATGTCCATGTCTTCCGAGGTACTCGACACCCAGAGGTTGAGCACGATAGGCCCGGTGATTTCGGTGTCCGCTTTCATCGGTGCGGTTTCGAACGATACGCCAGTGCGGCCGCCATGCGCATGACGGCCGCCGGGCGAAGCAGGGTAGGTAATCTTCGCGGATTTCGTTGGCGGTGTAGTGGAGATTTTGCCTTCGACCGGCTTGGCTCCCGTGGCGGGTTTGTCTCTGGTGGGTTGCAGGTATAACTTCGTCCACTGCGTGCGCGCGAGCGGCCACTCGTTTTCAAAGCGGAACGGGTAGCGCTTCAGGGTGCCGCCGGTGCGGATTTCGAGTTTGACTGGCGGCTCGTCCATGATGCCGGTGTCTATGTTTTTCAGCCAGTAGTCGAACCAGCGCAGTTGTTCGATGCGCGCTTCTGCGGCGTGAAACGGGTGATAGTGCGAGCCGGTGTGTATGCGCAGCTTCTTGTGCTTCGACGCGGCGCATATAAAGCCCTCGGTATTGCCGCGCAGATGCAAGCCGTGGCCGCCCCAGTTGCCGACGCTGTACATCGGCACGGTGATCTTGTCCCAGCGCGCGCTTTTCTGCCGCCACCACTCGGAGTCGAGATCATTGCGCATGTAGTTCCACAACTGGTTGTTGTTGAACGCCTCCGGGTTGTAGGTGTTCGGCTTGCCCAGCAGGTGATGCGCGGCTTGCAAGTACCACCAGCTCACCAGAAAGCCCGATGCAAAAATGCCGCCATGGTACGCCTGATCGCGGTACTGATCGGCGCGGCCTTCCCACGGCATGATCGCCTTCAGCGATGGCGGCTGCAGATTGGCGACCCGCCACTGAAAATTCGCGTGATAGGAAATGCCCAGCGTGCCGACGTTGCCGTTGCTCCACGGCTGTTTGGCGACATGTTCGATGGCGTCGTAGGTATCGACCGCTTCCTGATACGAACTCGGCTCGGATTGCCCCAGCGATTTGCCGGAGCCGCGGCTGTCCACGCGCACCAATGCGTAGCCGCGGGGACACCACCACAGCGGGTTGGCGCACTCCCAGTTCATGTAGGGATTGGCTTTCTCTTCAAGATCGGGCGGCGGCACCCACAGCTTGTCTTTCTGGTAAGGGCCGGTGATCAGCAGGATGGGAAATTTCTCCGCTCCACCATCAGGGCGGAAAATATCGGCGCGCAGAATTGCGCCGTCGCGCAGCGGAATCGCCACATCTTTCTCGACAATCAGTTTGTATTTTTTGGGCTGCGACATTTTGTGCTTGGGCATGACTTGCTCCGTGTGGGATGGTTCGGACAATTCGGGAATGCAGGAATTATAGGGGGATGCGTGATGAAATGAGCGTCGGCGACCACGCGGTGAACGCTGCAGCAGCTGTTACGATTTTATCGTAAAGTATAATAAAAACAGCTACTTATAATACATCCATTCAGGGTTTAATTCGTCAAGCGCACAGGATGGGTAAGGTCCGCGCAATCCTCATCGGTCTTGAGTCCCGCCGCGCGTATGCCGTGCGCAGCGAGTGTTTCGTCCTGTTCTTCCTTGTCGCCGGTGACGCCCACCGCGCCCAGCAATTCACCGTCGGCGGCACGGATCAGCCGGCCACCGCCCTCGGCGAAAATTTTATCTTCCGATGCCTTGAACAAGAAATCCATGAACAGCGGCCGCTGTTCCGTGCGTACCCGTACCAGGCTCGATGAGCGCCCCAGCGCGAGCGCCGCATACGCTTTGCCCATTGCCATCTCAAAACGCAGCATCGCCGAACCGTCTTCCTTTTTGAAGGCTTTGACGATGGCACCGGGCTCGACCACCACCACTGAAATGGGACGACAGTTTAATTCGCGCGCGCGCGCGATGATCGCGTCGATGATTTTATCGGCTTGAGCAAGGGTAATGACGGCCATGAACATTCTCCGGGGAATACCGTGAATTATATGCCGCCGCCAAAGGATTCAGCGCTTCAACTACAATGCGCCTGAAACGAGGAGGCGATATGAATAGGTCGCAGCGGAGCAAGTGGTTGTGGATTGCAGCAGGTCTGTTGTTGGCGCCGCAAACGTGGGCCGCTGACTATCCCGCGAAACCCGTGCGTTTCATCGTCGGTTTTCCGCCGGGCGGCGCCAACGATCTGGTGGCGCGAGTGGTCGCGGCGAAGCTGAGCCCGCGTCTGGGGCAGCAAATCGTCGTCGAAAATCGCGCCGGCGCCGGCGGCAACATCGCGCACGAATTCGTGGCGAAAGCCGCGCCTGATGGTTACACCATGGTGCTCGCGTCGGTGGCGTCGCTGGCGATGAGCCCGGGCCTGCACGGCAAGGTGCCGTTCGATTCGGTAAACGATTTCGCGCCCGTTGCGCAAGTGGTGGATGTGAGCAGCCTGCTGTCGGTGCATCCTTCGATGCCGGTGAAAACGTTGAAGGAGTTTGTCGCGCGCGCGAAGCAGCAGCCCGGCATGATTAATGTTGCCAATCCCGGCACCGGCAGCATTGCGCATCTGTCATTCGAGTTGTTCAAGGCGACTGCCGGCATTCGTGTGCTCAACGTGCCCTACAAGGGTGGCGGACAGGCGGTGGTCGACGCCATCTCCGGCCAGGTTGAAAGTCTCGCCGGCGTGATTTCCACCGGCGCACCGCACGTGAAATCGGGCAAGCTGCGCGGCATCGGCGTTACCAGCCTGAAGCGTTCGCCGATACTGCCTGACGTACCGTCGATCGCCGAAGGCGGCTATCCGGGGTTCGAAGCCAGTGGCTGGCTGGGCATCGCGTTTCCGGCAAAAACGCCACCGGTGATTGTCGAACGTATGCAAAAAGAAACCATTGCAGTGATGGCTATGCCAGATGTGCGCGAGCAATTGCAGAACGCAGGGTTGGAACCCGCAGTCAAGGATGCGGAGGCGTTTCGCGGCTACATCCGATCCGAGTTGAACAAGTGGACGCGGCTGATCAAAGACGCTGGGATCAAAGCGGACTAATCCGGTAAGACGCTTGCGGAAATTAGCGGTAGTGAAATGGCCGCGTTATCGCGAAATGCTGCGGTGCGGCAACAAAAAATCGTCACGATTTCGGTGCGCGGATTGCACCGTTATGGGTTATTAAAATAAAATCAACCACCTGTCGTGACGAGCGGCGGCACCAAAAGAATCGCTCGCATGCACTGCTTTTTATTTCCGATTTGATTCTAACCGCGAGGACCATCATGGCCACCACCTACAAAATACTGATTATGGGCGCGTCGTACGGGTCGCTGCTCGGCACCAAGCTTGCGCTTGCGGGGCACCACGTTGATCTCGTGTGCCTGCCGGCTGAGGCGGACTTGATGAACAGTGAAGGTGCCATCGTGCGCATGCCGATCAAGGGTCGCGAGGGCCTGGTGGAAATCAATTCGAAAAAACTGCCGGGGAAAATGTCCGCCGGCGGCACCACCGCGTTCAAGCCGTCAAATTATGATCTGATCGCACTGGCGATGCAGGAGCCGCAATACCGTTCGCCCGGCGTGCGCGAACTGCTGGATGCGGTAGCAAAATCCAGAGTGCCGTGCATGTCGATCATGAACATGCCGCCGCTGCCGTACCTGAAGCGCATCAAATCGATAGACGCCAACGCGATCCGCGATTGCTACACCGACGCGACCGTGTGGGACAGCTTCGACCCCGCGACCATCACCCTGTGCAGTCCCGACCCCCAGGCGTTCCGCCCGCCCGAAGAAAAAGTCAACGTGCTGCAGGTGCGGTTGCCGACTAATTTCAAGTCGGCGCGCTTCGAATCGGACGCTCACACAGCCATTCTGCGTGCTCTCGAAAAAGACGTGGATGCCTCGCGCTTCGAGGTCGGCGGTGCAAAAATCGAATTGCCGGTGAAGCTGAAAGTACATGATTCGGTGTTCGTGCCGCTGGCCAAATGGGCGATGCTGTGCGCCGGCAATTACCGCTGCGTGCAACAACACGAAATGCGCCCGATCAAAGACGCCGTGCACAGCGACCTTGAGGCTACACGCGCGGTTTACAACTGGGTGGTCAAGCTGTGCGTGTCGCTCGGTGCAAATGAAAAAGACATGGTGCCGTTCGAGAAATACGCCAATGCTGCATTGTCATTGCTCACGCCGTCGTCCGCCGCACGTGCGCTTGCCAACGGCGCGCCCAACATCGAGCGTGTGGATCGGCTGGTGCAGACCATTGCCAAATCGAAGGGCATGCAGCTGGATGTGCTTGATCAGACCGTCGCACTGGTGGACGGCTGGCTGGAGAAAAACCGCAAAAAAGCGGCGTGATTTTTCAGTCGTGAAATAAAAAGGGCCTGGAAACTTCCAGGCCTTTTTGCTGTGTCCAGTGAACCGCCTGATCACTCGGCACGTATGCCGGCATCCCGAATCACCTTGCTCATGCGCGCCATCTCGGATTTAACCTTGGCCGCGAGTTCTTCGGGCGTGCTGCCTACGGTTTCCGCGCCGACGGCGAGGAAGCGTTCGCGTGCTTCGGTCGTTTGCAGATAACGCACCGTGTCGCGGTTGATCCGGTTGATGATGGTCGCCGGTGTTTTGGCAGGTGCAAAAAATCCGGTCGTCGATATCGATTCGTAACCCGGCAGGCCTGACGCCGCGACCGTCGGCAATTCGGGCACCAGTGCCGACGGCTGCGCACTGGCGACTGCCAGCGCGCGCAAGCGTCCTGATTTCACCAGCGGCATCACCGACGATGCGGTGGCGAACATGAGTTGCACCTGTCCGCTGATCAGTGCATTTACCGCCGGGCCGTTGCCGCGGTAGCCGATGCCCAGCATATCGACACTGGCCATCGACTTGAATAACTCGGCCGCGAGATGATTGGCGGAGCCTGCCGAACCCATCGCGTAATTGAGTTCCCCCGGCCGCGCTTTCACCAGCGCGATCAAATCCTTTACCGACTTCACCGGCAGCGCGGGATGCACCACCAGCACCGTGGGCGAGGTCACCACCAGCGTGATCGGCGAAAAATCGCGTACCGGATCGTAGGGCACGCTCTTGCGCACGAACGGCTGCAGCCAGAACGTGCCGGCGTAAATCAGCAGCGTGTGTCCGTCGGGCTTGGCGCGCGAGACCACCTCGCCGGGTATCACGCCGCTGGCGCGGTTATCGATAATGACCTGCTGGCCGAGCAAGGGAGTGAGACCCACCGCGAGGATGCGCGCGGCGACATCCTGGCTGCCGCCAGCTTCCGCGGTGACGATGCGCACCGGCCGCTCGGGATAGCCTTGTGCGGATGCGGCCATCACTACTATGGCGGCGAGCAGGAGGCCAGCTGCGCACGCGGACCGCAGTGTTACCACCCGCGCGGCTCGTCCTTCAGGAAGGCCATGCCTGCCAGCGCTTCGGAAATTCTGCCGCGCTCGATTTCACCGAGTGCACGCACCGGCGGTCGCGGGTTGCCGCAGGCGCGGCCCATGGCGGCCATTGCTGCCTTGGTCCCGGCGAGACCGTCTCTGAGACCGGATTCGCCGGCCATTTTGATCAGGTGATGCAGCTCGGCGATTTGCTCTTGCGGCTCGCGCGCTTCGAGGTATTTTTCCTGCCGGGACAACTCGAATACCTTGCGCGCCAACGTTGGAGCGATACTCGACAGCGTGGAGAACACACCTGTACCACCAAGCGTGCCTGACGAAACAGAAAAGTCTCCGCCCGCGAGCAGCTGGAAATCGAGACGCAGTTGCTGCCCAAGGCACATGATTTCCTCCATGAACACGAAATCGAGACTGGCATCGACCACGCCGGCGAGATTGGGCAGTTTCTCGATGAGCTGGAGCACCATCTCCGTCGTCAGCGATGTGCCGGCGGTCTCGACCGGCGGATTGACGACAAACAGCGGCAGCTTGATTGCCTGACCCACCTGAACCAGATGCTCGACCACCATCGCCGGCCGCGGATGCCAGAAGTACGGCGGGTGCGAGGCAATCGCCGTGGCGCCGGCTTTCTCAGCGAATTTTGCGCGCTCGACCGTAATGGCGGTGCCTGCGTCGCTGACATGCGCAATGACGGGGACGCGACCTTTGACGTGCGCGATGGCGAATTCCAGCAACTTGCGCTGTTCTGCATCGGTGAGGCTGAGGTCCTCGCCTTCAGGCATTGGCAGTGCAAGCGCCTCCGCGCCGTTCTTCAGATGGAAATCGAGAATTTTCGCGTAGGTGCTGTAGTCGATGCTTTGGTCGGCTTTGAAAGGCGTAACGGGCGTGTGGACGAGTCCGGGTCTGAACGTGGGCATGGTGTGTTATTCGCGTAAAGTAAACCTCAGCCACAGAGGGCATGGCGCTCTCTGTGGCACTCGGTTTCGGGTTGTGGTACTTACCAGCCGTGCGGTTCGGTCTGCAGAACGTTGAGTTTTTCGAGCTGCGCGCGCAGAAACTCGACGCGTTCTTTGGTGGCGGTGGGCAGCGGCGGGCGCGTCGGTCCCACGGGGCGTCCCATGGTGATCATGGCGCCCTTGAGCGACGACGGATATTGTTCCTTGAACATGCGATACATCTGCAGGATGATGAACTGGCACTCGCGCGCGGTTTTCCAGTCGCCCGCTTCCATTGACGCAAAGAACCGGTTGCACAGATTCGGCGCGATGGCGCCCGACGATGAAAACGAACCGCAAGCGCCAAGCGGGTACGCCGCGAGCAGGTGTTCGACACCCTGAATGATGGCGAAGCCGGGGCGCATTTTCAGCGCGACGCGCGAGATTTCGAGAAACTTCTCGCTGTGGAAGCTGGCGTCTTTCATGCCGATGTAGTTGGGCAGGCGTTCGATCAGCCGCGCGGTCAGGTCGCTGGTAAATTCAACGCCTTCACCGTTGCGCCAGGGCGAGTTGTAGGTAAGCATCGGCAGGTCGGTGTGGGTGGCGATGCGCACGATGGAATCGAACATTTCTTCCTGCGACGGCCGGCGGCAGTACGGCGAAATGGTCAGTATCATGTCAGCGCCGATTTTTTGCGCATGGCGCGCAAGGTCGAGCGAATCTTCCTCGCTCAGGGTGCCGACGAAGATTGATACCGGCACGCGCTTGTTTACCGTTTTCACGGCAATTTCGGCGCCCAGCTTGCGTTCCGCGATGGTCAGATTCAGCGACTCCGCCTTGTGATGCGGCCAGGCGATGGCGGGCGCCTTGTGGCGCACGTGGAAATCCACCATCTTGGCGAAGCCGTCGCCGTCGAAGCTGAAGTCTTCCTTAAGCGGCGTGACCGGCGCCTGCATCACGCCGTGCAGATTGAACTTGCCGTAATTCCTTGGCGTGACAGGTGATGCGGTTGAGGCTTTGAGTACGGCTGACATCGTGTTTCTCCCTCTGTAATCGGGTTAAATAATGCACCCTCAGCGGACCGTCAATGGAACAAGCGCTTTCGGTAAAGTTTACTGCCATTTCCCTTATTTGGCGAACTCCAGATCGGTCAGCGCGGTTTTGGAAGCCTGGTACTCGATTTCCAGAAATTTTGCGAATTCCCGGCCGCGCAGGAAGTTTTGCCCAAGATGGTTCTGCTCCAGCGGCTTGTTCCATTCTGCGGTAGCGACGATCCTTGCCATGGCGTCTTCCCAGAATGCGCTCTGTGCCGGCGTCAGGCCGCGCGCACCAAACATGCCGCGCCAGTTGGTGACACCTGCTACATCGAAACCCTGCTCGCGCAGCGTCGGCACATGGGTGAAGGGGCCCGGCTGACGCTGCGGCGCCAGGATTGCGAGCATGCGTGCCTGACCCTTCTGCACCCACGGCAGCGCGGCGGTCGCGGAAGTCGTGACCACGTGCAGGTGGCCGCCGACCAGTGCCGTCATCGATTCAACGTTAGTCTTGAACACGACCGTCTTCAGCCGCCTGGGGTCTATGCCTACCGACTTGACTGCCTGCGCCAGCCCGAGGTGATTGGTGCCGCCGCGGGTGGCCATGCCGAACGCAAGTGACTCCGGATTTGCCGCCAGGCGCTCTGCCAGGTCGCGCATGCTCTTGATCGGTGAATCGGCAGCCACCGTGATTGCCGTGCGCTCCACCAGCAGCAGCGCGATGGGCGTGAGATCGCTGTAATGCTGCTGGATAAGGCCGGTGATTTGCCCGGTGAATATGCTGGAGGTCGAATACAGCAGGTAGTGCGGGTCGCCCGGATGCTGGCGCAGATAGACGGCGGCCAGCGTCTGGTTGCCGCCCGCTTTGTTCATCACCACTACCGGCGTGGTTACGATTTTGCGATCCTGCAGTATCGACTGTACCAATCGTGCCATCTGGTCGTTGAGTCCGCCAGCCGCTGTCGGCAAGATAATTTCCACCGCTTTTTCCGGACGCCACGCGGATTGACTCCAGGCTGCATTCGGCAGGCTGGCGGCGAGCACCGCCAGGGCCACAACAGCGAGGCGGGTGCGTGCGGAGGACACCGTTATAAAATACGTAATAAAAACAAATAGTTACTTAATAAGGCCTGCGTCGGCCATGGCAGCTCTAGTGGCGCCATACTCGACTTCGAGATATTTAGCGAACTCGCGGCTGCGCATGAAGCGCGACGCAAGGTTGTTGGTATCGAGTTGTTTCTTCCAGTCATCGGTGGTGGCGGCCTTGCCGATGACTTCCTCCCAAAATGCGATTTGCGCTGCAGTGAGACCCTTCGCGCCGAAGATGCCGCGCCAGTTTGAAATGCCCATGGCGTCGATGCCCTGCTCGCGCATGGTGGGGACGTTCGCAACCGATCCACCCACGCGTTGCGGCGCCGTCACACCCAGCATGCGAGCGTTACCGGCCTGCACTTGCGGAAGCGCTGCGCTCACGGAAGACACCACCGCCTGTATGTGGCCGCCGATAACTGCGGTCAATGATTCGGCGTTGGTCTTGAATACCACCATCTTCAGCTTCTTAGGATCAATGCCTGCCGAACGCATCGCCTGTGCTGCTGCCAAATGATTGGGCCCGCCGCGTGCAACCACGCCGAACGATATCGACTCCGGATCGGCGCGCAACCGCTCGACCATATCACGCATGGATTTCATCGGTGAATTTGCTGCCACGGTAATCACACTGTAATCCACCAGCAACAGCGCCAGCGGCGTGAAATCGGCATAGTGCAGCGGCGTGATGCCGGCGATCTGGTTGGTGAATATCGTCGCGGTCGCGTACAGCAGATAATGCGCATCGCCGGCATGCTGGTTGAGATAAACCACGGCCAGACTCTGGTTGCCGCCGGGTTTGTTATTGACAATGGACGGCGTAGGCAGCAACTTCAGGTCCGAAAACGATTTCTGGATCAAGCGCGCGTTGGCATCGTTGATGCCGCTGGCGCCGGTGGGCACGATGATCTCCACGGCCTTGTCCGGTCGCCAGGCTGGTTGTGCGTTCGCGGCAAGCGCCGACACCATGAACAGGGCGAACAGCGGGATGCGGATCAGGTGGCGTTTCTTCATGCGTATGCCAATTTCAATGTTGATGCTGCGATTACACTCAATGCGTGGCTGACCACACCGGCTCACGCGATCTGCCGACATCGTCGGCTTTGGGCAAGCCCGGCTGCGTTCCCAACAACTCGTAATACCTCGCCGCCAAAGCCAGATCCTGCAATGCCGAGCCTACCGACTTGAACACAATCAAGCCTTTCTCCGGTAACTGCGCCGCACCCGTAACGATCTGTCCCAGAGTGGCGCGCTTGTCTTCGGGCAATGCGCCGGCCTCAACTGCTTGCCGCAATTCGCCGGCTTCTTCCAGCGCATGCAGCGTATCCATCACCACCAGACTTGCGTTGCGAAAACATTGTATATCGGCCTCGGCGTATTGCCTGCGCGTGTTGCCCACTGCGCACAACAGGCGGCACGCGGCCAGCCACTCACCGCGCAGTATGGGTGCTGTCGTCCGAGCGCTGCTGGCCGAAGCGACGACGGTCTTGCCGCGCACGGCAGCTTCAATGCTGTCCACCGCAGTCACCGTGACGCCTAGTTGCTGCGACATCGCGTGCGCAAAATGTTCGCGATGAGCGGCGGTGGGGCTGTAGACCGCCACCGAGTCGAGTTTGTACACCGCAGCGAGGCACTCCAACTGCTTGTGCGCCTGATTGCCGGAGCCGATTACGCCTACGGTTACCGGACCGTCGATGGGCACTTTGCGCGCGATGACGCCGCTGCATGCGCCGGTGCGCAGATCGGTGATCAACTGTCCGTCGAGCAGTGCCAGCAGTTCGCCGTCTTTCAGGCTGTAGAGCGACACCACGTAGCGCGCGCCCATGCCTTTGATCGAGTGATAGGCCTTCATTGCCGCATAGCCGGCCTGATGATCGGCGGCGAACAGAATGCGCATCGCGCCGGTGTCAAAATCGGTGACGAATTTGGGCGATACCACGGTCGCGCTCGAGGTCTCGTGCGCGAACGCGCGTTCGAGAAGATCGATGGCTTCGCGCATCGACAACGCGCCGCGCAGTGCTTCAAAGCCGAGCATTACTGCCATAGGCTACTCCGTGCAGCGCCACCTTAATAACATCAGTTGCTGACGCCCAACTCCGCCCGCAGATCCGCGATACCCTGTTCCTTGGTACGTCTCAAGCGCGGCGTGCGCTGGCCTATGGGCACGTTCTCGATTTCAGGCACGATCTTCATCGCCACGAATACCGGCCCTGTCCCGGACAGGATGCGTCCGACGTTTACCGAAAAAGATTCAAGGTTGGTGTACGCGTAAGCGGCAGGATAACCGCAGCCTTTGGCGATGGTGTCGTAAGCAATGGTTTTCGCGTTAGGAACCGGCTGGCCGCCGGTGGTGGCGTAAACTTCATTGTCGAGCAAAAAGTGATAGAAATTTTTCGGTTTCTGCTCGGCGATCATCGCCAGCACGCCCAGGCTCATCTGCAAATCGCCCTCAGAATCGAATACCACCACTTTCTTGTTCGGCTGCGCGAGTGCGAGACCCAGCGCGAACGAGGCGTGTCCGCCCATCGCCGGATCGCCGAGCGACAGATCGCGATTCTTCAGCGTACTGATGCCATCCCAATGGCGGTTGGCGCGCCCGGACACCACGATGGCGTCACCGCGATGCTGCTGAAACACTTTCAACATTTCTTCCATGACGATCATCGTAACCTCCTATCGGTTAAAGCCGTGGTACTCGTCACCGACGAGTATCGCCACCGGACGCTTGGTTTTTTGCGCTTCTTCGAACGCCACGGAAATACGCGTCGCGTCGCTGCTGTGCTCGACGAGGTAGTACTGGATGTTGAACGCATTCAGAAAACGCTCGGTATACGTCGCGGCGGTGTCCTTGTTGACCCCGTGGCGTGTGTAGCCGCGGTAGCCCACCATCATTACCACCGGGATGTTGAGCCCCATCGTCCAGCCGCGCATCGAATCTCCGGATTCCATCATGCCCGTGTTCTGAATCAGGATGATCGGCTTGCCGCCGCCGATATAAATGCCTGCCGCACACGAAAACGCCAGCCCTTCGCGCGGCACTGCCACCAGTGTGATCGACGGCTCGGCTTTCATCAGCAGATAGAGCCAGTTGGTTTCGCTGTCCGGCAGCCACACCACGTGCGTGATGCCATTTTTCTTCATTTCGGCCAGCACGGTTTCCGGGCTGAGGCTTGCTTCGGTGGTCATGGGATCTCCTCAATGCGTGATAAGCGTGACGAGCGCGATGGATGCGCTGTAGCGATTTTTACCATATTCCCGCCTTGTGAGGGCGGGGTTAGTTACTTCTGAAATATCAATCCACGGTGTGAAATCGACGCATGCCGTTACTTTGTCCCTGCCAGCAATTGCGAAATTTTGCGTATGGATCCCGGCTGCTCGAAACTACGCGCCGTTTCAAACAAGGGCTTCGCCTTCGACGCGCCGATGATGGGCTCAACCAATCCGTCGAACTTCAGGCGCAGATCATCCCAGCTCATCGGGTTATCCGGATGGCCGATGACGATGTCGGTGTCCGCGTGCAGATGCTCGCCGTCAGTGAGATACACGTCGAGGTGCGCCGAGTGCGGTGGCTGGCCTTGTACCGCTTCGAGTTCGACCACCGGCACCACGTCCATCACGGACGTGTCATGCATTTTGTCGTCGGTGAAATCGGAGGCGACAACCTGGTGGCCGCGCAGCGCAAGCGCAATGCAGAACGGCACGCTGAATTTGCCTTCAAGAGGCGTGCGCGGCGCGAGTTTGCCGGCGGTGATGAGCGCGTTCGGATGCACCTTGGCCTGCACGCGCCGGATCGCGCGCCCGGCGATTTTGGCTGCCAACGTTCGCGCCGCTTGCGTGGATGCCTGAGTCGCGCGGCAACTGGCAAAGGGTTTGAAGCCGTTGCTGAGTATCTCCCAGCTTTGCTCGAAATCGAGCGGCAGCACTTCGACTTCATGATTCTGGATAAACACATCGAGCAGGCTTGCACGATGCGCTTCCTTGCTGCGTGGCGTTTTGTCCAGCTCGCCCAGCTCATAGAGATGCGTTGCCGCGACAAAGCCATCCGATGCAAGCTGCGCGGCGAGTATGCCGTCCATCGCGGCTTTTCCGGCATGAAACGGTTTGCCGTGCGTGCCAAACGAGCCGACCAGCCCGCCGGCGGTGGTGGCCGCTACGCCGAGCGCATGTCCGGTTTGTTGTTCGTCCAGTTTGAGCAGCGCACACGCCACGGCTGCGGCGCCTGTGCGGCCGAACACCGACGTGGGATGCAAGCCGCGCCGCTGCAGATTTCGCCCCACGCCCGCGGCATAGCCGCCGCCGAGCTTGGTCATCACTTCATAGCCGGTAAGAAACGCGGCCATCGCTTCGCGTTCCTCGACGCCGTGGTGTTCGGCGAGCGCCAGCCCTGCAGACCAGCAGCACGCACTGGGATGACCCGCGCCGCCGGGATGCGTGTCGTCGTAATCCATCGCATGCGCCATGGTGCCGTTGACCAGTGCCGCGAGCGCGGGTGTTGTTTGACTGCCGAGGAAGATGCGCGCGTTGCCGTTCGAGTTCCATTGTTTGACGGTGGCGCGCACCGGTTGCACCGGCGCGTCATTTGAAGCGCCCACGGCGACGCCGAGAAAATCCACCAGCGCACGCTTAGCCGCATCGATGACATCGCCGGGAAATTTGCGCGTGGCGGTGCCGGCGATGTAATCAACGAGTTGCTGATTGCGCGGGTGCGCGGCTGCGGGCATCGTTTATAACTATTTGTTTTTAATAGTAATTTTGTGGGGCTTCGCGCAGGAACACTGGCAGATCGGTGATCGGCGCGCGATGCCCCGGTACGTTGAACATCATGTCGCCGACGAAACCGCGGTGATAGGCGGTGTGGTGATACAGATGCAGCAGCATTTCGCCGAGCGACATCACCACGCGGTTGCCGCCGATCAGGGTAATCGGGCGACGATCAGCTATCGTTTCTTCGGTTTGCTTGTCGCTCCACTGGATAAACCATGCATCGCTTTCTTCATGCAGACGGCGCAGTTCGTCGAGCGGCGGATGATCCTTGGTGTTGCGCGCAGTGAGACCATGGTCGCGGCCTTCGAGATGCGCGTGCCAAATGGTATCCACGATGTAATTGTGGTTCATGGTATGCACCATGTTCTTGAACAGACTGGTGCGTTCCTTGAGCGCTTCGCCGGGCGGCAGCGCGGCAATTGCGTCGTACCAGATTTTGTTCGACCATGCGTTGTAGCGCGTGAACATGCGGGCGGACTTGGCGGTGATCATGAATCAACTCTCCGTGAGGGGGAGCCGCCATCATAACGAATTTCGGCGGCAGTGATGATCGGTATGCAGCAAATCAATTTTCGCTTGTCAGTTGGAAGAATCGTTTGCGGCCCGGGAAACAGCGGCGTTAAATTTTCTGTATGCTAGAACCTATTTCATGATTATTCACGTGTGCGACGGCGGCACTGCGGGATGCGATGCGAGGAGGGCTGGCGCAGCCATATCGCGAATATGGCAAGCGAGGCCGACGAAGCAGCGCGCCCGCATTGCCCCGTCCCGGAGGGTTGTGGCCCAAACACGCGTCTGCGGCGTCGCACGGCTTGCCCCTATTCGAAGCTGGGACTGCCGCGCTCCTTGCATCCATCGTGTTTGGGCTACAACGCATCACGCGAATAATTATGAAATAGGTTCTAGTTATTGCGGGCGTAGGCCGAAGATGCGTTCAAAGCGCTGCATGAAATGTTGCCACGCATCAGCATTGATCAGACGCGGCGGGCGTTCTCCGCGCAGGATACCGGCGACCTGCTGTGCGTTCCAGTCCGCCATGTTATGCCGCGAATCTTCCGTGACGCCGGCGGTATGGTAGGTCGCGATCACGTTGTCGAATGCAAGCAGCGGGTGTGTGAGCGGCGGCGGCTCGTCGATCCACACATCGACGCCCGCGCCGGCGATGTGTCCGGATTTGAGCGCAGCCGCGAGGTCTTCCTCGTTGACAATGCCGCCACGCGCCGTGGTGATCACGAAGGAGCCGGGCTGCATGGCATTGAGCGCGCGGCTGTCAATCAGGTTACGAGTATCTTTGTCGTAGGGACAGTGCAGCGAGATAAAGCGCGATTCTTTGAGTAGCGTCGCGAGATCCACCTTGGTTGCGCCGCGCGCCTGGCACTGTTCCGCTGTGAGATAGGGGTCGCAGGCCAGCACCCGCATTTGCAGTCCCAGGCCGCAGATGCGCGCGACGCGGCTGCCGACTTCGCCGAGGCCGACAAGGCCGACGGTGCGGCTTCTGGCGTTGCGGCCCTTGAATTTTTCCCGCGGGGTGCCGCGCGCAGTGCGCAGGTAGCGGTCCGTCTGCGGAATATTCTTGGTGAGCGACAGCATCATCGCCACCGTGTGCTCCGCCACGGCGTCGGCGTTGCCACCGGACTGGTTCACCACCAGCACGCCCGTCGCCGTGCATGCTGCCACGTCAACGGTGTCGTAACCCGCTCCGCTCGTCGAAACGGCCAGCAGATCGGGGCAGCGCGCGAGCAGTGCCGCGTTGCATTGGTACTCCTCGGGCACTTCCTGTCGCGTCGAGGTGATGCAATAGACGTGCGCTGCCGACATGGCGCCCCAATTGTCCGCCTGCGGCCCCTTGAAGGTCAGGCGATGCAGCGTGATGTCTTTTTCTTTATCGAGCGAATCGGCGACGTTAGGCCGCTTGCCGTCCTCGAACCAGAATACGGTTTTGCTGGTCTTGCTGGTGGTCATGGGAAGTCCGCTATGAAAGTGATTGTGAATGCGTTTGGACGCCGGATTTTGCCACAAGGTCCGGGCGGCCTGTCATTGAGCACCTGAGCGGTCTGACGAAAGCGGACTATAGCCAGAAGCGCGTACCGCTGCCCTGAAAATCGTGGTGATGCACGACCACCGTGGTGTCATCGATCAACACCACGCCGTAGCCTGGCGCTTCATGACAGCCGGGCACTTCGGGGCCGGCATGCATGTCCAGCGCCACCTGATGATTGGGCGAGCGCACCACCGAAAAAGGCATGCCATGCCAGCTTCCGCCGATGGGACGATGCAGGTGCCCGAAGAACAGATGCCTGATTCTGGACTGGAACGGCGCCAGTGCCGCGTGGAACGATTGCGGGTTTTGCAGCGCGTATTGATCCATGGAGGGAATGCCCACGGCGAGCGGTGGGTGGTGCATGACGATCCAGAATGATTCTGCAGATCCGTCTTCCAGTTGCTTGCGCAGCCAGGCCAGTCGCTTGGTGCAGTACATGCCCCACGGTCTGCCGGGTTCCAGCGTATCCAATAGCAGAAAGCGGCCGTGCGGCGTGTCAATGGTGGTCTGGATGAAGCCATCTTCGTCCCTTTGCAGCGCGGGGAAAGCGTGCATCAAGGCGCGGCGATCATCGTGATTGCCGACCATCGGATAGACCAGCATGGGCAGGCGCGCGGTGATCGTGGCGAGTGCCGCGTACGCGTCATCCGTACCTGCATCGGCAAGGTCGCCCGACAACAGACAAAACGCGGCATCGTGGTGATCGCGCACGATGCTGTCAACCGCAGCGTTCAACCGTGTTTCGGGATTGCTGCCGTACAACAGCGCGTTGCTGCCGGTGAGATGCAGATCACTGAGTTGAATAATTTTCACAGGTTGGCCGTGCGAGATATTTTCCGGCAAATGCCAGTTATCGGGTTACACCCAGTTCAACCAGAATTTTTCGAAGCTCCGCGTACGCGGCATCAAGATACTTGCGCGTATCGGCGCTGTTTTTGTAGTCCGGTTCCCATGCGTGTTCAAGCGTAGTATTTTTCCATCCCGGGCTATGCACGACTTGTGCGAATGTCGTATCCCAGTACGCGCGCTGTGCGGCAGACAGTCCGCCGGGACCGATGATGCCGCGGTACGCTGCATACACCGCATCAATGCCTTGCTCGCGAAACGTCGGCAGGGCGACCGCCTTGCCGGGCTGGCGCTTCTCGGCGCTTACGCCCATCACGTTCACCTTGCCGGCGTGCGCGAGCGGGATCGCGCCGCCAAGCGTGCCTACCCATGCATCGACGTGTCCGCCGAGCGCTGCGGTAGGGCCTGCCCCGCCGGCGTAAACCACGATCTTCAACGCCTTGGGGTCGATGCCCGCCGCTTTGGCGAGCATGCCGAGCACGATGTGGTTCTGGTTGCCGAGCGCAGGTGAGAGTCCGAAGCTGACCGATGATGGATTGGCTTTCAGCCGCGCGATCAGCTCTTTTGCCGATTTGATCGGCGACTCCGCGCGCGTCCACACCGCCACGTACTCGCGCATCAGGATCGCCAGCGGCGTCAGATCCTGGTAACGCAGCGGCGAGGCGCCGACAATGTGATTGGTGAGCAGCGCCACGTTCATGGTGGCGATCCAGTGCGCATCGCCCTGATGCTGGTTGAGCGACGACCAGGCAATGGCGCCGCCGCCGCCCGGTCGGTTGTTCACCGTAATGGAGGGCATGCCGGGCCGCATCTGCATGTGTCTCTGCAGTTCGCGCGCTTCGCGGTCCGCTGCGCCGCCTGCGCCGGAGGAGACGGTGATTTCGATATTGCGGGTGGGCTTCCAGTCTTGCGCGTGCGGTGAGGCAGCAACGCAAGACGCCACCACCAGTGCAACAACCCGGGTTTTGCACACGGGGCTGCTCAAGATTTCACACCTCAGCCCACAACCCCGATATTCCAAGGCACAAACTCATGATCGCCCAGCCCCAGCAATTCGCTCTTGGTTTTTTCGCCGGAGGCCGTGCGCAGCATGAGATCGAATATGCGCTGGCCCATCTCGCGCAAAGTGCAAGTGCCATCGAGGATTTCGCCGCAGTTGATATCCATGTCTTCCTCGAGCTTGCGGAACATCGGTGTGTTGGTGGCGAGCTTGACCGACGGTACCGGCTTCGCGCCGAACATCGAGCCGCGCCCGGTGGTAAACATGATCATGTTGGCGCCGCCGGCGATCTGGCCGGTGGCCGAGCACGGATCAAAGCCCGGTGTGTCCATGAACACGAAGCCGTTTTGCGTCACCGGCTCCGCGTATCGATACACTTCCATCAGCGGCCCGGTGCCGCCTTTCATCGACGAGCCCAGCGATTTTTCCAGGATGTTGGCGAGGCCGCCATGCTGATTGCCGGGGCTGACCATGCCGTTGATCTGCGTGTCACGGCCCACGTTGTAAACATCTTTCCACCAGCGGATGCGCTCGATGAGTTTTTCGCCGACCTCGCGATTGCGTGCGCGGCGCGTGAGCGTGTGTTCGACGCCGTAGATTTCCGGCGTTTCGGAAAGTATCGCGGTGCCGCCATGCTGGGTGAGGATGTCCATTGCCGCGCCCAGCGCCGGGTTAGCCGTGATCGATGAGAAGCCATCCGAGCCGCCGCATTGCAAACCGATCATGATGTGGCTCGCCGGTACGCGTGTGCGTTTGACGCGATTCGCGTCGGGCAGCATTTCCTTTACCGCCGCGATGCCGGCTGCTATGGTTTTGCGCGTGCCGCCGGTGTCCTGCATGGTGAAAAGATGCAGACGGTCGCTGGCGTCGAGTTTCTGTTCCTTCATCAGCCCTTTGATCTGATTGCGTTCGCAGCCCAGGCCGACAATCATCGAACCGGCCAGATTGGCGTGGCGCGCGTAGCCCGCCATCGTGCGCCTTAACAAATCCATCGGCTCGCCGGTCATTTCCATGCCGCAGCCGGTGTCGTGGGAGAAGGCCGCGACACCATCGATGTTGGGGTAATCGGCCAGCCGTTCCGGCGTGAAATACTCGGCGATTTTGTGCGCCACCGTCGCCGAACAATTCACCGTGGACAATATGCCGACAAAATTGCGTGTGGCGACCTGGCCGTTGGCACGCACGATGCCCATAAAACTTGCGCGTTCGGATTCCGGCACCATTTGCACCGGTTTGAATTCTTCGGCGTAAGCGTAGTCACGATCAAATTCGCGGAACTGCATGTTGTGTGAGTGCACGTAGCTGCCCGGCGCAATATCGACCGCAGCAAATCCGATCACCACGTTGTATTTCAGTATCGGTTCGCCTTGCGCGATGGCGCGCGACGCCACTTTGTGTCCGGCCTGCACCTGGCCACGGCAGGTGAGACCGCCTTCGATCTTGGCGCCCAGCGCAAGATCCGTGCGCGCGATCACCACGTTGTCGGCGTCATGCAGGCGGATGGTTTGGCCGGCGACGGACTTTTCCTTGATTTCGATCATGGGTGGCCTCTGAGGCGAATTAACGTTAAGTATTTGTTTTTATTGTTATTTTTTGAATATGTCTTCCAACCAATCCGCTACGGTGTCGCACGCCAGCGTGAGGTAATCGCGCTGACAATGTTGCGCACCGCCCTCATCAGCCGTGAACACGCGCATGGTTTTGTCTTTTGATGCGATGGCGTTGAATAATTTTTCCGCATCGGCGGTGGAGACCTGAGCGTCTTCCGCGCCATGCAACAGCAGGAACGGCACCGTGACTTTGCCTGCGACATCGCCGCTCTTGAAGCCTTCGAGTTTTTTCAGCGCTTCGTCGTACGTCTCAACGCCGCAGGCCCACAGCAGATGTTCCGCCGGCACCGGCAGTGCGGCTTCCTTGATTTTCTGCAGGCGCTTTACCCATGTTGCGTGATAGTCCCAGATCGGACCCCAGGCGATGCAAGCACTGAAACGAGAATCCATTGCAGCGCACCGAGGCGCGTAATAGCCGCCGAGACTCATCGAGAGGATAGCAACGCGTTTCATATCCACGTCCTCGCGCGTTTCGAGATAGTCAAGCGCGGCGCTGCCTGCGATATCAAAGTCATAACGCATGTGCATGCCGCGAAAACGAATTGCTTCGCCCTGGCCCGGGCCATCCACCAGCAAGCACGAAAAACCGCGCCGCACCAGATCGGGCACGCCGCGCAGATACTGGATTTCTTTCTGCGTATCAAAACCGCCGAAGCGCACCACGCACGGCGCGCGCTTGGTCGCTGGGTTCTCTGCGTGGATGAAGTAGGCCGCGAACGAACCGTGTTTGGACGGCAGTTCCACCACCTCGATGCGCGGCCGGTCGGTGAGCGCGGCGAATTTGCGGAAGCACTCCAGCGATTTCTTGTACGCAGCCATCGCCAGATCGTCTTTCGGCTGGCGCGAATGATCGCCGATCTGGTAGTAGAAGCACGCACGCAAGTAGTTCGATGCCGCCGTGAGTTTGTGCCCTTTGGCCTCGGCCGCCTGCGCCGTTTGCATGCGCAAATCCGCGCCCTTTACCCACTCGTCAAACCAAGCCTCATCGTCGCCGACCTTGTTGCGCAGCGCGCGGCCGATGCGATCCACTTCCGAGATTTCAGCACCACCGAAAGGCGCGGTGCTCAGCACCACCAGCATTTCCGCCGACCAGCGGTAATTGCCGGGGAAATACTGAAAGTGCGCGGGTGGTTTTGCTTGAGGGTCGGGGGCATTCATGGTGTGCTCCAATGCTGTTGATTGTTATGCTACGCGCAATTTCTTGACGAGTTTCGCATCCGGCTCCACACCCAGTCCCGGCCCTTGCGGCAAATCGAAACAGCCGTTTTTCTTCGGATGTATCCAGTCGCCCATCGGCGTTTCCCTGAAGTCGCAGTCGAAGCGCTCAACCAGGCTGTCGGCCGCCATTGCCGCAATGCAGTGCATCGACGCAATCAGCCCCGGCCCGAAGTACGCCGAATGCGGCACCACGTTGACGCCGAACGTTTGCGCCAGCGACATGACATTGCGCATCATCGTCACGCCGCCGACCTTGGTAATGCTCGGCTGCGCATAGGTGATGGCGTCGTTCTCGAACATGCTCTTGAACTCCGGCAACATGGCATTTTCGCCCGCCGCGGTGTTGATGCCGCCGACATCCTGCACCTTGGCGAGGCCGCGATGATCTTCCGGCGGCCAGACGGGTTCTTCGAGCCACTTCGGGTTGTAGGGCGCGAGCACGCGCGCCATGTCTATTGCCTGATCCACCGTCCACGGGCAGTTGCAGTCGATCATGATGGGAATGTCCGGTCCCGCGACCTTGCGCGCGGCTTTTACCGGTGCTTCGGTGATCTCATGCAGCTTCATATGCTTGTAGCCGCGTTTCAATGCGCGCTCGGCATACATCGCGACTTCTTTCGCGTCGCCGTAGCGTAAGAGACTGGCGTAGGCGGGCAGTTCCTTGCGCGGCGACCCGCCGAGCAATCGATACAGCGGCAAGCCTGCTACTTTGCCGGCGATATCCCACAAGGCGATGTCGATGGCGGAGAGCGCAAACATCGCCGGGCCGTTGCGTCCCACGCCGGCGAGGTTGCGTTGCAAATCGTCCACCAGTTTCGCGATTTGCGTCGGATCGCGTCCCACGCACATCTGGCCAAGAAACGTATCGATCACCGCTTTGGTCGCGGACCAAATACGATGGCCGAAACCTTCGCCCCAGCCGCTGATGCCCTCATCCGTGTCGATGCGCACCAGCAGCGTGTCGATGCTGGTGCGCGCGACGCCGCTCGCCTTGGGCAAAATCTTGCCGGGGATGATCATCGGCGTGTTGACGACGATGGTTTCGACTTTGGTGATTTTCATTGCTAACGGACCTCGATATGATCCCCTCCCCTGCTTGCGGTGGAGGGCTAGGGTGGGGGATTCTCGCCGGACGCTGCACCAACATAATGCCGCATATGACGGCAATCGCCATCACAATTTTACATTACACTTCGTCCGCTACCGATGGAGAAAAAAGTTATGTTCTGCTTCCGCATCATGATCGCCGCTGGCCTGCTTGCGCTGCCCTGTACCGCCGTGCTGGCGCAATCCGCTTCGACAGGCTCAGGACCGGCCTATCCCGCAAAACCGATACGCATGGTGCTGCCATTTCCGCCGGGTTCACCGAGCGATATCGTCGGCCGCGCGGTGGGGCAGAAACTGTCCGAGCAACTCGGCGTTGCCGTGATTGCCGACAACCGCGTGGGTGCCGGCGGCAATCTGGGCATAGCGCTGGCGGCAAAAGCGCCGCCCGACGGCTACAACATCATGACCACCTCGCCGTCGATAGCGTTGAGTCCATCGCTGTACCACAACACCGGTTACGACGTGAAAGACCTCGCACCGATTGCGCGGCTGGCGGCGATAGAAAACGTGGTGCTGGTGCATCCTGCGGTGCCGGCAAAAACGCTGCGCCAGTTTGTCGATCTCGCGCGCAAGCAGCCGGGCAAACTCAATTACGGTTCCGGCGGCCCCGGCACCACCAATCACCTCGCCAACGAGCTGCTTAAAACGCTGGAAAAAATTGACATGTTGCACGTCCCGTACAAGGGTGCGACGCTGGCGGCGGTGGCGCTGATGGGCGGTGAAGTGGATCAGGTCATTGTCTCGGTTGCCTCGGCAATGCCGTATATCCGCACCGGCCGGGTGCGTCCGCTGGCGGTGCTGTCGGAAAAGCGCGTGGGGCCGCTGCCCGATGTGCCGACCTCGAAAGAAGCCGGCATGCCGCAATTCACCATGTCGATCTGGTACGGCATGCTGGCGCCGGCAAAAACGCCCAATGAGATCATCACGCGGCTGTACCAGGAATGCGCCAAGGCGCTGCAGGCGGCGGATTTGCGCGAGCGCTTCGCTGCCGCCGGCGTTGATCCGTGGCTGGGCACTCCGGAAGAGTTCGACCGGCTGATCAAGAGTGAAATGGTGCGTTACGCGAGAATTGCGGAAAAGGCGGGTTTGAAAAAAGAGTAGGGCAGTGGCAGTCCCGGCTTGATTTGACAATCCTTATTGACGCGTGAGTGCCGGGAGCGTTGCCGATTTCTGGCGGCTATTCGCGCAAGATCATTCGATCGTCCTGCTGGAGCCGGTGCTTCGGACCAACAGGGCGATCGCATCTACTGGGCGTTGCTGCCGACGGGAGGGCGAACCACCCCCCTCAGGATACCTGCACTTCAATCTTGCGGGGCTTGGCGTGCTCCGCTTTCGGGATCCGCAGCTTCAGTACGCCTTGCCGGAATTCGGCATCAACTTTCTCGGTGTTCAGTTCGGGCCCCAGTGTAAATGCGCGCCGAAAGCGCGCCAGCGGCACTTCTGTGTGGGTAACTTCAATTCCTTGCGTGGCAACCAAGCGGATTTCACCCTCGATCGTCAGCGTGCCTGTTTCGACTCGTACGCTGATGTGGTCTTTGGTTACGCCGGGGAGGTCGGCATACAAGGTGATTCCTTCGGCATCCTCGATAACGTCGACCGGTGGCAACAACGCAGCCTCATCGCGCCCGGCGTCTCTTTCCCTGCTTGTCACATTACTCTCACTCATGGCTGGTCTCCTTTGGCTAACTCTGGACTTGCACACGGCGCGGCTGAAACGATTCGCGGCGCTTGATGCTGATGTGCAGCACGCCATCGTTGTATTTGGCTGCTACCTGGCTAGGATCGAGGTCGTCGGGCAAGCTCACCGCCCGACTGAAGTGTCCCGCAAAACGTTCGTTTACGTGCACGGCCACCTGAGCGCTTTCTGCCGGGAGTGAAGGCGGACGCTCGCCTGCTACGGTAAGCACACCCCGCTCAAGATTCACCTCGATACTGGACGGATCCATGCCGGGGACAAAGGCATAGATTTCCACGGATTCCGGTGTGCCCCCCACGTTCAAGGCTGGATAACTGCCGCGTCCCGCGCTGCGGATGCTTGGGACCTGGCCGAAAAGTTGTTGTACATCGCGCTGCATGCGGTCCAGCTCAGCCAACATATCGCCGGGGTACGAGTATCGATACATGACTACCCTCCTTTCGCATTGAACCAAGTGCTGCCAGCCAATCCAGCGGCGTTCGAAAGCCAAATATGGCCAGAAAATCGGCTTTCAAGAGCCGCTTTGCTGCTGGCTGCAACCCCTATGCCGGCCCAATATTGGTCTCAAAATGTGGAATGCGAAAAGGAGTCCCCGCTCTTGATCCCGCCAGCGCGCGCCCGCTGGCGGTGTGATTGGAAAAACGCCTGCGGCTGACACGGACACCGGATGAACTGGACTACCTGATTTGTGCGTTACGCGCGAATTGCGGAGAAGGCCGAATTGAAGAAGGAGTAGACTGCCCTGTGAATTCGTGCGGGAGCGCACACGGAATGAAGCGCAAACCGTTTTCGACGATTACACGGAGAATGGAAATGAGCCATGCACGTGCCATAGCGCTTTTGTCCTTTGCCGCGATCGGGATCGCGCAGGCGGTTCCAGTCTTCGCTCAGGCTTATCCGAACCGCGCGATCCGCATGGTTGTCGGCTTTCCCCCGGGAGGCTTCACCGACATTCTCGCGCGCCAGATCGGCGACCGCCTCGCGCCAAACATGGGTCAGCCGATCGTTATCGACAATCGCTCCGGCAACGCGGGCATCATCGGCGCAGACGTTGTGGCGAAGGCGAAGCCCGACGGCTACACGCTACTCATGGGACACAACAACTCCAACGCGGTGGCGCCGTCGCTGTACGCGAAGCTTCCCTACGACGTGCGCAAGGACTTTGCTCCGATCGCGCAGACCGGATCCGTGGCAACGGTACTGGTCGTGCATCCGTCGGTGCCGGCGCGGACGGTCAAGGAATTTATCGCAGTCGCGGGCAGAAGCAAAGGGCAATTGCGCGTCGCTTCCTCAGGGGTCGGCAGCACGCAGCATCTGGCAATCGAGCGCTTCAAGCTCGCCACCGGCGCCCAGATGATCCACGTGCCGTACAAGGGCAGCGGCCCGGCCATCATCGATTTGATCGGCGGCCACATCGATGCCAACTTCGACGGCATCGGCCCGGTACTACCCTACATCCGCTCGGGCAAGCTGCGCGCCCTGGGCGTTGGCACGATGCAGCGCGTGCCGCAGATGCCGGAGTTGCCGACGATCCACGAGCAGGGCCTTGCGGGATTCGAGAGCGGTTCGTGGTTCGGGGTGTTCGCCCCGGCGGGCACTCCGCGCGACGTCATCGAGCGCTGGTCCACCGCGCTGCGCGGCCTGATGGCGCAGCCCGAATTTGCCGAGCGCATCATAAACTTGGGCGGGCAACTTGCGAAACCGAACACGCCTGAGGAATTCATCGCGTTCATCGACCTCGAAATCGAGCGCTGGGGGAAAATCGTTCGCGCCGCGAACGTCCGCCTGGAATGAGGCAAACCCCAAGGGGCAGCCGCTACATGCTGTGCGCGACTCCACCTTTGCTGCTGCGGCGCGCTACTACTGCTTGAGTCCCAGGCGCTCGACGGTGCGCCGTTCGATTTCGTAGTTCTCGCGCGCCCATTTGAAATACTCATCACCGCTCATATAGAAAGGATCGTGGCCGAGGCGGTCCAGCGTTTTCAGGAATGCCGGGTCGTCCAGCGCACCCTTGAAGGCATCGTGCAGTATTTTGACGACCGCCGGGTCCATGCCCTTTGGCCCGGTCACGCCATAAGGCGAATTGGTGACGATGCCGTAGCCGAGTTCTTTCAGCGTCGGCGCGTTCGCATGACGCGCGGGGCGACGCTCGCCCCAAGTCACCAACGTGCGAAATATCCCGGCCTCGGTCTGCTCAGTCGGCACGCTGCCAGTGAGTGCCATGACGTGCCCGCCGCGCAATGCAACGATGGAGTCCGCGGTGCCTTTGAACGGCACCTGCGTCCACTTGATGCCGTCGCGTTCGCCGATCTGTTCCATCGTGATGTGCAGCGTGGTGCCGAAACCGGGTGAGGCGTAAGTGACCTTGCCGGGATTGGCCTTGGCATACGCCGTGAACTCCTGCCAGGTCTTCCAGGGTGAATCCGCGCGCACCACGACGCCGAACTGGTAACCGGCGAGATTGATGATCCAGGTGAGATCGGTGATCGGGTTGAACGCGACATTGCTGATATGCGGCAGTCGCAGCACCGTGATCGGCGTAACCGCCAGCGTGTAGCCGTCAGGCCGGGCGCTTTGCGCCATGTTGGATGCCGCCAGCGCGCCGCCGGCGCCGGGCCGGTTATCCACCGTAATGCGCTTGCCGAGTACGCGCGAAACGGATTCCGCCGCTACGCGCGCAGAGATATCGGTAGGGCCGCCCGCGGTGTACGGAATCAGCAGCGCGATCGGCCGCTCGGGATAGCCTTGTGCGTGCGCGTGCGATGCTGCCGCAGTCAGCGCCAGTCCGATGGCCGCAGTGCGCAGCAGATGCAGTACCGTTATCGACATGTTTTCACTCTCCTGTTTTGATGCAGGGACTTGAGTCCTTGGCGTTAGATGTTCTTCTTCGCAGCCTCGTCGGCTGCCGATTTCAGCGGTCGGGTTTGAGCCCCGCGCGCTTGATCACCTCGGCCCAGCGCTTGGATTCGGCGCGCACGTATGCAGTGAGTTCCGCAGGTGTGGTGGCTTGCGGCTCCTGGCCCTGATCGACGATGCGCTGGGCGAATGGCGCATCGGCAAACATTTTCACCACTTCTGTATTCAGCCTGGCGACGATCGCCGGCGGAACACCGCGCGGCCCGAACAGCGCGTACCAGGTGATGCACTGAAATCCGGGAATCGTTTCTGCCACGGTCGGCACTTCGGGCGCTGCGGGCGACCGTTTGGTACCGCCGTGCGCCAGCGCGCGCAGCTTGCCCGCCTTGGCGAGCGGGTAGACCGCCGGCATGCTGTTGAACATGAACTGCACCTGGCCGCCGACCACATCGGTGATCGCGGGCGCGGTTCCCTTGTAAGGCACGTGCAGGAAATTCACCGAGGTCATGGTCTTCAGCATTTCGCAGCCGAGGTGGTTCGACGTGCCAAAGCCGGGAGACGCGCAGTTGAGCTGCCCGGGTTTCGCGCGCGCAAGCGCAACCAGTTCGTCGACGTTACGCACGGGCATCCCGGCGTGGCTGACCAGCATCTGCGGACTGACCACCAAGAGCGAAATCGGCGTGAAATCGCGGTGTGCGTCGTAGGGCACCTTGATCAGCAGCGGATTGATGACCAGGCCCGCGGAAGTGGAAACCAGTACCGTGTATCCGTCGGGCACCGCATTCATGGTGATTTCATGGCCGATGATGCCGCTGGCGCCCGCCCGGTTGTCCACCACCGTCTGCTGGCCCAGGGTTTCGGTCAGTCGCTGCGCAACAATGCGCGTTACGCCGTCGGTCGCGCTGCCGGCGGTGTTGGGCACGATGATACGGATCGGGCGCACCGGATAGCCCTGTCCTGAGCTTGTCGAAGGGTTCTGCGATCCCGCGCCGGTCTGTGCCATCGCCGCGCAGGCAAGCAACGAGACCACGGTACCGCTTGCAGCCATTGCGAAATGTGTCATTGCACTCCTCCCAGGACAATGTCTACGTGTTTTGCCGCTACTTTAGCATGCCCGTGGCTCGGCGGCGGAATGCGACAACTTGCTCAAAAGCGAAACTGCGCGCAACGCGAAGATTATCGGGAAGGCGAGGCTCAAGAAAGAGAAGGTTTTGTCGGCATGACATGCCAAACCTTATTCGTAGAAGTTGCAGCTTGACCTGACAAATAGCAGCGCCCGCTTTCGACCAAGTAATTTAACCGGCCAGGAAGCAGGTGCTGACCGTTGTTGCCGCGATGGCTTGGTGAACGGAATGCAACGCAATGCAAACACGCGAATTCTACGTCTGAAACATAATCGATGGCACGCAGGTAAGTCGACCAACGCGGGTTCTTCAATCACCGCGATGGTCTTGGTGTTGCCATTACACTCGTCATTTGCCCCGCAGGCCGGCGTCGCGGACTAGTTTGGACATCGATTCGATCTGCGCGCGCAGTATTTTGTCGTATTCCTCGGGCCCGCCCGGCGTGGCAACAAAGCCGATGGCCTGCATGCGTTCTTTCATCTCGGGCAGGGCGAGGATGCGCAAAAGCTCTTTGCTGATCTGCTGGATGATCGGGCGCGGCGTGCCGGCGGGCACCAGCAAACCGTGCGATGTATCGGGCCGCTGAAACTCGGCGTAGATTTCACCCAGCGACGGCACATCCGGCAACACGGGTGTGCGTGGCGTAGTCACCGCCAGCGCGGTCAGTTTTCCTTCCTTAATGAAGGGCAGCGTCACCCCCAGTGTGCCGAGGTGATAGTGCGCGCGTCCGCCTAAAACCTCAATCATCGAATCCGGCCCGCCCTTGAACGCCACATGTATGACTTTGATGCCGGCGGCCATATTGAAGCGGATGCCGCTCAAGTGTGCCGCACTCCCCGCCGCGCTGGTGGAAAAAATCATCTTCCCCGGTTGAGCCAGCGCAAGCGCATTGAACTCCTTAACGGACTTCACCCCCAGCGAGGGCGCCGCGACCAGTATGTTGGTGCTGACGCCGATATTTCCGACGCCGGTAAAATCCTTCACCGGATCGTACGGCAGACTCGTCAGCATCCCCGTGCTGATGATGAAATTGGGCAGCACGTATAGCAGTGTGTAGCCGTCCGGCGCGGCTTTGGCCACCGGCGCCGCGGCCAGCGTACCGCTGCCGCCCGGCCGGTTATCCGTGATTACCGGGACACCCCAGCTTTCGCTCATTTTCTGCGCGATGAAGCGCGCCAGGCCATCGGGCTGGCTGCCCGCCGTCGTTGACGCAACGATGCGTACGGGCTTGGTGGGGAATTTCTGCTGGGGCTGCGCAAAAGCCGGCGCAGCGGCGAACGCTATTCCTGTCAATACGGCGATTGCGAATCTATATCGATACGAAGCTGGCATGGCACATCCGTTGTTACGTTTCGATTCTCATGCGAGGAGTCTGAACCGAATGACGGGCGTTCGCAATATTCATTGGGTTTTCGCGATTCACCCCATCTACTTTGCGCAGGACGCCGGTGACAAAGGAGCCGCATCGGTCGAGGATACTGCGCGGCCCCGTCTCATAGCCAATTCCCCATCAGAATAAACGGCGCCCAAAAGTAAGGATGTGCATACGGAGTGGCGGGCTTAGGCGTGGCCGAAGCTGGCGTATCCAACCCACGCTGCGCGCTGTTGGCGCCCGGCGCGAATTGACCTTTGACCAGCATCAGTTGCGCCTGCCGCAAGGCATCGGCCTTCGAAAGTTTCTTTTCTTCGCGCAGTTGGTAGAAGTGCTGCATCAACAGTCCTGTGCTTTCATCCGCTACCGGCCACAGCGTGGCAATCACACCCTTCGCGCCTTGCCTTTGCACCAGTGCGCCGAGGCCTTCGACTTCTTCTCCTTGCGCGGAACGTTCTCCACCGACCCCGGTATCACACGCTGAGAGCGTGACGAGATCGACATGACTGAAATCCAGCTTCTCTTCGCGGATACGGCTCAAGGTGAGCCGGTCGCCATCCCCCAGCAGCAGAAACGAAGTCGATTCATTGCCGGGCCGAAACACAAAATGGCTCGCCAGATGGATCAGCGGATGTTTGTTCTTCAGTGCTTGCTTGATGTTGACGATATTAAATTGTTGATCGAAGTGCAATTCACCTTTGATCAGCCCCTGAGTGCCGTTGCGCACGATGGAATTCAGTTCCGCTTTCACGGCCGGCAGCGCATCGAAATCCTCAATCTGGCGGGTGAGTCCCAGTCCCGCGATGCTCATGTCTTTGCCGGGACGGTGAATGAGATTGTCTTTCGTTACCTCGGTATACAGCGACAGATCGTAACGCTCGATCAAGTACTGCTTGCCGTCGTGCAGCGCGGACACCGGGATGTAGCGCAGCGTGCCGTCGAGCGAGATCATTAACGTGCGGGCATTGGCGGCGTTGAGGTCATGCGCTATCGGCGCAATCAGCAGCTTGTAGAGTTCCTGCGCCATCGGTAGCGCAGAGATCGATGGATTGCGTAGCGTAACACGGAAGAACTCTATTTTTTGATTGAGGTCTGCGGACTTGATCTCGATTTGCCGTGCCACCTGCGTTGAGGCCGTGGTGAAGATGATGTTGAGCCGGTTGCCGGATAACACGTACTGCACCAGCACGCTGCCGGCGCCGAGAGTGGACAGGGTTTGTTGTGTGGCCTTGAGTTGGGCTACGGCATCCGGCGCGCTGGTTCCCTGGTCCTTGGTTGATGCGAAGGCATTGACCACTTCGCGGTAGTAGCTTCGCAGGTCAGTGGTCAGCGTTTCTTTTTCGCGGTTCAATTGAGCTAAACGCGATTTCTCGGCCTCGGTTAAACCCAGTCTTGCCTTGCGTTCCAAATCAGCGCGTTCAGTGGCGGCGTTACCTGCGCGTGCGGTGAGCGTGTTCAGTCGGTCATGCCACGGTTGTTCGTGCGATTGGAAAGCGATTTTGCGTTGACGCGGATCATCCGATTCCGTGCGGCGCACGAAGTCGAAGAATTCTTCTTCTTTCAGCATGCCAAGCACGTGCTGGGCTTCGGCGAGGCGGCCTTGCTGAATCAGCAGGTCGGCCAGATCGCGATAGACACTGGTCTTATTGGCTAGAAACCCGCGTTGCAGTTCTCTATCAAGTTGTGACAGATTGGCGCGCATACCCTGCAGGGTGTTAACCGCCTGTTTGCCGAAGAAGATTGCGAGCTCGGGTTGTTTCTCAAGAGCGTAGACGGCGCGTAGGTTGTGCTGGACTCGCCACGCGGATTCCGGACTTCCGGCGTAGGTGGCGATGAGCAGCGCGCGCTGATAAAGCGGCAGGGCTTTGGCGTTTTGCGCCATCGATTGGTACAGCAGCGCGAGGTTGTTGAGATGGACGCCGGTGAGCGGGTGTTCCGGGCCTTGCGACTTCTCGGCAATGGCCAGCGCGCGCAGGTAGAGCGGCTCAGCCCTGGCGTATTGATCCATCGATAGGTACAGCCCTGCGAGATTGTTGAGGCCGCCGCCGGTATCGGGATGGTTGGCGCCCTGAGCCTGCTCGGCAATCGCCAGCGCACGCAGGTAGAGTGGCTCGGCTCTGGCATATTGCTCCATCGATCGGTACAGCCCCGCCAGGTTGTTGAGGCTGGTGCCGGTGGACGGATGTTCGGGGCCTAGCGTTTTCTCCGTAATCGCCAGCGCGCGCTGGTAGAGCGGTTCCGCCGTGGTGTCTTGCCCCATTGCGCGGTACAGCGCTGCGAGGTTATTGAGGCGGATGCCGGTATCGGGGTGTTCGGAGCCTAGCGCCTTCTCGGCAATCGCCAGCGCGCGCAGAAAGCGCGCCTCGGCCTTGGCGTATTGTCCCATCGCCTGGTATAGCGCCGCGAGGTTGTTCAAGCGGATCCCGGTAGCCGGGTGTTCGGGGCCTCGCGTTTTCTCGGTAATGACCAGCGCGCGCAGGTAAAGCGGCTCGGCTCTGGCGTATTGCCCCATCGCTTCGTATAGCGCTGCGAGGTTGTTGAGACTGGTGCCGGTATCCGGGTGATTGGGGCCTTGGGCTTTTTCGTCAATTGCCAGCGCGCGCAGGAACAGCGGCTCGGCCTTGGCGAATAGCCCCATCGATTGGTACAGACCCGCGAGATTATTGAGGCGGATGCTGATATCCGGGTGATCGGGGCCCTGGGCTTTTTCGTCAATCGCCAGCGCGCGCAAGAGCAGCGGTTCGGCCTTGGTGTACTGGCCCATCGATTGATACAGTGCCGCGAGGTTGTTGAGGCTGGCGCCGGTATCCGGGTGATCGGGACCTTGGGCTTTTTCGTCAATCGCCAGCGCGCGCAAAAGCAGCGGCTCGGCCTTGGCGTATTGACCCATCGCTTGATAGAGCGCTGCAAGGTTACCGAGGCTGGTGGCGGTGTCTGAGTGTGCGGGGCCTTGCGCCTTTTCGACAATCGCCAGAGCGCGCAGAAGCAGCGGCTCGGCGCTGGCGTACTGGCCCATGGAGCCATAGAGCTGCGCGAGGTTGTTCAGCCGGATACCCGTGGTGGCATGTTCAGGACCCAGCACGTGTTCTGCGATGGCGAGTGCGCGCTGGTAGAGCGGCAGTGCTGCGTCGTATTGCCCCGATCTCGCGAGCGTCTTGGCGATATCGTTAAGACTGATGGCGCTATCCGCCGACTCGCTGCCAGTGCGGCGTTCCCGTTCCGTCAGCACTTGCCGGTAGAGCGGTAGCGCTTCGGCGTATTTGCCCAAACGGAACAGATCATCCGCGTGGTTATCCTGAACGTCGGCAAGGTCTTTGCGCGCAGCGGTGGCTTGAGGCGATGACTCGCCATGCAGTTCGGCTGTGACGCGCAGACGTTCCAGCAGCAACGCAATAGCACGCGGGCGATCTTTGGCCTTTAACGCTGCAATGGCCTCGGTTTCAAGCGCATTCTGCGCGACGTGGTTCTGCGCGTACGCCTGTGGCGCGAAGACCAGTAAAATCAGTACCAGCCATTGGATGGCGAGGATGCACACAGGGAAAATTATTTGGCAAAACCAAATAGGGGGAAGGGTTTCCTGCCCGCTCTCATGATCGGGTAGAAACATCGGACTATCTATTTTCCGCGCGCATCGAGAACGCCAGCAAGATACCTGCGATCACCATCAACACCAGCGCGCTTAAGGCGAGCGACCAGTGTATGCCGATGGCAGCGCCGAGCAAACCGACTGTCAAGCCGCTGAACGCGCGCAGTCCGTTGTTCGACATGTTGTAAAGGCCGATCATGCGGCCGCGCAGTTGCGGCGGCGCATGTATTTGCACCAGCGTTTGCGCCATCGAGTTGTAGGCGAGTTGCAGAAATCCTGCTACGAACATCAGCACAGCTGCGAGCGGATAGTTGTCCGTCATCGCGAACCCGGCGATGGAAATGCACCACAGAATGGTGAGGATAATCGCGGTGCGCGCGTTGGCCTGCAACAGGCCGCGCGCTTCGAGGATCATGCCGCCGATGAAAGCGCCCCCGGCGTTGGCGGCGAGCAGCACACTGTAGGAGAACTCGGCTTTCTCGGTGCCGAGGTCGTGCGCGAACTCCGGCATCTGCGCCTGAAATGCATTGCCGACAAAGAACGAAGACACGCCCGCGAGCGCGATCATGCTGATCAGTATGCGATTGCCTTGCGCCATGCGCAGCGTTGCCAGGGTGTCGGTGAGTCCGCCGGCGCGCGCATCACTTTTTTGTTCGGCGGCGGTGCGCGCCTTGCGTTGGCCGTGCGGTGTTTTCGACAGCCACACGATGAGCGGCAGGTAGATCATCACGTTGATAATCAAACCCGCCGCCGCGCCAAACATCAGCATCAGCGCGCCGCCCACCGCCGGGCCCATCAACACACCGAGCTGACGGCTGGTGGCATTGAGCCGCACGGCACTTTGCAGATTTTTGCCGCCGACGATGTCATGTATCAGCAATTGACTCGCCGGTATCCACAACACTCCGGCTATGCCGTGAATGGTGAGCAGCACCACCGCGTGCCACTGCTGCGTGGTGTCGGTCAGAAACAACAATGCCCAGCCCAGCGAGGCTGCCATGTACAGCAGCATTGCCCACTGAATGATGCGGCGGTTGTCGAAGCGGTCGGCCAGCGCGCCGGAGTACACCGAGAACAACAAAAACGGCAGCCAGTGCGTGAGTATCGCGATGCCCGCGAGTGTGGGCGAATGAAATTTTTGGTAGAGCACCCAGTAGCTGATGACGTGCTCGATGTTGTCCGCCATCATCGCCAGCGCGGTGGTGATAAAGTAGATGCGGTACTGCGGATGGCGCAGCGCGGCGAAACTCTTGGGCGGGTCGCGTGATTCCCCGGGCGGGGCGGGTGCTTCGGACATAAGCTGTGATTGTATCCGCTCTCGCGTGATTGCTGCTGTTTGCCGCGGTGTATGCTGTTGCCAAAAGGAAATTCATGGTTGCGCGCGTGGTAAGCAGAGTGTCTTTGTGGATCGGTATCGTTGCCGCGCTGGCGATCCCGCCGGTGCCGCCGGTGTACCGCTGGTTTTATTTGCCGCGCAAACCGGCCGCTACTTCGAATAGTGTGCGGGATGTCCTCGGCGCGATGCTGAATACGCTGAATTCCATCGGCGACGGCATCGCCGTCTTCTTATGGGTTGCGGGTCTTGCGGTCACGGCAGCGGTCGCGTCGCTGGCGGCGTTTGTCGCAGCCTGGCGCGCGCACGAATCGCGCGGCAGAAAAATACTTTGCGGGTTGCCGGTATTGCGGGTTGCGGTAATGTGGGTGCTGATGCTGATGACTTAGCCGCTGTGGCTACACCCGCAACAGTGGGCGCAGTTTGCGCGCGTCGGCGAGTTTTTCCAGATTCCAGATCGCGTTGCACAGTGCGCGTGATTTTTTCGCGCCCAGCACCGGCGCCATCAGGTGATAGCACTTTTCATCGACTTCGGCGCGCGTCATCGGATTGTCCGCGGTGCCGCGCACGGCTTCGGTGTGGTGACGCACCGTGCGGCCATCCTTCAGGGTGATTTCGACGATGCCTTGACGCTGCGGCAGTTTTTTTTGCAGTGCTTCGTCGCCAATGAGTTCGATGCGTTTGCGCACGGCGAGGACTTTGGGATTGCGCATGCGCTTCTCGTCATGCGCGGAGTCAAAGGTGGCGATGCCGTCGAGCAGCATCACCGCGCACATGTGCTGCATGCAGATGTCCGGCATTTCGCGGTCGCCGACGGTGTTGGCGCCGGTGGTCGAGACGCGCACCACGAGTTTTTCCACGTCGTCGGCCGTGATATGGTGCGCACGAATGAGTTCCAGCAGCGAATCCAGCGGCGCCTGTATCGGCGAGCCGACGGTCCAGCGTTTGATATTGGTGCGCATGATTTCATAGCGCTTGCCCAGATCGCGCGCCAGTACCGACGGATCAGGCGCGCGGCCGATGCGCGCGGATTCGTCGTAGGCCGCGTAAAAACCGCGTTCGCCGAACAGGATATCGTCGGTGGCGGTGCAGCCCGCCGCAACCATGGTGACCGCGGTAACGCCGTTGCGCGCCGGCATGCCGCCAAAATCAAACGCTTTTTCGATGTGGCCAGTGTCGCGCGCGTAGCTCGACAGTCCGCCCGCCTGCTGCGCGGCGTAGGCGAGCGCATGGCGCACCTGCTTCGTATTGAAGCCGCACAGTGCTGCGCCGGCGGCGGTAGACCCGAATGTGGGGCCGAAGCAGTGCGTCAAATGCCCGACCCTGCGAAATGCCGACTCTCCCAGGGAAATATTGAGGCGCGCACCCACGTCGTAGCCCAGTGCCACCGCGCGCAGCAGGGTGTTGCCGTTGCGGTGATGCAATTCGCCAAACGCCAGTGCAGCGGAAACGATGGCGCAGCCCGGATGCATCAGCGACGGTGCGTGCGAATCGTCGGTTTCGTCGGCGTGCGCCATCATCGCGTTGGCGAGCGCGGCGTTCACGGTCGTCGTCATTATGCGCGAGCCGACGACCGTGGCTTGCTGCATGCCGCCGAGCGTTTTGACATAAGCGAGTGCCGCTTTGCCCGGTGGCAGCCTGGAGCCGGAGACCATTGCAGCGATCGTGTCGAGGACATGATGCTTGGTTTTCTCGGCGACTTCCTTCGGCAAGGTTTTGCGTGGCGCGGCGGCGATATAGGCGGCGAGCGTTTGGGTGATGGGTGAAATGGTCGATGGTTTGTGGGCGTTCACAGGGAGCATTCTCTATTTGGTCATGCCGATGTCGGCCAGCAAAGTGCGTGTCAATTCATATTGCTGCCGCAGATATTCGCGTGTCGCCGCCGATCTCTTGAAATCCACATCCTGCAGATCGGCCGCCAGCAGGCGCTTCCATTCGGCGCTGCCGGATACACGCTCCAGCAGATTTTCCCAGTACTGGATCTGCGCCGGTGTCAGTCCGCGCGGACCCATGGCGATGGTGAACCCACCCATCACGATGTCGTAGCCCTGCTCCCTGAACGTGGGCACGTCGGGCAGCGCGGCGAGGCGCTGGGCGCTGGAAACGCCCAGGATGCGCAATGCGCCGCTCTTGTGATGCGGCGCCGTGTTGTCGATGCTGACCGCGGCCATGTCAATGTGGCCGCCGAGCAATTGCGTGGTCGATTCCGCGCCGCCGCTGAAAGTGACGAGCTTGAACCGCCGCGCGTCGATGCCGCCCGCCTTTGCCAGCAGTCCCAGCATCAGGTGCGGCGTGCCGGCGCGCGTGCTGCCAAGAGACGTGGTCAGCGATTGCGGGTCCTGCTTCAGGCGTTCCATAACATCCGGCAGTGATTTCAGCGCCGTGTTGCCGGCACGCACCGCGATCCCGCTCGCTTCGCTGGTCAGCATGGCAAGGGCGCTCATGTCCGCCGGGCCAATCGCGCTGCGCCCCAGCACGTGATTCGACAAAAATCCCTGTCGCACGAACACCAGATAGTGCGCGTCATTCACATGCTGGTTGACGTAAGTGTAAGCCAGCGCGCCGCCGCCGCCCACTTTGTTGACGACCGAGACATTCTGTAACCATTTGTTTTCAAACAATATTTTTTGCAGAGCGCGCGCGTTGCGATCATTGCCGCCGCCGGCGCCTGAACCCACCACGAGTTCAATCTGACGTTGCGGCTGCCACGCGGGCTGCGCGTGTGCCAGCACGCTGATAAACCATGCCAACGTTGCGAGTGCGGCCCGCATATCAACGCTTTACATCCAATGCGGCGGGATTCACCACGCCGTACGGTTTGCCCATCGCATACGCCAGTACGCGCCTGAACTGATCGCTGAAATAATTTTCCATTTGATCGTGCTCCATGTAACCCAGATGCGGCGTGGCGACGACGTTGTCGAGTTGCAGCAGCGGATCGTTTGCGTTCGTCATTGGCTCGTTTTCATAAACGTCCACCGCAGCAGCCCCCGGACGACCGGCATGCAGCGCGGCCACCAATGCGCCGCCGGCCACCAGTTCTGCGCGGCTGGTGTTCACGAACACCGCCGTCGGTTTCATGCGCGCCAGGTCGGCCGCGGTGACCAGACCGCGTGTTTCCGGCAGCAGCCGCACATGCACCGACAACACGTCGGCCTCGTCAAACAGGGCCTCGCGCGTCGCCGCGACCTCGTAACCATCGGATTGGGCCTGCGCCCGCGCGTTCTCGCGCGACCATACCAGCACGGCCATGCCGAACGCCTTGCCGTACCCCGCGACCTGCTTGCCGATGCGGCCATAACCGTAAATGCCCAGCGTGCGGCCGCGCAGCCCCATGCCCGTGCGGTTCTGCCATTGTCCGTTCTTCAGCCGCATCATTTGCCGCGGAATGTCGCGCATCGCGGCGATGATCAGCCCCCACGTCAGTTCCGCCGTCGCGTACGAGGTGCGCGCGTGTTCCGAGCACACAAGGATGCCGCGCGCAGTGCAGGCATCGACATCAACATGCGGATACGGACCGTTCAGCGTGATCATTTTCAGCCGCGGCAGGCGCGTGATCAGTTCAGCGCTCACTCGCATGCGTTCGCGCAGCAGCACCAGCACGTCGGTGTCCTTGAGGCGATCCGCGAGCACATCGAGATTGCGTTCGCAGTCGGTGTACACGGTGAGCGGGTGCTCGCGGAGTGTGGATACGCACGCCAGCGTGCGCACAAGATCGGTGTAGTCGTCGAGGACGGTGATATTCACAGGCGGGGGCGCGGCTAACGCTTGGCCAGGCCCAGTTCCGTCAAACCGATGTGCATCTGGTCGTACTGTATTTTGAACGCAGCCTTGCAGCCCTCTGCGCCCGCGAATCTGTCTACCCACGAGCGATTGTCGACCACCTGTTTCCACTCCGGCGTTTCCACCATTTTGCGCAGCGCGCCTTCCCAGAACGCCACCTGCGCCGCGCCCATGTTCTTCGGTCCGGCGATGGCGCGAAAGGCTTCCACGGTGGCGTCGATACCAAGTTCTTTCCACGTCGGCACGGCGGCAAAGTCACCGCCGAGGCGCTGTGGAGCCGCGATTGCCAGCACACGCACGCGGCCTTCTTTCAGCGGTGCGGCAAAACTGGAATGCGGATTGGCAACCACGTCGATATGCCCGCCGTAGAGCGCCGCGAAGCCCTGCGACACGCCGGGAAACACCAGCGCACGCATTTTCCTCGGGTCGGCGCCAGCACCCTTGGCGGCGAGCGCCAGCGCGATGTGCCCGGAGCCGCCGAACGCGGTACCGACCGCGACGCTGATCGATGACGGATCGGCCTTCAGTTTCGCCAGCAGATCCTTCGCGTTGCGCAGGGGTGAGTCCGCGCGCACCGCCACCGCGGTCACTTCACTGAAAATCTGCGCCGTGCACGCGAAATCGTTGTGCGACAGCGTGCTGCTTCCGGTGATGTAATTGCTCACCAGGTTGCCGATCAACAGTGTCAGATGATGTCCGTCCGCCGGCTGCTGAGTGAGATAGGTCCAGCCGACGGTGCCGCCGCCGCCGGGCTTGTTGACGATGGTGGTGGCCACATCGACCAGTTTTTTTTCCTGCAGCAGGCGTTCGACCGCGCGCAAGGCGGTGTCGGAGGCCGCGCCTGCTGCGGAGCCCGACACGAGTTCCACCGGCTTTGCGGGCTTCCAGGCTTGCGCGTGCGCGATCCCCGCCAGCGCGCATGCCGAGAAGATGATCAGGAGCAGGCCACTGCGGCGCATGACGGCGGCGGTTATTTACCGTTGACCTTGCCCTGCAGTATGACCGCGCCTTCCTGCAGCGGCATCTCGTGGGCGAGCAAGGTCATGGCGACCATGCCGTAGTAGCCCATCAGGCAGCCGAGTTCGACGACCGCGGGTATGCCGAAAAAATCCTTGGCACGATGGTAGGATTTGTCGCTGATGGCGTGATTTCGGAACAGTTCGGTGCCGTAATCGTAAATCGCTTCTTCTTCGGGCTTGTCGAACTTGGGGCGTTCGTTGCGCACCATCGCATCGACGATGCTTTGAGCGAGGCCTGCGTCGGTGGCGATTTTCTTGTGCGCATTGAACACGTAGTCGCAATCCCAGCAGCGCGCGGTGATGATGATTGCGAACTCCGATTGATGCAACGGAAAGCAACTGTTGAGCCGCAGCTTTTCACCCAGCGGATGCCATACCTCGGTGACTTCCGGCGCGTGCAGCGACAACCGGTACGGCCCCGGGATGCGTCCGCCGCGGCGGCCCAGTATGCCGTCAACCACGCGGCGCTGGACGGGATTGAAGTCACTCTGTTCGTTGAAGATGGGTATGCGTGCCATGAGAATGTCCTATAGGAAAAATGGGTCAAGCGTCGGTTAAGCGGGGCGCGTTCACGGTAATGGATTTCAATCGCGCGTGTCAAACGTCTCCATCGCTGTGCGTTGCGCTGCTAGAATCGGCGCTCGTTGACTCTCGAACGGGGATACGCATGTTGCGATATGGACTTTGGGCGGCGGCCGCGGCATTGCTTGCAGCCACGTCCGCGGGTGCGCAGACCGCTTCGACAGGCGCAGGACAGGCGTACCCAGTAAAAACCGTGCGCCTTATCGTGCCTTTCCCGCCCGGCGGCAGCACTGAAACGCTGGCACGCATGCTGAGTGTGAAGCTATCGGAAATCTGGAGTCAGCAAATCATTATCGATAACCGTCCGGGTGCGGGCGGCATTATCGGCACCGAACTCGGCGCGAAAGCAGCACCCGATGGCTACACGCTGCTGATGGGATCGGGCGCGCCGCTGACGATAGTGCCGGGACTTCATGCGAAGTTACCGTACGATCCCATAAAGGATTTCGCGCCGATCATCAATGCGGCAGCAGTACCGAATGTGATTGCGCTGCACCCGTCGGTGCCCGCGCTCAACGTCAAGGAACTGATCGCGTTGGCGCGGGCGCGGCCTGATCAACTTACTTTTGCCTCCAACGGTGCGGGATCGCCGGGGCATCTCGCGGGCGAGTTGCTGAAAACGATGGGCGGTGGCGTGCGCATCACGCATGTGCCTTTCAAGGGCGCCGCGCCGGCTACGCTGGCGGTGGTGTCGGGCGAAGTGTCGATGATTTTTACCACTACCACCGCGGTGTTGCCTCAGGCAAAGGTGGGCCGCATGAAGATCATCGCAGTGACTACGCTGCAACGCTTGCCGCAGTTCCCTGAATTTCCGACAGTGGCCGAATCGGGACTGGCCGGCTACGAGGCAATCTCGTGGTTTGGGCTGGTAGCGCCGGCGGCGGTTGCGCCTGATCTGCTGAAAAAAATCCACGCCGATGCGCTGCAGGTGCTTAACACGCCCGACATGCGCAGCCGCATTGCCAGCCTCGGCGCGACGCCGATTGGGAATACGCCCGAACAATTTCGCGCGCAGATACGCGACGATCTCGCAAAATGGGCACGTATCATCAAGATTTCCGGCGCGCGCGCGGACTGAATCCGCCGGGCATTGCGATGCGAAATTTGTCGTAGGAACAGGAAGCGCATGATATTGGGCCATCGATTTGGCAAACGTTTTTTGCATGGCATGCTGTTGGCCGCAGGTGCGGCCGCCTGCGGGTGGATGGCCGATGCGTCCGCGCAGTCTGCGTCTGCCACGGCGTATCCGGTGAAAACCGTGCGGGTTGTCGTGCCCAGCGCGCCCAGCGGCGGCACGGATCTCATCGGACGCCTCACCGCGCAAAAAGCCGGTGAAGCGTGGGGGCAGACGGTGATGGTCGACAACATCAGCGGCGGCGCCACGCGCATCGGCATCAATGCCGTTGCCAAAGCCGCGCCGGATGGCTACACGCTGTTGCTGACCACGGTCAATTTCGCATTCGCGCCTGCGATCTACGCGAAGCTGCCGTACGATCCGCTGAACGACTTTGCGCCCATTGTGCATATCGCCAACACGGCAAGCCTGCTGGCGGTGCATCCGGTGGTGCCTGCGAAAAACGTTGCCGAGTTGATCGCGCTGGCGAAAGCGAAGCCGGGCGAATTGCGCTATGGCTTCGGCGGCACGGGTTCGGTGGGACATCTGGTGGGCGCGATGTTTCAGGCGCAGGCGAAAGTGACTCTGCTGCAAGTGCCGTACAAAGGCACGGGACCCAGCACCACGGCACTGCTCGGTGGCGAGGTGCATATGGTGATAGCCAATATGGCTTCGCTGTTGCCGTACGTGCGGGCGGGGCGTTTGCGCGCGCTGGCGGTGGCCGGGGCCGCGCGCTCGCGCATCATGCCCGAGCTGCCGACCATCGCGGCCTCCGGCGTGCCCGGTTATGAATACAGCGGATGGTATGGCTTGTGGGCGCCTGCCAAAACACCGGGCGCCGTTGTCACAAAAATCAATGAAGAGTTCAATCGCGTGCTCGCCGACAACGCGGTCAAGGAGCGCTTCGCCGAGGGTGCCATCGAACCCGTGGGCGGCGCGCCGGAGAAATTCACAGTGTATCTGGCGGCCGAACTTAAAAAATGGAGCAAGGTCGCCCGGGACGCAGGCATAACCGCCGAGTAGGGCAAGGACAGCGCGGTATGGCGCAATGTTGAACCCGTCAACCTTGACGGTCGGGTACCGCGTGCCCTATCCTGTCTGCAGAAAAGGGCGAGGGGAGCGCCCGAGGGTCGAACCATGATTCCAGTCCGGTCGAGACCAAACACAACTATCGTTAATCCGGGTCAGGTGTCCGGCCATCCATATATCAGGAGAGCATCATGAAGCGATTTTCCGCTATTACCGCAGGGTTGCTGGTGGTTGCAGTCACCTTGTTCGGTTGCGCCACGCCGGCGCCGTCCGGCCCCGGCTGGGAAACGCTGATTGATGGCGAGAATGGCCTGCACAACTGGAATCGCACCGGAGACGGCAACTGGCTGGCCATGCACGGCGCGATTCAGATCGACCGCAAGAACAACAAGGATGCCGCTTTCCTGTTTTCAAAAAAATCGTACACCGATTTCGAGATGTACGTGGAGTACTGGGCGGATGAAGATGCCAACAGCGGCGTTTTTTACCGCATCACCAACACCAAGGTGATCAACACCAAAGGCGGCTACGAAGTGCAGATTTTCGACAAGAACCCGCCTTTCCCCACCGCCTCGCTGGTCAATGTCGCCAAGGCAGCGCCCACGTTCAAGGCCGCGGGCAAGTGGAACACGTTTTACATCACCGTCAAAGGGCCGCGCATGATTGTGGAAATGAACGGCGAGAAGGCGGTGGAAGTCGACAACAAGACGTTTCCGGCCGGACCGATCGGCCTTCAGTACAATGCCGGTATCGTCAAGTTTCGCAAGCTCATGATCAAGCCGCTGTAGCCCGCATCCATTTTTATCGATTAACAGGAGCCACCATGAAACGATTTACTGCAGGACTGTTTGTAGTTGCATTGATATTGGCCGGCTGTTCCAGCAACACGATGACGCCGTTTAATCAGGAGCCTTTCGGCTGGGTGCCGTACACTCCCGATCCCCGGGTCTGGGAAGTGCTGGTCGACGGCGAAAAAGGCCTGGAGAATTTCAACCGCCTGGGAGACGCCAACTGGCTGCCTATGCACGGTGTGATCCAGGGCGACCGCATGAACAGCGGCAAGGGCACGGCGCATCTGGTGACCAAGAAGTCCTACCGGGATTTCCAGATCTATGCCGAGTTCTGGGCTGACGAGGATGCCAACAGCGGCATTTTCATCCGCGCCACCAATCCCAAGAGCATTACCTCGAAAAATTCCTATGAAGTGAACATTTACGACAAGCGTCCCGGCCCGGAATACGGTACTGGCGCCATCGTGAACTTCGCCAAGGTGAATCCGATGCCCAAGGCCGCGAACCGCTGGAACACCTTCGTGATCACGGCCAAGGGGCCACGCCTGACCGTGGAGATGAATGGTGTTGTTACTGCGGACATCGAGGACAAATCCTTTGCTGCCGGCCCGTTCACGCTGCAATACGGCGGTGGCATTATCAAGTGGCGCAAGGTGATGGTGCGCCCCCTCTAGTTTGAAACCCGCCGCGCATTGCGCGGCGGCATGCTTGCCGTTGCTAAAAGGCCCAAGGAAGGTTCTTGGGCTTTTTAGTGCAGGCAAGCCATACCTGTTGAGAGGCAACAATGATGAAATGGCTGGACGTCAATGGTGTCAGTTTGCGCTACGAACTGAGCGGGTCCTCTGCGCAGACGGTTGTATTGGTGCATGAGCTGGGCGGCTGCCTCGATAGCTGGGACGAAACACTACCGGCGTTCCAGCGCGAATTTCGCACGTTGCGTTACGATCAACGAGGTTTTGGACAATCCGAGAAGGTGAGCGGCACGCTGGCGCTCGACGATATGGTGGCGGATATTGCCGCGCTGCTCGATGCGCTGGCGATCAAAACGCCGTGTCATGTGGTTGGTTCTGCGCTGGGCGCGGGCATCGCCGCCGCGTTTGCGGCACGCCATCCTGCGCGAGTGGCGCGACTGGTGGTGCAAAGTCTCGTCACGCGCTCGAGTCCGGCGACGCGCCCGCACATGGTCGCGCGAGCGGCAGAGGTCGAACGCACCGGCATGCGCCCGCAGGCGCAGGCGAGCCTCGATCGCTCGTATCCGGAAGTTCTGCGCGGCAATAGAGAACGCTTTGAAAACTACCGTGCGCGCTGGATGACCAACGACCCGCAAAGTTTCGCGGCGATCAATCGCATGCTGCTTGATATGGAAGTCGATACTGAATTGGGGAAAATTTCCTGTCCCACGCTGTCGATAGGCTGCAAGCACGACTCGCTGCGCACGCCGGCGATGGTGCAGGAACTGTCGAAGTTGATTCCCGGCGCGCGTTACGTTGAGGCTGATTCCGGGCATTTCATGCACGCGCAATCGCCCGAGCTTTTCGTCCAAACGGTAATTCCTTTTTTGCGTGGTGCGTGACGGAACCCTACGATGTTTGTATATAAGTATTTGTTTTAAAATGATATTTTATAAATTATCGCCGCAGTGAAACAGCGCGTGATGATGTATGTGAAATCGTCCGCGGTATCATCGGCCGCAGCTAAAAGGGAGAAATGCAATGCCACAAAAAATGACCGGCGCGAGATTATTCGGCCAAATTCTTAAATCGTACGGTGTCACACACCTGTTTTTCATGGATGCGGTGCTGCGGCGCGCGCTCGCCGAAATGGAAGATACCGGCATCAAGCGCATCCTCGGCCACTCCGAGAAGGGCGTGGCGTACATGGCCGACGGCTATGCGCGTACCTCGGGGCGACCGGGCGTGTGCATGGCGCAATCGGTGGGCGCCGCCAATCTGGCGTCGGGCATGCAGGATCCGTATCTCGGCCATTCGCCGGTGGTGGCGATCAGCGGCCGTCACGTGCCGGAGTTCCAGTATCGCAATGCCTATCAGGAAGTCGAACATCCGTCGCTTTACGCAGCGGTGACCAAGTTTCACGGCGAGATCGATGTGCTGGGTCAGATGCAGCAGGTGATGCGCCAGGCGTTCCGCGAGGCGACCACCGGCACGCCGCGGCCGGTGCATATCGACATGGCAGGATTGACCGGCGATGCGATCACGCACCTCACCGGTGAATTCGACGTGTTGCCCGACGAGGCGCACACGCGTTACCCGGCATTTCGTCCGGCGCCCGATGCGGCGGCGGTGCAGCGCGCGGTGGCGGCCATCGCGAAATCGCAAAAGCCGGTGATCGTTGCCGATCGCGGCGCGATTATTTCCGATGCGGGCGCGGCGATAGCGAAGCTTGCGGAAAAAATTCAGGCGTCGGTGGTGGCCACACCCGATGCCAAGTCGATCATGGTCGAGGAACATCCGCTGTTCCACGGCACCATGGGACTCTACGGGCGCACCTGTGGCAATCAGGTGGTGACGGATGCCGATCTGGTGATCTACGCCGGCAGCAACACCAGCGACCACACCACCGGTTACTACAAAATGCCGAAGGACGGCACGCCCATCATCCAGATCGATATTGACCCGGTGGAAATCGGCCGCAACTACTCCGGCGTGATTGGCGTGCTCGCCGACGTGCGCACGGCGGTGGAAGCGATTACCGCCGCCGTAGCGCCCGCAAAGCACGACGCGTGGCTCGCCGCTGCGCGAAAATATGTCACCGACTGGCGTGCCGAGGTCGACAAGCTGCGCAATTCCGATGCCGTGCCGATGAATCCCGGACGCATTTGCCGCGAACTTACCGAGCTGCTGCCGAAAGACGCGATCCTGTTCGCCGACACCGGCTTTGCCGCGCTGTGGACCAATACCATGGTGTATTTCAACCATCCAGCGCAGCGCTATTTCCGCGCCGCGGGCTCGCTCGGCTGGTCATTCCCGGCGGCGCTGGGCGGCAAGTGCGGCGCGCCCGACAAGCCGGTATTCTGCTTCACCGGCGATGGCGGTTTTTATTATCACCTGCCGGAACTGGAAACCGCACGCCGCCGCGGCATCAAGACCGTCACCATCGTCAACAACAACAAATGTCTCGCGCAGGGCGTGAAGAACCTCTCCATCGCCTACAGCAATACGCCGGAACCCAATCGCAGGGACGAGTGTTACGAGTTTCTCGAAACCGATTTCGCGCAGATCGCGCGCGCGTTCGGCGGCTTCGGCGTGGTTGTCGATAAACCGCAGGATTTCAAGAAGGCCTTCGAGCAGGCGATGGCATCCGATCTGCCAGCGGTGATTGATTGCCGCACCGAGTTCGCGTCGCAGGCGCCGATGCCGTGGATGCCGTCGTGACCCCGTGAACGGGTGAACGAGTGAATAAGTGAACGGGTCAATGGCGGCTCGCGGGTAGTCCAGCACTAAGGGGAGGGAAAGCTTGAAATTCTCCAGGTTGTTTTCCGCAATCGTGTTGTTACTTGCCGCGCAGATGTGCGTTGCGGCCTATCCCGACCGCCCGGTCCGACTCGTGGTTCCGGTCGCGCCCGGCGGCGCGGTCGATGTGGTCGGGCGCATTACGGCGCAAAAACTCGGCGCCTATCTCGGGCAAAATGTGGTGGTCGATAACCGTCCGGGCGCCAACTACATCATCGGCACCGAAGTCGTATCCAGAGCGCCGTCCGACGGCTACACGCTGCTCACTACTGCCGGTGGTCACACCATCAATCCGGTGGTGTATAAAAAATTGCCGTACGACACGTTCCGCGACTTCACGCCGATCAGCCACATCTGCAATTCCAGCGGGCTGGTGATCGTGGTGCACCCGTCGGTGCAGATCAACACGCTGCAACAACTGATTGATTTCGCCAAGGCCAATCCGGGCAAGATGATTTACGTCTCGGCGGGCTGGGGCAATTCCACCCATATCGCCGGCGAGCAGTTTCAGGCGATGACCGGCGTCAAGCTCACGCACGTGCCTTACAGAAGTGCAGGCCCCGCGATCAGCGACCTGATCGGCGGCCAGGTGCCGATGATGTTCGGCCCCAGCCCGGTGGTGGTGCCGCTGGTGCAGGCCGGCCGGCTGCGTCCGCTGGCATTTACGGGGCTCAAGCGCTCACCGCAATTGCCCAACGTACCGACGGTGGATGAATCTGGCGTCAAGGGCTACGAATCCACCGGCTGGTACGGTCTTTATGGGCCGCGCGGCATGCCGCGGCCTATCGTGGACAAGCTCAATGCAGCGGTGAAGCAGATGGTGCAATCGAAAGACGTGCTCGAACGCTTTACCCAGCTTAACCTCGAAGCGGTGGGCAGCACGCCGGAGGAATTCGCGAAGTTTCTGAAAGAGGATTACGAGCGATATGTGGCGGTGGCGAAGGCGGCGAATATACAGCCGCAGTAATCAGGATTTTGCAGGAATAATCGGCAGCAACACCGCCGCCGGATGCTGCGGGCCGAAGTGCAGCGTGACCTTGCCGCCGAAGATTTCCGGCGGGCGGTCTACCGGGTCGTCGTGCATGAAGGGGCCGCAGCCGCTCATCGGATTTTTCATGTTGGAAAGCGAAGCCGCTGATTGACCGTGATCGTAATCCTTGCCGCGGATGGTGAGCGCGACGCGGCAGCCTTTGGGAACGACGATGCAGGTCGGCCAGATTTCGATATCGAGTTCGTAAACCTCGCCCGGTGTCAGCGGTTGCTTTTCGTCGTGGGTGTGGTACGGGCGGTACGGCAGACTCAATGTTTTGTCGAGCTTGCGGTGCGACGCGCGCAGCCAGCCCTGCGCGATCGGCGTCTTGGGATCGAGCGCTCCCTGAAACAAGACTTCCTTGTCCTGCGTATCGAACACGCGCAGGATCACAAACAAATCCGCGTCGCGGGTGGAAGACGAGATAAACAGTTTCAGCGCTGACGGGCCGGTGATTTCGGTTTCTTTTTCCAGTGGCGGCGTGGAGAAGGTGATGCCATCACCCATCATATCGTAAGTATTTGTTTTAATTGAATTATTTTTTAAGGTGCCGAGAGCGAGTTTTTCGCCGTCGAGATAAAAGTTCGTCCATTGCGTGCGCGCAATCGGCCATTCGTTTTCATGGCGCTGCACGAATTTTTCACCCGGATGGCGAATCTGCAATTGCACCTTGGGTTGTTTGTCCCAGCCGTTCTGCTTGCCCTTGAGAAAGTAATCGAAGAATTTTTTCTGCAAACCGACGCCGTAGTCGGTGTAAAACGGCGCCCAGTGCGAGCCGCCGTGCGCTTCCAGCCATTTCTGTTGTGACGCCGCGCGCGCGTACCCTTCAAAGTTGCCGCGCGGATGCAAACCCTGCCCGCCCCAGTTCGCAGCCGACAACAGCGGCACTTTCACTTTTGACAGATCGCCACTGCGTTCGCGGTAATACGGGCCGTCCATCGTGTTCTTGAGCAGATTGGCCCACATGTCTTCCCGATTTTTCACCAACTCTGCGTCGCTCAGTGTTTCCGGGCCGCAGGCGAGTTCGCCGGTCAGTTTGCTGCGCGTGCCGTGTTCGCCTACGCCATGCTGCACGGTTTTTACCTGCATTTCCTGCCAGTTCTTGCGGAACACGCAGATGATGCCGCCGTGGTGCGTGGAGTCGCGATAGTTATCGACCCAGCCTTCCCATACGCAAATCGCGGCGAGATGCGGCGGCTGCGTTGCTGCCGCGCGCCACTGGTTCGAGGCGTAGTACGAAATGCCGTTGAGTCCAACCTTACCGCTGCACCACGGCTGTGCCGCGGCCCATTCGATGCAATCGTGAAAATCCTTGTTCTCTCTCGCGTCGTTGTGGCACAGATAACCCGGCGAACGCCCCGCGCCACGCGAATCCACGCGCACGCATACATAGCCATCAGGGACCCATTTTTCGGGATCGACCACTTCCCAGTTCTGGTATTTGTTGGTGCTGTTGGCGACCGCGTCGGGGTTTTCGCGGCACATGATCTCCCACGCGGTTTTATAGCCGTCCTGAAACGCGAGGCCCTTGCCATACGGGCCGTAACTCACCAGTGCCGGATATTTGCCTTCTGCTACCGGGCGAAACACGTCAGCGCGCAGCACCAGCCCGTCATCCATGATGATGGGCACATCCCAGTCGATGCGCATGTTGTCGCGGATTTCTGACTTGTAGTCAGGCATGATCGGCGTCTCTAGATTTAAGTGTTATTCGATTTTGGCGCCAACGAGCTTGACGACTTTGCCGTATTTCTCGTGCTCCGCGCGCAGGTAAGCGCCGAACTCCGCCGGCGTGCTGGCCACTGCGTCGTAGCCCAGCCCTTCAAATTGGGATTTGAGTTCCGGCGCGTGCACCACTTTTGATAATGTGCTGTGTAACCGCGCGATGATGTCCTTGGGCATTTGCGCCGGGGCCAGCATGCCGAACCAGGTGTTGACGTCGTAACCGGGCACCCCGGCCTCGCTGATCGTCGGCACATCGGGCAACTGCGACGAACGTTTTGCGCTCGAGACGCCGAGCAACCGCAACCGCCCTCCCTTGATGTGCTGTATCACCGGCGGAATCGAGTTGAATGTCAATTGCACACCGTTGTTGCCAATCACGTCGGTTACCGCCTGTGGCGCGCCTTTGTAGGGCACATGCGTAATGTTGATGCCCGCCATGTTTTTGAACAGTTCCATCGCCAGATGATTCGGCGCGCCGCTGCCCGCGGAGGCGTAATTCAGTTTTCCCGGTTGCGCCTGAGCGAGGGCCATAAGGTCCTTGACGCTTTTCACTGCCACCGAAGGATGGGTGATCAGCAGAAACGGCCCGAAACATACCATGCTCACCGGCGCGAAATCCCGCATGGGGTCATAGGGCATCTTCTTCTGCATATGGGGCACGATGGTGACGGCGCCCGCGCTGGTGAAAAACAGGGTGTAACCGTCTGGCGCTGCGCGCGCGACCAGCTCTGCACCGATCAGGCCACTGGCGCCGCCGCGGTTATCGATTATCAATTGCTGGCCCAGTGCTGCCGACATGCCCGGCGTTATCATGCGCGCTACCACGTCAGGCGTGCCGCCCGCAGGCACCGACGCAACCACGCGTATCGGTTTGTTAGGCCAGGTCTGTGCATGCGCCGGACGCGTCGCCGGCGTGAGGGTGAAGGCCAACAATAGAACAGCCAGCAATGGGATTTTCATCGTGGCGTGATCGTAACCCAAAATACAGAACCGATGCGTGCGTCCATCACATGACATTCGATCGCGCTGTGTCGCGGCATGGACGGGCGATGGGGTTTCGCCTTAAGATTTGCGCCCGACAACAGGCTGGCGATCCACAGGAGCTACCATGAACGCACCGGCGGAAATTACAACGACCCGCAGTCAACAAATTGCTGCCTATGCGGCAGGCGCGCTGACGCGCGAATTCCCCGCGGATGTGTTGGCGGCCGCAAAACTTGCACTGATCGACGTGATGGGGTGTGCCATCGGCGCGTGGGACGAAGAATGCGTGCGTCCGGTGCGGCGCGTGGTCGAAGGCTGGGGCGCACGCGGCAATGCGCAGATCTTTCTCGGCGGACGCACCTCACCCGCGTTTGCAGCGCTCGCCAACGGTACCATGGCGCACGCGATGGATTACGACGATTCGCACCAGATGGGCGCGGGGCACATCAGTTGCGTATGCGGAACCACGGCGTTGGCACTCGCCGGGCAACTGGGCAGCAGCGAGAAAGACACGCTGGCAGCATTCATCACCGGATTCGAGGTGATGGCGCGGCTCGGCGGCGGCGGCCCGCCGGGCGTGGGGCGCAGCCTGCATCGGCGCGGCCTGCATCCGACGTCGGTGTTCGGGCGCGTGGGCGCGGCGGTGGTGGCATCGGTGCTGATGCGACTGACGCCGCGGCAAACCGAATACGCAGTGGGTGCCGCGGTAACGACGGCGGGCGGTCTGGTGGGTTCGTTCGGCACGCACTCGAAACCGTTTCACGGCGGCAAGGCGGCAATGGACGGCATCCTCGCGGCGGAACTCGCGAAAGAAGGTTTTCATTCAGCGACGCAGTTGCTGGAACTGGAGAAGGGCCTGCTTGATGCGTTCATACAGGATCGCAAAGTCGAAGTGCCGCCTATGGATTTCAGCACTTGGGAATTAAAAAGGAATGGCTTCAAGCCCTACGCCAGTTGCCGTGCCACGCATGCGTCGATACAAACCTCGCGCAAACTCGCGCCGCTGGTAGGCGGGAGAAAAATCACCAAAGTTCACGCCAGGGTGCATCCCAACGTGGTGGTGGTGGCGAATAAACTGAATCCGCAAACGCCGCTCGAACACAAATTCAGCGTGCGCTATTGCATGGCGATGGGGTTGACCGGCTATCGGCTGGTGGCGTCCGATTTCACTGACAAGTTGAAACAGGATGCCGCATTAAAACAAATCGCAGCGGTGACCGAGGTCGAAGTGGTGCCCGACCAACCGCAGTACGAGGCGCACCTGGATGTCTACGTCGAGGGCGAAGCAAAGCCGCTGCATGCTGATACGAACATTGTGCTCGGCCACGCCGACAATCCCATGAGCGAAGACGAAGTGTGGGGAAAATTCGACGGTCTGGTGACGCCGGTGCTGGGTGCGGCGAAAGCAAAAGAGCTTTACGGCTTGCTGCAGAATTTCGAAACGGCGGGCAATCTCGCTAAAATCATAGGGCATTTGGCAAAATGATTTCTGCGAGATTGATTGCGGCAGTTTTATCCGCAGGCGTCGGCACGGTTGCCACGGCGCAAATGTATCCTACCAAGCCGATACGTTTGATTACACCTTACGCTCCCGGCGGCGGCAGCGATACGCTGGCGCGCGTCATCGGACAGAAGCTCAATGAAAGCTGGGGACAACCGGTGGTAGTGGATAACCGGCCCAGTTCCGGCGGCAATCTCGGCGCGGAACTGGTGGCGAAGGCGGCGCCGGACGGCTACACGCTGTTCGTCACGCCGAGCGCGGTGCTGACCATCAACCCGCATCTGTATGCCAAGCTGCGTTATGACCCGTTCAAGGATTTTTTGCCGGTGACGGCGCCGACCAATTCACCTTATTTTCTGGTTATGCATCCGAAAATTCCTGCCGCCAACGTCAAGGAACTGATCGTCTATGCGAAAGCCAATCCGGGAAAAATGAACTACAGCTCATCGGGCAGCGGTTCATCGGGACATCTCGCGGGCGTGCTGTTCGGCAGTCTTGCGGGTATCGACATCGTGCACATTCCATACAAAGGCGCGGCACCCGCAACCGTCGATTTGCTGGCCGGCGCGATACAGTTTCGCTTTTCCAGTGTGGTGCCCGCACTGCCGCATGTGCGCTCCGGGCGGCTGCGGGGGCTGGCGATGAGCAGCGCGAAACGTTATACACCAATGCCCGAAGTGCCGACGATTGCAGAATCGGGATTGCCAGGCTACGCAGTAGAGTCGTTTTATGTCATCGTGGCTCCGACGGGCACGCCGCGCGCGGTGGTTGAAAAACTTAATGCCGAAATCGTGCGCAAGCTGAAAGACCCGGAAGTCAACGCGCGCATGGCGGCAGACGGCGCGGAAGTCATTGCGACTTCAATTGCGGAAACCACGAAAATGCTGCGCGACGATTACAATCGCTGGGCAAAGCCGGTGAAGGACTCCGGCGCACGGGCAGACTGAATTTTACTGAGGAGATGAAAATGGGCAAACGCATGGCAATGATGGGAGCAGGCGCACTTGGCGGTTATGCCGGCGGCTATTTCGCGCACAATGGCGAAGACGTCACGCTGATTGATTTCTGGCCGGAACATATCGAGACCATACGCGCCAAGGGGCTGGATCTCGACGGCGTGACGGATCCGGAAAAGTTTGTTGTCAAGACGGCAAAGACGCTGCACTACAAGGATCTCGATACGCTGAAGAACCAGCCGCCGTTCGACATCATCTTTATCACGGTGAAATCGTACGACACGGAACGCGTCACCAAAGCCATCGCGCCCTATCTGGCGAAAGACGGATTCATGGTGTCGCTGCAAAATTGCTGGAACGAGGACACCATCGCCGCCATCGTGGGCAAGGAGCGCACGGTGGGCACCATCGCCTCATCGATTTCAGTGGAACTTTACGGACCCGGGCGCATTCGCCGCATGGCGGAAAAAGGCGGAGCAACACACACCGTGTTCCGCGTGGGTGAAATCGATGGCCGCATTACCGACCGCGTGAATGAGCTGGTCAAAATGTTTTCGAACATCGACAGCGCCAAGGCCACCACCAATCTGCAGGGGGAACGCTGGACCAAGCTCACCCAAAATGGCATGAGCAACGGCATCTGCGCATCCACGGGTTTGACCGGCGCCGCTTGTGATAATAACGACACCATCCGCCGGTTTGCGATTCAGGTGGCCGGCGAATCGATACGCGTGGGTCGCGCGCTCGGATTAAAGCTCGAAAAAATGGGCAAGTTCATGCCGGATCAACTCGAAAAAGCGAGTGCCGGCGATTCAATTGTGCTGGCGGAAGTGGAGCAGATCATGAAGACCCGCAAAGCAGCCAACCCGCGCGCGAATATTCAGCGTCCGTCGATGGCGCAGGATATGGAAAAAGGCCGCAAGACCGAAATCGAATTCATGAACGGTTTGATCGTGCGCAAGGGCAAGGAAGTCGGCATCGCGACACCCGCGAATGAAAAGCTGGTGCAGGCGGTGCTGAGTGTGGAAACTGGCAAGATGAAGGCTTCGCCGGCCGTACTGGGTGGTTGATGCCGTCGGCTAAATAAAAAGGCGGGGTGTCCCCCCCTTTTTATTGCAAGCTTGTATTGCTAAACTGGTTTTTCCGGCCCCACCGTCAGCCGCCGCATTTCACGCCGCGTGCCGTGATAATCGTTGATCGCGTTGTGCATGGTGCAGCGGTTGTCCCAGATCGTCAGTTGGCCGGGTTCCCAGCGCACGCGGCAGGTGAATTCCGGGGTAATCGCGTGATCGTTCAGCATGTTGATGACGGGCCGGCTTTCGCGTTCGGTCATGTCGTCGAGGCGCAGCGTGTGCAGTGAGCTGCAATACAACGCTTTCTTGCCGGTTTGCGGATGCGTGCGCACGATCGGATGCTTTGATTCGAAACGGTCGGCATTTTCGGAATTGGTCACCGGCATGGTCGTGATGCGCCGGTGATGCGCGGCACGGTCGCCGCCCGGCTTGTGCTTGAGACTCGCGCTGAACACACCGATCACGCCATCGATCATTTTCCTGGTGCCGGCAGAGAGTTCTTCATAAGCCACCTGCGTGTTGGCGTATAGCGTGTCGCCGCCCTTGGGTGGCGTCTCTACCGAGTAAAGCGTGGTGATGCGCGGCGGTTCGGCGAGATAGGGTGTATCGGAATGCCAGTCGTTGCCAAAATTTTCGCGCTCGTGCGGTTCCTTGATGACGCGTGTCATCTGCGGAATTTCGTCCATGCCCTTGGCGAACGGATAAAAATTCGGCTCGCCGAAGTGTTTGGCTGCAGCCAATTGATCGGCTGGTGAAAGATCCTGTCCGCGCACGGCGATCACCTTGAACTCCAGCAACGCGCGCTCCAACTCATTCCACATCGTCTCGTTTCCGTGGTCCTTGAGATGGGCGCCGTATATCTCCGCGCCTATGGTGCCCGCGATCGGGCGTGCTTCGAAAGTGGTGTACATCATGTGAATTCCTCGATTGTCAGCGGATTTTTTACCGATGGCCATAGTATAGTCCGGCCGTGATTGTTACGAAATCGGACGCGAATCCTGGCAACAGTGAGGGGCCGTAACGTGGAATTCGGACAGACTTTGGCGGAATTTGTGAAGGGCGTATCTTTGGACAAAGTTCCGAAGCGCGATATTGATGTAGCGAAGCTGGCCATTCTTGACCAGATTGGCGTTGCTCTCGCCGGCGTGGGCGAAGATCCAGGGGTCAAGGTGCAGAACATGGTCAATCGGTGCACTGCCAATGAGGCCACGGTGCTGGGCACGCCGCGAAAGACTTCCACCTGGCTGGCGGCACTGGTCAACGGAACCCTGGGACACACGCTGGACTTTGATGATTGCTCCAGCTTCGGGCATCCGAGCGTGGTGTTGGTGCCGGCCATGCTGGCGACCGGTGAAACGCAGCATCGCAGCGGGCGCGAACTCCTTGAGGCGTACATTGCGGGCTACGAAGTCGGCGAAGCGCTTTCGCGCATTGTCCCGCGGCGTGCCGACCAATTTCATGGTTTGCACAGCACGGCCATGTTCGGGCCGCTTACTTCCGCAACCGTATCCGGCAGGTTGTTGGGCCTCAGTGCCTTGCAGCAGCGCCATGCGTGGGGCATCGCGGCCTCGCAAGCAGGCGGGATCACCGGCAATTTCGGCACTCACACCAAACCGCTGCACGGCGGCATCGCGTCGCAGGCCGGCGTGATGGCGGCGGAGCTGGCCGCCAGTGGGTTCGAGGCCAACCCTGACGCGCTCGATGCGCCTCTCGGCTATATTCAAGCTGTCGTTGCGGCGAACCGCATGGAAGGTGTTGATATCGGCAAGGCCACGGCGGAGCTGGGTCAGTGGCACATCGCCGATACTTGGCGCCTGAAAAAATATCCCTGCGGCTACATAGCGCAGGGCGCCATCGACGCCGCGTTGCGGTTTCGTGAACAGACCGGGTTGCGGCTGGAAGACCTCACCTCGGTGGAGATTCGTGTGCCGCATTTGCAGCCGTACTTCCGGGTGCGGCCGACGGGGGAGTTTTCGGGCAAGTTCGGCTACGAGTACCCGGTGGCGTGCGCGATCCTCGATGGTGAGGTGATCAAGAAAACGTTTTCGAACGAAGCATTCAACCGCCCGGATATAAAGCGCCACCTGGGGAAATTCAGGACGCTGGAAGATCCTTCCTCGGCCACCGATCAGGGGCCGCTGGGCGCGCTGGTGATCGTGGCCAAGGGGAAGACAACCTTGCAACCCATCGAAATACCGCTGGGCGATCACAGGCGACCGGTGCCGCCGTCGCAGGTAGTGGAGAAGTACGTGCGCAACGCGGGGGAGGTCGTGGGGACGGACGTGGCCAGGCGAACGGCGCAAATGCTGCTGGAAATCGAGACACTCCCAAGCATACGGCCTCTACTGGACCAGCTTGCAAAGCGATCCTGATTTACAGGCAGACAAAGCGACAATTTGAATTGAACAACTTTTGGAGAACAAAATGGCGGAAAGTAATAAGGAACTCGCAGGCAAAGTCGCATTGATCACCGGTGCAGCAAAAAATATCGGGCGCGCCACCGCACTGGAACTGGCCAAGGCGGGCGCGGCGGTTGCCGTGAATACGCGCCATTCGGTGGACGATGCAAAGAAAGTTGCCGAGGAAATCCGCGCCGCGGGCGGCCAGGCCGAGGTTTATGTCGCAGATATTGCTGACGCAAAAGCTGCCAAGAGCATGGTGGATAGCGTGGTGCAAAAATTCGGACGTGTGGATTTTCTGGTGCTCAATGCCTCGGTGCGCACCGAGAAGCCGTTTCTGGAACTGAGCTATGACGAGTGGCGCGTGCCGTTGTCGATTACCCTCGATGGCGCGTTTTATCTGGCGCAGGCTTGCATACCCTCGATGATCGCGAATGGCGGCGGCAGCATCGTCACGCTCGGCGGCATGATGTCGCTGTCCGGCGCGAAAAAACGCATCCACGGCTCGGTGGCCAAGCATGGCTTGGTGGGCTTCACGCGCGGCATCGCGCGCGAGTTCGGCGACCGCAACATTCGCGCTAACTGCATCGCACCGGGACAGATGAACACCGTGCGCGCATCCGGCCGTACCGCGCCGTTGGGCGATGCCATGATTCCGCTGGGCCGCAAGGGCGACGCCGAAGAAATCGCGTCGGTGATTCGCTTTCTATGCGGGCCGGCGTCGAGCTATCTCAGCGGGCAATCGATACAGATCAACGGCGGGCAAATGATGTTTTGATGGGCTGCTTCTGTTATTGACCCTGCCGCCCCCGCTGTTCTCCCTTGTCCAGCGTGGACAACGCTTCCATCGCCAGAGAAAACGGCATGCTCTCGTCGAGCAATTTGCGCAGCGGGTGCGTGAGCACCGCGCGCGTGTAGCGCAGCAGCATGTCGGATTTCTTCGATAATTGCCGCGCCAGTTCCCACGCGCGCGGCAGCAATTTGTCGCGCGGCAGCAACTCCGCCACCAGTCCCATGTCCTTCGCTTCTTTCGCGCTCAACACCTGTCCGGTCAGCATCAAATAGCGCGCGCGATTCAGCCCCATCAGCATGGTGTACACCACGTTGATGCCGTCGCCGGGCACGATGCCGCCATTGTGAAAGTGCGCGGTGTCCTCAAAAGTGGCATCGTCGGCCGCGAGCACGATGTCGCACATCAGCGCCAGATCGGCATGGCGCTTCGCCGGCCCGTTCACCACGGCAATCATCGGCACTTCGATATTCAGATGCGCGTTGACCATGCGCCGGGCGTTGACGAACACGTGGTGGATGCCGCCGGGCGTCAATTGCGCGCCATGAAAAAACGGCGCGTCCGGGTCGAGACGCGGGCCGCTGAACTCGTCGCCTGTGCCGGTGAGGATAACAATGCGATTGTCGCGGTCCGCGCCGATGTCGGCGAACGCCTGCGCGAATTCGGCCTGCGCGTCGAGGTTCCAGCGCAGCGGGCCGCCGTCAGTGTGCAGCGTCACTTGCAGCACGCCGTCCTGCCGGGTGAGTTTCATGAAGCGGTAGTTGTGGGCGTAGGTGTCGAATGCCGGCATGTGAACCCTCTTGTAAATCAACTGTGGCTGGCGAAAGTTGCCGTCATTCTACTGCTACACTGACGCTTTCCAAACGCGAACCACAGAGGAGCAATCCATGACCACCGAACTGCACGAACGCGGCCTCGCCATGCGCAAGAAAGTGCTCGGCGCCGCACAGGTTGAGCAGACCTACAAAAGCGTCGATAAATTCACGCAGCCGTTTCAGGAAGTTGTCAACGAATACGTGTGGGGCGCGGTGTGGGCAAGGCCCGGGCTGGAAACGCGCGTGCGCTGCCTGCTCACCATCGGCATGCTCACCGCGCTCAACCGGCCGAACGAACTGAAAACGCACATGCGTGCGGCGTTGAGCAACGGCGTCACGCGCGAAGAGATCATGGAAACGCTGCTGCAAGCGAATGTGTACTGCGGCGCGCCGGCGGCGGTCGAGGCGTTTCGTTGCATGCGTGAAGTGTTTGCGGCCGCAGATGTCGCAACTGCGGCCGTCCCCTCGACATAAGGTGTGCGCCATGAATGAACCACTGCTTGAACCCAGCGAGCTGGCGAAGGGCCAGCAGGTACGCCTGGAGGTGCTGGGTGCGGCGTACGCGAAGTCATCATATGACGTCGGTGCGCTGTCGCTGCCGAAAACGCGGCTGTCGGAATATATATGGAGCAAAATCTGGGCGCGTCCCGGACTTTCACGCAAGTGCCGCAGCATCGCCAATCTTGCGATGCTGACCGCGCTCAACCGGCCGCATGAGCTCAAGCTGCATGTCAAAGCCGCCATCAACAACGGCCTCACGCAGGACGAAATCGGCGAGGTGCTGTTGCAAACCGCCGTCTATTGCGGCGTCGCTGCCGCCGAAGACAGCTTTCGCATCGCGCGCGAGGCCTTCAGGGAGCTTGGACTGTCATGACTGCCACCGTCAGAGTCTATTCGGGCAACGGCATGTCGGCGTCCCTCATCGAACTCTTGCCGCAGTTCGAGCGCGCGCATGGCTGCAAAGTCGATGTGATATACGCCCCCGCGCAAGTGATGCTGCGCGAAGTCAAGGCCGGCAGAACCGCCGATCTCGGCCTGATCGGATCGGGCGTGATGGATCAGGTGGTCAAGCTCGGCTACACCGTGCCCGCCAGCGTGCGCGTGCTCACGCGCAACGGCATCGGCGTCGGCGTGCTTGCGGGCGCACCCAGGCCGGACTTGAGCAGCGTTGAATCGTTCAAGCGCGCGCTGCTGAACGCAAAATCAGTTGCGTACACCACCGAAGGCGCGAGCGGTATTTATTTCGCTGGTTTGATTGAAAAGCTGGGTATCGCGGAACCCATCAAAGCCAAGGCGAAAACCCGCTCTGGCGGACTCATCGCCGAGTTTGTGGTGAGCGGTGAAGCCGAGATTGCCGTGCAGCAGATTCCGGAAATCATGGCGGTGGCAGGCGTGGATTACGCGGGTCCGTTGCCTGCGGAAATCCAGAGCATCACAGTGGGAACCGCCGGTGTTTTTACCGATGCGAAAGAACCGCAACTCGCGCAGGCGCTGCTCGATTTCTTGCGGTCACCAGCGGCGGCGCGAGTGTTCAAGTCGAGGGGGTTGGAACCGGCAGACGGCTGATCGGTCGTTCGCACGCGCGAATGCTTGAGGGCCACCATACAGGAAAGCAAATATGGCACACTTTGTCCGAAGGCTTTCCGACGCACTCTACAAGGGGTGATATTGAGATGGTCATGCCGGCTTTGTCGGATTACTTATGCATGGATTTTTATACAATAATAGTGCGGAAAATTATTGTTGCGAAAGGAATTTCCGTGAGTTTTAAGGCCAGGTTAGACCGCAGACGGCCAAGTTAGACCGCAAACCGGTGCGGTCTATATTGAGTTAGAAGGCAAAAAACATGGGGATCAACGTGCAGGTTCAAGACGAGCGTGGCGATGTCATCCCCCGGCTCTTGGACCCTCGGTCCCTCGTAGTAAAGCTGCTGCCGCCCCATAACGACGGTAGCACTGTCTGTTTGAGGTTCATCGATCCCGTTGGCGACGCCACATTTAATCAGCTTCAGATTCCGGCGCTGCTCGGGGAACTCATGACCGCCGTACAGAAGTGCTCCCACCCGCAAGCTAAGCCGCATGGTGAAGAATTAATTTCTCTCATTGAGAGCACCGAAGGGCAAGTCCATACGTATGTTAAGTTCATTGGTGACTAAATTGCCTTCTAACATGGCGGTGTTGCCGGACGCGGCAGCAAGCGCGTCGCTTCATTTGCGATCCGGTCCGCTGCGCCGCAAACCTCCACGTTGGGTCTCAACCGTGATGAGCGTCGCGCTGCCAACAATCTGCGGCTGAAGGGCACCGATTGCCGAAAGAAAAAACTCTCCTGCTGATCGCGCTCTGTCTCGCGCTCGCGGGCGCGGCTCGCGCGGACGACTGGCCGGCGTGGCAGCGCGCTTACGATCCGGCGACGCGCACGCGTTTCATTCCCGTCGAGCTCTGGACCGGGGCGCCTTGGGACGGCACGCAGGAGATTCGCATGGCGCCCGCGGCGCTCGAATTCGGACAGCGAGGAGACAAGAACATCAAGGGGCCGACGATCTGGAACGGTATCCAGGTCTACGAGCGCCTGAACCGCGACAAGCTCCAGCGCTTCGCCATCCGCGACGACATGACAGGCCTTGGCCGCGTCTTCGACTCGCGCTATCCGCAACTTGGCTGCCGTGGCGAGGTGAAATTTCCGCTCGGCCGCTGGAAGCAGGGCGAGGTGCGCGAGTATCAGCTCGACTGCGCGCGCGGCAAGCGGCCGCTCAAAGTGACGATCGAGGAGATTGACTTCGTCTACAACGGCGTGCCGCACTCGCTGCGTTTCCACTGGCTGTTCATGGAAGGGCGCGGCCGCGGCACCGATATGCGCTACGTGTACAGCCCGCTGCGCGGGCTGGTCGACGTGCGGGGGAACGAGTAGATGCGGTTGAAACCTGACTGCGCTTTGTTGGCCGACACTTACGTCTCGCCGCTGCACGCTCAGCCTGGTGCGGCAAAACGCGGACGTTAGGCGGCAGGCCAATGTTTCGCTTATCCGGGCGAGCGGCAATACTGTTTCCCTGCTTCGCTGTCGTGGTGGCAACCACAATAGTCTTTGTCATCGGAAAGCTGTGGCCTGAATATGAGGTTGGATTGTGGACGGTGTTCCTCACTGCAATCGGGATCTGTCTATACATCGACCTAAGAAAGCCCGTTGACTATACGTCGATGACTATTTCAGACGACGCCATCGAATATGTCGCGTTTGGTCAAAAAAGAGTCATCCGACTGGACGAAATAACCGGGGTCCAGCTTGCCCGCGAACTAGCGGATTTTGATTCGGGCATTGTGTCCAAATGGATCGTTTACACGCTCAACGGCGAGCAAATCGAGCTGGCGGCCGAATGGCCACACAAAAGACAGGTGATGCGCGTCCTTGCTAAACGTCTGCCAGGCTTTGATGTCGTGTCCGCCAAGAAGGGCTTACGAGCATGGAAGAAGGGCATTTGGCTCTGCTTCGAGAAATAGCGCGTGATATTCACGTTGCCGCCTAATTCAAACGTTGAGCGTCTGCTTCCACATTAGAGCTACTACCGCTTTGGGCTGCGACCCGTCGATGACCGTACAAATTCTGGCTGATTTTTCGGATATCCACTCTCGTGCAGCCGGGTTATTTTCGCCGCCGCTGCAGGTTGTACTCGGTATTGAAACACACCGGCTCGCGATAGCCTTTCGACACCGTGATGAGTTTCGGGTTTTCGTCTTTCATTGCCTGAAACAACGGCTCGGTGGCGCGCCACAGCGTGTTGAAAGATGCGTCGTGATGATTGGGGATATACACATCCGGCCGGTACGCGCGCATGTGTTCGAGCGCGCGCTGCACCGTGAGCGTGTTTATCACCGCGGCCGACACCGCCACCAGCGCCACATCCACGCCGCCGACCCTGTCCATCGCGGCCTGTTCATACTCGGTCACCACGCCACCGCTATCGCGGTACATGATGCGAAAACCATTATCCAGCGTGATCAAATACGCGATGGTTCCTTCGGTGATAACGCGTTTGTCGGACGTTCCTCGCGCGCGTATCGCCATCAACTCGGCAAGCTGGTCTTTGGTGGGCGGCGTGGTGGTTTCGCCGAGCGCCTGCCGAAACGCGGCAACTACTTTCGGCGGCGGCTCGCCGTGACGGCCGAGTATCGGCTCCACCGTGAAGCCATTGAACTTAAGCACTTCGCCGCCGCGCCCGTTGACCGTGCGCACCTTATTGGGATCGACACCCTGCGTGAGCAGTTTTTCCGTGGTCACCGGCGCGCCGACGATCACCGCGCCGGTGCGGGTTCCCACCGACGCCGCATCGGACATGTGATCGACATGGCCGTGCCCGATCAGCATCACGTCGGCCTTCTTCACATCTGCCGCCGTGAAGCCCAGCGGCGGAAACACGCTGCCGCGATCGAAATAAGCGTCGAGCAAAATAATCTGGCCGTTGTACACCAGTTCGAAATTGGCAAAGCCCGTCCAGCGTATCGCCAGCGTTTGCGGATTTTTGGGGAATGCGCCGCCGGTCGAAACCAGCGTGGTACTTTCGCACGCCGCATCGGTGGTCTGCATTGCAATGACGGGATCCATGTCTTTCACGCCCCAGCGATCCAGGCGCGGGTCGGGCAGCGGGCGCGTTACCGCCACGCCGCAGCCAAGTATCGCAATCACCGATCCCGTCACCAACCAATTGCGCATGCGCATTTCAATATCCTCTCAATACCTTCGGTAATCTACCCATCATTCAAACCGCATATTCGACGCTTTAACCACCTTTGTCCATTTCGCGATTTCGGCGCGCATGAAGATGGCAAAGTCTTCCGGCGAACTCATCACCAGTTCGTTGCCGGCGCGCTGCGCGCTACCAACTCGGTGGCGACGATGCCGGTGCCGCCGGGCCGATTCTCAACCACAAACGATGAACCCAATTGTTCAGAGCGTTTTTGCGCGAGCGTGCGCGCGACGATATCGACGCCGCCGCCCGGTGCATAAGGCAGCAGCAGGCGCACGGGCCGCGCTGGCCACGCCTGTCCTGAGCCGGGCTGCGCGTATAGTGTTGTCGTGATACCAGGGGCAGCTATCACGGCAACCGCAATGAGGTTTTTCATCTACGCTCCTTGTGTGATAGTCCGCATCGGCAGGCATTATTTTCCTTGCTTTGGATCGTTACAGGGCCTGCTAAAGCGCGAATTATAAAAACGTTTAAAAACAAATACTTATGTTATGTGTGATGATGGGGAAATAGCATGGCATCGCGGGTGTAGCATGCGTTCTTGGCGGAACAGAAATGTCGCGCTGTTGATGGTCATAAGCGTCAACCGGGAGGAGTGATGAAATCGGGTTTTAGTTTTGCAGTGGCCGTCGTATGGGGTTGCACAGCGATCACCTCAGATGCGATGGCGCAAACTGTTGCGGCGGGCTCAGGACAGGCCGCTTCGACAAGCTCAGGACAAGCTTATCCGGAACGCCCGGTGCGCGTGCTGGTTGGCCTCGCGCCCGGCGGTGGCACCGACTCCGTGGCGCGCCTCATGACGCAGAAACTCGCCGACACGCTGGGACAATCGTTCGTGGTCGATAACCGGCCCAGCGCCGGCGGCAGTGTCGCGGGTGAAATGACGGCGCGTGCCGCGCCGGATGGCTACACGCTGATCACTGTGACGCCGACGCACGTCATCAATCCCAGCCTGTATCGCAACGTGCTGTACGACGCGATCCGCGACTTCGCCGGCGTCGGACAAATCGTGCATGCGCAATACTATCTGTCCGTCAGCAACGCCGTGCCGGCCGCTTCGGTAAAAGAGCTGATTGCCGTCGCGAAGGCGCGCAATCCGCGTTTGTCGTATGCATCGTCCGGCATCGGCAGCGCCAATCATCTGTCGGGGGAGTTGTTCAAAACCATGGCCGGCATCGAGATGACGCACATCCCGTACAAAGGCGGCGCGCCTTCACTGAGCGCGCTGATCGCCGGCGAAGTGCAAGTGTCGTTCACCAGCGGCGTGATCATTCCTCACGCGAAAGCTGGGCGGCTGAAGACCATCGCCGTGACGGGCGCGAAGCGCACGCCGCTGGCGCCGGACATCCCCACCATCGGCGAGGCGGGTGTGCCGGGCTACGAAGTCGTGGGCTGGTACGGCATGGCTGCCCCCGCGAAAACACCCAGAGCTGTTATCGAACGCCTGAACAGTACGATGAACCGCGTGCTGCCCGATCTGCGCGAGCGCTACGCCGCGCTCGGCATGGATCTCGCAGGCGGCTCCGCGAGCGATTTCGATGCGCTACTGCGCAACGAACGCGACAAATGGGCCAAGGTCGTGAAAATTTCCGGCGCGAAAGTAGAATAATATTTTTTGTAGTGATAATCAGGACTGCCTATGACAAACATCTTGATCGTGCCGCCTATCGTTGTCGCGCTGTTTGCAATCACGGCCGCGGCGCCCGTTGCCGCGCAAAACTGGCCTTCGCGCACGGTGCGCATCATCTCGCCGTTCGCGCCCGGCGGCGGCAACGACACCGTGGCGCGTTTTCTTGCGGCAAAATTTCCGGAACAAATCGGCGGCACTTATGTGGTCGAAAACCGCGCGGGCAGCGGCGGCCTGATCGGCGCCGACCTGGTGGCGAAAGCGGCGCCTGACGGGCACACGCTGCTTATCACGTCGCCCGAATTCTCCATCAATCCGAGCATGCGCTCGAAGATGCCGTACGACACCTTCAAGGATTTCGCCTTTATCACGCAACTGGCGAGCGGGCAGTTCATGCTGGCGAGTCATCCTTCGGTGCCGGTGCGGTCGGCGAAGGAACTGATCGCACTGGCAAAAGCGCGTCCCGGCCAGTTGACCTACGGCACCTCCGGCGCGGGCGGCATCAATCATCTTGCAGGCGAGCTGCTGCAATCGATGTCGGGCATACGCTGGCTGCATATTCCGTTCAAGGGCGCCAGCCCTGCGATGATCGCGGTGATGGGCGGCGAAGTGGAGTTCGTGTTCGCCAGCACCATCGGACTGGTGGGCCCGGTCAAGGCGGGCAAGCTGCGCGCCGTTGCGGTTACCGGGAACCACCGGTTTGCAGAGTTGCCGAGCGTGATGACGGTCGCCGAAGCAGGCATACCCGGCTACAGCGTGACGGGCTGGTACGGCTTTTATGCGCCGGCGAACACGCCGCAGGACATCGTGCGCCGGCTGCACGAGGAATCGCGGCGCGCATTACACAGTCCCGACATCAAGGAAAAACTGGTCAAGGCGGGCAACGAACCGGTGGGTACGCCGCCGGCCGAGTTTCTGGTGTTCGTGCGCGCGGAAGTCGACAAATGGGCGAAGGTGATCAAGCAGGCCAATTTGCGGATCGACTAGAACTCATTTCATAAATCGGCCGGACGCAGTTTCCGGCACCCGAACATCCGCAATAAGGCACTTTTCGTGCATCGACTTTATTTCGAAACCCGCTTCTCCCAAGGAATTGCCCGATGGAACTCAAAGGTTGTGCAGCTATCGTTACCGGCGGCAGCGGCGGATTGGGACAGCGCATCTGTCGCGCGCTGGCGCTGAACGGTGTCAACGTGGTGGTGAACTACGCCGAATCGGAAGCCAAGGCGAGGGGCGTAGTCGAGGACCTGCTGAAGCTGGGTGTGCGTGCGATTGCAGTGCGCGCCGATGTGACCGACCCGGCGGCGGTGACGCGCATGGTCGAACATGCCAGGGAGGAGTTTGGGCGCGTTGACATATTGGTGAACGATGCTGCTTTCAACAAGGAAGTTGCATTTGCCGATCTGGACAGCCTCACGCTCGAGCTTTGGAATCACATCATGGCGACCAATCTGACAGGCACCTTCAACTGTATCAAGGCCGTCGCGCCGTTGATGAAAGCGCAAGGCCAGGGTCGGATTGTCAATATTTCCTCCGGGGCGGGCATCGTCCCGCGCGGCAGCAGCATCGCCTATGCTGTTTCCAAGGCGGGCATGATTCACCTCACCAAGTGCATGGCGGTAGCGCTCGCGCCGGCGGTGACGGTGAATGCCATCGCGCCGGGCTTTATGGAGGGTACGCGCATGAGCGCCAATTGGTCGCCTGCTTATGCGGCCGGGGCTGCCGACAGGACGCTGCTGCGCCGTACTGTGGACAAGGACGATGTGGCTGAGCAATTGCTGACGTTCTGCCGCAGCGATAGTGTTACCGGTCAAACGATTTTGATGGATAGCGGGCGCGTTTAGCTACGCTCATGGGTAAGGAAGTGCGGAATTCTTACAATGCATTCAGTAGTCTCCGATAGTTATTCCATCCCCCTCCTAGCCTCCCCCTTGAAAGGGAGGAACGCTATTCCCCCCTTCAGGGGGAGGGTTAGGGTGGGGGTGGGGAGAGTTTTGATTTTTACGACGTAGTTATTGTCCGGTACTACCTGTCATCGGGTTCTCACGATTTGTTACGTTCAAGCAAACAGATTCCGTGATCGTTGCTACAATGGACAGTGGTAGTGCCATCCGAGTCCTGCACCATTCAGGAATTTCACAATTGTCGAGGAAGCAAAATGAGCGAAATGCGGTTTGAGGCGCCGAAGACACTGGACGCGGCGGTTGCGCTGCTCTCGGGCGCGAAAGGAGTGGCCAGATTGCTGGCCGGCGGCACTGACCTGCTGATCCAGATGCGTACCGGCCGTGTTGAGCCTGAACTGCTGGTCGATATCAAAGGCATCCCCGAGATGACGTCGATTGTCGCCGAAAGCGGCGGCTTTCGTTTCGGCGCGGCCGTTACCTGCATGGAACTGCATGAGCATAAGGCCTTCTCGCAGGCGTGGCCGGGCCTGACTGAAGCGGCCATGCTCATCGGCTCGTATCAGATCAAAGGGCGTGCCAGCGTGGGCGGTAATCTGTGCAATGCTTCACCGGCGGCAGACAGCGTTCCCGCCCTGATCGCCGCGGGTGCGACCGCGAGCATTGTCGGACCCGGCGGCAGGCGCGAGGCCAAAGTCGAAGATATCGCCACGGGGCCAGGCAAGACCTCGCTGACCAAAGGCGAAATTGTCGCCTCGTTCCTGTTGCCGCCGCGCCCCGCGCGCGCGGGCGATGCCTATCTTCGTTTTATTCCACGCACCGAGATGGATATCGCGGTCGTCGGCGCCGGGATCAATCTCGTGCTGGATGCAAAAGGTGTGTGCAGCCAGGCGCGGGTTTGCGTCGGCGCAGTGGCCGAGCGCGCCTTGCTGGTGTCGGAGGCAGCCGCCGCGCTGATCGGCACCACGGTTGACGCTGCCGCGCTCGAACGCATGGGTGCTGCGGTGAGCGCAGCCTGCCGCCCCATCGACGACAAGCGCGGCACCAAGGCATATCGAATCAAGGTGAGCGGCGTGATGGCAAAACGCGCTGCTGCCATTGCGCTCGACAGAGCACGGAGGACAAACTGATGGCCAGGCAACATGTAGTCACCACGCTCAACGGCAATGCGGTTGAGTTTTTGTGCGAATCGCGCCAGACGCTGCTGGAAGTGCTGCGCGATGAACTGCATCTCACCGGCACCAAGGAAGGGTGCGGCACCGGCGACTGCGGCGCGTGCACGGTCAATGTCGATGGGCGCATGATGTGCTCGTGCCTGTTTCTCGGCGTCGAGGCGCAGGGCAAGTCGATCACAACCGTCGAGGGCATCGCCAACGGCGAGAAGTTGCATGTGTTGCAGCGCAAATTCATTGAGCACGCGGCGCTGCAATGCGGCATCTGCACGCCGGGCATGCTGGTGGCGGCGAAGACATTGCTTGACCACAAACCGAACCCGACCGAAGAAGAAACGCGCTATTGGCTGGCGGGCAATTTGTGCCGTTGCACGGGGTATAACCAGATCATTGAGGCGGTGCTCGATGCCGCCAGTGAATTGCGGAGGGCTTGATCATGAGCGCAGTCGTTACGGAAAAGAAACTCAAAGTTGTCGGCACCCGCCCGGATCGTCCCGACGGCGTGCCCAAGGTCACGGGCACCGCGCAATACGGCGCAGACTTCACGTTGCCCGGCATGCTGTGGGGCAAAATCCTGCGCTCGCCGCATGCGCATGCGCGCATCCGCAAGATCGACGCGACGAAAGCGCTGGCGCTGCCCGGCGTCAAGACCGTGATCACCGCGGCTGACATTCCCGATCAGAAATTTGAATACATAGGCCCCGAACGGGTGGCAGTCAATTTCTGGCACATGACGCGCAACATCATGGCGCGCGAGAAGGTACTGTTCGAAGGGCATCCGCTGGCTGCCGTGGCCGCCACGACGCCGGCCATCGCAGCCGAGGCGCTGAAGCTGATTGAAGTCGATTACGAAGTGCTGCCGCATGTGATCGATGTGGACGAGGCGATGAAACCCGATGCGCCGCTGCTGTTTGAAGACATGATTACGCGCGGCATCGAACCGCCGCCGGCAAAGCCTTCGAATATCTCCAAAAAGCTGGGGTTCAAGATCGGCGATCCGGATGCGGCGTTTGCGACGGCCGATGAAGTGATCGAGGCGAGTTTCAAAACCGCGCCGGTGCACCAAGGTTATATCGAGCCGCAATCGTGTCTGGCACGCGCGGACGCGGACGGGCAGGCCGAATTGTGGTCGGCCAGCCAGGGCCACTTTGTTGTGCGCACGTTCACGGTGCGGCTGCTGGGTATGAAAACCGGTGATCTCAGAGTGCATCCCGCCGAAATCGGCGGCGCATTCGGTGGCAAGACGGTGGTCTACGTAGAACCGATCGCGGTAGCGCTGTCGCGCAAGACGGGTCATCCGGTGAAGATCATGATGAGCCGCGAGGATGTGTTCAAGGCTACCGGGCCGACGTCCGGCGCTTCTATGACGATCAAAATTGGCGTGATGCGCGACGGCAAGATAGTCGCGGCGCATGGTTTGTTCAAATATCAGGCTGGCGCCTTCCCCGGCTCGCCGGTGATGAACGGCTGCATGTGCGGCTTCGCGCCGTACGATATCGCGAATGTGCAAACGGTAGGTTACGACGTGGTGTGCAATCGTCCGAAAACGGTAGCCTATCGCGCACCGGGTTCGCCGATCTCTGCCTTTGCCGTCGAGAGTACGATGGATCTGGCTGCGCGGCGCATCGGCATGGACCCCTTGCAATTCCGGCTGAAGAACATCGCCAAGGTGGGTACGCCGACGGTGTTTGGAACCAAGCTTAATCACGCCGGTTTTGCCGAAACGCTGCAGGCGCTGCAGAATCATCCCGGCTACACCAAGCCACTCGGCAAGAATCAGGGGCGCGGAATAGCGGTAGGCTACTGGTTTAATGGCGGCGGCGAATCGAGCGCGACTGTAAATGTGAATGAAGACGGCACGGTGGTCGTCGCGACCGGCAGCCCCGACATCGGCGGCTCGCGTGCCTCGACCGCGCAAATGGCTGCAGAAACACTGGGCATCGAATACGACCGCGTGCGGCCGATCATCGCTGACACCAACTCGGTCGGCTACACCCAGGCCACCGGCGGCTCGCGCGTGACCTTCGCCACCGGCATGACGGTAATCAACGCCTGCAATAAAGTCATCGACGACATGTGTGCGCGCGTGGCGAAGTTGTGGAAGATAGACCGTGCAGACGTGATCTGGGAGGACGGTAGTGCCAGGCCCGCGGGCAAACACGCCGGCGAGTTTGAGCCGATGCCGCTCAAAGCCATCGCCGCCAAACGCACGGCCACCGGCGGCCCGATCGTAGCAGCGGCGTCAATCAACGCCGAAGGCCAAGGGCCCGGGTTCTCCGCGCAGTTTTGTGATGTCGAGGTCGATCCCGAAACGGGTTATGTCAAAATTCTGCGTTTCGTGGCGGCGCAGGATGTAGGTCGCGCCATTCATCCGAGCTATTGCGAAGGTCAAATCCATGGCGGCGTGGTGCAGGGCATCGGCTGGGCGTTGAATGAAGAATATATCTACGACAAGTTGGGACGGCTTGAGAACGCTGGCTTCCTCGACTATCGCATGCCGGTTGCTTCGGATTTACCGATGATCGAATCCATACTGGTCGAAGTGCCAAACCCGAACCACCCGTACGGTGTGAAGGGCGTGGCCGAGGCCAACATCGTACCGCCGATGGCGGCGGTCGCCAACGCTATCCACAGTGCCACGGGTAAGCGCATGACCGAACTGCCGATGTCGCCGCCCAAGGTGCTTGCTGCGCTCGACGCTGGGAGCTGATCGCCTGGCCGTACGGTATGACTATGGCACTTTAATACCCGTCAGCTAACCGGCGGCCTGATGCGCCGGGCAGCACTGGGCGAACCGGGTGCGTGCAGCAGGCGCCGCACCACTTTGTCGGTCCATGCCGCCCTATCTATTCAGGCGGCCTTTGCGCGGCCTATTGGCACCACGCCCCAATGAATCAGCAAGGCAAATACCGAAGCCGTCATCGCAATCGCGCACACCGCCAGCCAGCCGTAGAGCGCGAATGCAGTGCTGGTGAGAAACGCGCCTACTGCGTTGCCGCACCACACATGCATGCCGAAGATGGTGTTGGCGCGCGCGCGTGAATCGGGCACTGATGCGTTGACCAGCGTCTGGTTCGCCACCATCGCGGTGCGCAAGCCGCAGTCGAGCAAAATCGCGCCAGCCACTACGAATACGATCGATGTTGCCGCGAATCCGAACGCGAGCCACGCCGCAATCATGATACATACGCCCGTAGTCACCACCGGCACCGCGCCCGAGCGATCCATCCAGCGCCCCGCCGGCCGTGCCACCAGTATGCCTGCCGCGCCCGGTATGCCCATGAAGCCGGCTTCGGTCGGACCCACGTGATGCAGCGTTGCCAGCATGGGAGCGACTACCGCCCAGAATCCGCCGTAGCAAATGCCGAGCAAAAATTGTATGGCCACCGCGCGCCGCACATTGCCGTGCTGGCGAAAGATGGTGAAGATCGACCACAGCAAATCGCGATACGCCATCTGCGTGGTCGCGCGCGTGTGCGGCAACCGTGCCAGCAGCGCGAGAACCAGCATAAGGTGCATGCCGGTCGAGAACACGTAGCTCCAGCGCCAGCCCAGGTGCGTGGCGATCAGGCCGCCGGCAATGCGTGCGAACAGTATGCCGATGAACATCGCCATCAGTTGCGTGCCTACCGCGCGGCCGCGGTGCTGGTGCGGCGCGATTTCAACCACGATGGAGATGAACACCAGCCCCACCGACGAACAAATGCCGGTAACCAGACTCGCCGCCGCCAGCACCGTGATCGACGGTGCAACTGACATCACCACCTGCGCCACCCCGAGCGTCGTGATCATGCTGATGATGAGCCAGCGTTTGTCGATGCGATCACCCAGCGGCACCAGCAGCGCAACGCCCACCAGCATGCCGCCGAACGACAGCGTGGGTATCCAGCCCACGGCCGCGGGACTTGCCTGAAATTCGGCGGCTATCGTCGCCAGCATCGGCGTCTGGTAATGAATGCCGCCAGCAATCACGAACGCCGCGGCTATAAACAGCGCGTTGAGGGCGCGGTGGTCGAGGGCGGTGCCGGTAAGCGAGGAATTCGGCAACGCTAGGCCTTGCCGTAGACGCGGATAGCGTTACAAAAAATATTCAATAAAAACATATGCTTATTAACGGCGGGCAAATATTGCAATTACTCGGGTGTGATGCCCAACGGTTTGGCAACCCTGTCCCACTTCACCAACTCAGCGCGCACCAGTTTGTCGAACTGCTCGACACTGGCATCGCTGGCTTCCACACCCACCGCGAGCAGTTTGTCCTTGATGTCGGGCTGCCGTAGCGCGACACGCATCGCGCCGTTGATGCGCTCGATCACCGCGCGCGGTGTTTTCGCAGGTGCCACCACGCCGTACCAGCCGCTCACATCATAACCGGGCAAACCGGCTTCGGCGATGGTCGGCTGATTCGGCAGCGCTGCGCTGCGCTTGCCCGTTGTGACACCCAGCCCTCTGATCTTGCCCGATTGTATGTGCGGCCGTGCCACCGCCACTGTGGAAAAAAATACCGCGACCCGTCCGCCGAGCAAATCCAGCATCGCCGGCCCGCCGCCTTTGTACGGCACATGCAGCATCTTCACCCCCGCCATCGCGTTGAACAGTTCCGCCGCGAGATGCGTCAGATTGCCGATACTCGACGATGCATACGCCATCTGCCCCGGCTTTGCTTTGGCCGCTGCAATCAGTTCGGGCACCGTGGAAACGCCCGCCGACGGATGCGCTACCAGCACGTACGCGCCATCGCCGAGCAATACCACCTGCGCGAAATCGCGCGCGGTGTCGTACGGCAGTTTCGTATACAGGGCCGGATTCACTGCGTGGCCCGCGGCGACGATCAGCAGCGTGTAGCCATCGGGCGCGGCCTTTGCCACCAGTTCGGAACCGATAATCGTATTCCCGCCACCGCGGTTATCCACCACGAATTGCTGGCCCAGTTGCTCGGTGACTTTGGGCGCGAGCAGGCGCACCACGGTATCGTTGGCGCCGCCAGGGGGATAGGGCACGACCAGGCGCACGGGGCGGGTGGGGAATGGCTGCGCGGAGGCATTCACCATGGCCAATCCGGCGATTCCGCAAAACACAAACGCCAATGCCCGATTCGGTTTATCTTTACACACGATGTCTTCCCTCTCGATTTCGGGAGAACGGATTATCGCACTCATCGGTTTGCCGACAGCAACAGCCCGTAAAAGAAAGCATAAAAAGCACTCCGTCACAAAAAACCGGTATCGATCACTTTGCATCGGTGAACGCCAAACTGCTGATGCATATTGCACACCATTCAAAGGAGAACACCATGGAAGCAACGCCGCTCGAACTCAAGCCCGGCAACCGCCGCTCGTTTCTGAGGAACCTTTCTTTGGCCAGTGCTGCCGGCTTGCCGGCAGCGTTATTCGCAAAACAATCCCGCGCCGACGCCCTGTCCGTTACGGCTCATGAACCGCTGCGGGTCGCGCAGACCGAATCGCCCAAACCCAAGGCAGCGCCGGTTGCTCCTCCGGAAAACGGCGACTTCAGGACGCTGCAGGAGATTGTGCTTGCCGCCAAGCGCAATCTCAAGCCGGAACTGTGGACGCACCTCACCGGCGGTTCGGATTCGGAAACCACGATACGCCGCAACCGCATGGCGTACGAAAGCCTGGCGCTGCGCCAGCGCGTGCTGATCAATGTCGAGAGCGTGGACATCAGTACCACATTTCTCGGTCAGAAACTTGAGCTGCCGGTGTTCGTGTGCCCGGTCGGCGGCTACACCGGACAGGCGCATCCGCAGGGCATCGTCGCGGTGGTGCGCGGCGCCGAAGCTGCGGGCACCACGGCCATCTGCGCCAGCAATGTGCGGCCGGGCTTCGTGGCAGCAGCCAAGGCGGCAAAGCATCCGCTGATCTACCAGCTCTACATCACCTCCGACCGCAAATGGGTGGCCGACCGGCTCGACCGCGTGAAAGCCGCGGGCTATCGCGCGCTGTGTGTGACAGTGGACCGCAACTATTACTCGCGGCGCGAACGCGATCTGATCGGCGGTTTCGAGCGCGGCGGCGCCGGCGACGACCAGAGCCACCAGGCACGGCTCAACTGGAACGATGTGGTGTGGATGAAGGAATACATCAAGCTGCCGCTGATCCTCAAGGGCATCGCCACCGCCGAGGATGCGCGTCTCGCCGTTGAGCACGGCGCTGACGTGGTGTACATCTCCAACCACGGCGGGCGCCAGCTCGATCAGGGCGAAGGCACACTCGACGTACTGCCGGAGGTGGTCAACGCGGTGCGCGGGCGCGCGGAAGTGGTGATCGACGGCGGCGTGCTACGCGGCAGTGACGTGGTGAAAGCAGTTTCGCTCGGCGCGCGCGCGGTCGGCGTCGGCAAGCTGATGGGTTACGCGCTCGCCGCGGGTGGTGAGGCCGGCGTGCAGCGCATGCTGGAATTGCTGGCGCTGGAGATTCGCTCGACCATGGGGCTGATCGGTGCGACGTCGCTGCGCGATCTCAATCCTTCGCGAGTGAAGCGCGCGATGCCGGTGGGACTGCCGACGGTGACTAGCGCATTTCCGTGGTTCGAGGAACAGATGCGCAAATAAATGCAAGCGGCTGCGCGACCCCGTCGCGCAGAGGTACCGACAACCGGCATAATCCATGCTTGCGTTCGATGGCATCCTGTTTCATCGACCATGAGAGCCCGTAAAACATGCGTATCACCCTGCCTGTCCGTTTCGCCGCTGTGCTGGCGCTTGCACTGTCCGGCACCCTGTTGTCGCCACTGGCGATGGCGCAGCAGAACTATCCGTCGCGCCCCATCCGCATCATCGTCGGCTTCCTGCCGGGCAGCAGCAACGACACGCTCGCGCGTTTCGTGGGACTCAAACTCGGCGAGCGCTTCGGCCAGCAAATCGTGGTCGACAACCGGCCGGGCGCCAATGGCATTATCGGCGGTGATCTCACGGCCAAGGCAAATGCCGACGGGCATACGCTACTGCTGATGTCGGTGTCGCATGCCATGAGTGCCGCCGTTTACAACAAGCTGCCGTACGATCCGGTGAAGTCGTTCACGCCGATTGCGATGCTCGGCGCGGGGCCGCTGGTGCTGGTGGCACATCCGTCGTTCGCGGCAAATGGTGTGAAAGAGTTGATTGATCTTGCGAAATCGAAGCCGAATGCGCTGACATATTCTTCGGCGGGTACCGGCGGCATCAATCATTTCGGCGGCGCGTTGTTTGCGCGTACCGCCGGCGTGCAACTCACGCATGTGCCATACAAAGGCGGCGCGCCGGCGTTGACCGACGTGATGGCGGGACAGATCAGCATGATGTGGGGCACCATGCCGCTGTCGCTCGCGCAAGTGCGCGCCGGCAAGGTGAAGGCACTGGGCATCACCAGTACCAAACGTTCATCGTTGCTGCCTAACGTGCCGACCATTGCCGAATCCGGTGCGCCAGGCTACGAAATCGCCACTTGGTGGGGCATGCTCGCGCCGGCGGGCGTGCCTGCACCCATCGTCGGCAAACTCAACACCGAGATCAGCGGCATCATCACGCAGCCAGATTCCGCGCAGCGCCTTGCCGCGGAGGGTGCTGAGCCGTGGCCGCTGTCGAGCGCAGCCTATACAAAGGTCATTCAGTCGGAGATTGAAAAATGGACAAGAGTCGCACGCGAAGCCGGTATCCGCGCGGAGTAGCCGGTGTAACATTGGCGCTGTGCTGCGCGTTCACAACGTGCGCGTTGGCACAACCGAAGGCGTACCCGGATCGCCCGCTGCGTTTGATCGTGCCGTTTCCTCCAGGGGGCGGCAATGACATTCTGGCGCGCGCGGTCGGGCAGCGTCTTGCGGAAGCCATCGGCCAGCAGGTGATCGTCGACAATCGCGGCGGCGCGGGCGGCATGGTGGGCGGGCAGATTGCTGCCACCTCCGATCCCAACGGCTATACGCTGTTTCTCGGCAGCCTCGGCAGCCTCGCGCATAACCCCGCGCTGCGGCCCAACAATCCGTATGACCCGCCGCGCGACTTTGCTGCGGTGTCGCTGCTTGCCACCTCCCCATTCATACTCGTTGCGCATCCGGCCGCGCCGGCATCGGTAAAAGAACTGCTCGCGGCGGCGCGCGCGAAGCCGGGCGCGCTTAACTACGGCTCGGCCGGAACTGGCTCGTCGCTGCATCTCACTGGCGAATTGTTCAAGCACACGACGGGCGTCAATATCGTGCATGTCGCCTACAAAGGCACAGCGCCCGCCATTACAGAACTGATGGCGGGACAGGTGCAGATCATGTTCAGCACCATGCCGCCCCCATTGCCGCATGTGAAATCCGGAAAGCTGCGCGCGCTGGGGGTCACCAGCGCGAAGCGCGCGAAAGTCGTGGCGGAAACGCCCACCATTGCAGAAGCCGGCGTGCCTGGTTTTGAGGTCGAGAACTGGCAAGGCATCGTAGTGCCGGCAAAAACGCCCGCCGCCATCGTCGAGTATCTGCGCCGCGAAATTGCCAAGGTGCTGGCACAACCGGCGATGATCAATGTGCTTGCTGTTCAGGGGCTGGATGCCGCGAATGTCACGCCTGCCGAATTCGACAAACTGATACGCAGCGAAATCGACAAATGGCGCAAGCTGGTGAAGACGGCGAACATACGCGTTGAATAGTGCGGCCCGTATCAACGAGAAATAAACGACCAAGGATCATTCATGAAATTCAGCAATTTTCTGTTCCCCGCATCGATGGACGCGAGCCGTGACCAGCAGATCATCAGCGAGACACTGCGCGAGGCACAGCTTTGCGATGAACTCGGCATGGACATGCTGTGGCTGGCAGAACATCATTTCGACGGCATCTGCGCTTATGTTGATCCGGTAACGTTTGCCGCGGCACTTGCAGCGTGCACGAAACAAATACACATCGGTTTCGCGGTGGCGCAGATGTCGCTGCATCATCCGGTCCGCATGGCCGAACAGATGGCGCTGATCGACAACATCAGCAAGGGCCGCCTCATCGTCGGCCTGGGACGCGGCACCGCGTACAACATTTATGACTATCAGGGTTACGGCATCGATCCTGCCGAGGCTTATGAGCGCCTGATTGAAGCCGAAGAGATCATGATCAAGGCCTGGACCACCGAGAACTACGCGCACAAGGGCAAATACTGGGATATCAAGCTGCCGCTGCTGCGCCCGCGTCCGTACACCAGGCCGCACCCCGCTATCGTGCGTGCCTGCTCCAGCGAAGAAGCCATGCTCGGCATGGCGCGCGAGGGCCGGCCGTTCCTGATGAACATTCAGTCGAACGAGGTCACCAAGCACCGCATGGATTTATATCGCAAGACGCAGCGTGATTGCGGGTTCGATGAGGCGACCATCGCGCGCAACGTCGATAACACCTGGGTGTGGCGCAATATCTTTGTGGGCGAGACGGATGCCGAGGCCGAGCGTTTGGCGCTGCCTGCGTTTGAAACCCAGCAGGCGTTTCGCGAAGCGATGCGCAAAAAAGTCTATGCGGAGCAGGGCTTGCTGCTTAAACAGGAAACCGCGCCCGCCGCGCGCAATCAGAAACAGCATTCGCTGCTGTGCGGTTCACCGGCCACGGTGTGCGAGGCGCTGGCAGAGATCGACAAGATCGGTGTCGGCGGCCTGATCCTGGTGTTCCGACTCGGACCGATGCCGTACGAGGTGGCAGCGAACAGCATCAGGCTCTTTATGCAGAAAGTTGCGCCGCAATTTCAGCGCAAGGTCGGGGTGTAATGCATTCGAGGGCAGGTTCCGACCGCCAGCTGGAACACTTTCGCTAGTGGCGTGCTCCCGTACTCGCCAGCATGAATTGCAGCCGGTAGACATCGCGTTCCACACTGTCCGCACAACCTTTGGCGTGCAGCATGCTGTCCGCAAGCTCGTTGCTGCCCGCAGCATTCACTGCATCGACGGTAAAGCCCTCGATGAGCACGATCCAGTTGGGTAGCGTGGTCGGGCGGCCCTGGCGCTCCACGGGCGTCATGCTGCTTGCTGCACGGTCTGCCACGATGAGATGCGCGCCCGCGATGTCGGGTCGTTGCGCGATTTGCGGCAATGCCTGCTGTGCAAGATGGTGCTCAAGCGCGTCTTCAGCGCCGGGATGCGGATCAAAGCGCAGCGTCAGTGCGCAGCCGCCCGTGCCCAGGCCGTGCGAGGCGCGCACGCGCGCCAGGCCGCGCACGCTGTCGCGAACCAGAGGCGTGGTGCGCAGGGTGAGCGGACTGGGGTTATTGGCCTTGGCGAGATAGTCGGCGCCGGTCAGTACCTCAAGATCCATGACTTCATACATCGTCAGAAAATTGCGCCGCGCCTGTTCGGGGATTGCTGCAATGTAACGCCGGCCGCGCAAAAACCCGGGAATCGTCAGCCGCCCCACCATGTGCTCGCCGCAGTGCCAGGCGTCGTACGCCGCGCGATGTTCCGGGGCGACATTGTTCCAGTTGATCATGATTCCGCGTCCGAGCAGCATGAGGGCTCCCCAATTATTCGATGTGCCCGGGGCTGCTGCCGGACGATGCGTAGTGGATCGTGCCCGGTCGGATACTGCTGCGCACGGGCCAGCGGGCCGTACACGACACGAGTGAAGCAACCGCCGTGTTGCACAGCGTCTGCAGGCTGTTCAGCGCTTTGCTATGCGGCCGCTGTTTCGTGTTCTTTCACCGCGTAGACGTCGGTAATTTTGGCGAGGCCCTTGAACTCAATGGCGTTGCCGCAACCGTCGCTGAGCGTCATCAGCATTTGCTCGCGCACCGTGCCCTTTTGGGTAATGCTGGGCTTGTTGATCCATTCCGCGCCGAGTTGTTCCGCGCGCTGGGCAGTTTTCTGGAAATCATCGAGCGTCATCACCACGCCAAAGTGGCGCAGCGGCGTGACGAGTGCGCCGCCGATCTTGCGGCCTTTGTCGCCGACCACGTCTTCGGGCGCGAGATGCGCCACGATGTGGTGGCCAAAGAAATTGTAGTCCACCCGGCCTTTCAGCTTGCGGCCTTCGGGACATTGCAGAATCTCGCCGTAAAATTTGCGCGCGCGGTCGAGATCATTAACTGCGAATGAAAAGTGAAACAGCGTGGCGCTCATCAGATTCTCCTCAAACGGTTGATGTGACTGGAACATGCTACACACGCGCATCGGGAGGCACAATGCACGACAATGTGGAGCGCGGCTAACTTAAATAATTGTTTAAAAACAAATGCTTATATTAAATTATGCCATGCGCTGCCGCACGCTTGCCAACTGTTCGCGCGTCACCTTGAGATTGAAGTGTTTGGGGCCGCTGGAGTCCGCGGCGATGTAGGGCAGAGAAATTTCCGCTTGGCCGTTGGTATCTATTTCGGCCTGAGCTTTTTTCGCGGCTTCGCCGATGCGGGTGAGTGCCATCGGGTCGCGCGTCATATCAATACCGGTTTGTGCGCGGGCCTGCTCGCATAACCAGCGCGCGAACCACTGCGACTGAATTTCGTCCAGCGTCGTCAGTTTTGCGGGTTGTGGCGCCGGTGCGTTTGCGCGCGGGTTTTCGAGAGATGGCGCGGCACTGTTATCGTCGCCTTTTTTTCGAAACAAGCCAGGCAATGCAATGATGGCAAGCAGGGCAACGCCCAGTAAAACGATGATGAGTGTGGTATCCATGAAATTCCGGTTATGATTTAAAAAGCTTATGCCACTTTTCGACTTCGGCGCGTATCCATGCGCCGAACTGTTCCGGCGTCAGCACCTCGCCGTCGAATTCGAGGTCGGGCAGCTTCTTTTCAAGCTCACGGCTTTTCAGCACGCGCGCCACCATGGTATTCAAGCGCTGCACCACATCACGCGGCGTTCCCGCGGGTGCGATGATGCCGTTGATGGTCGCCGCATTGACCGACGGAAAGCCCGCTTCGGCAAAGGTGATGATGTCCGGATTGAAGCGCGAACGTTTGACGCTGCTGATCGCGAGCGGGCGCAGCTTGCCGCCGGCGATATGCGGGTTGGCCACGCTCTGCGTGATGTACATCAGCGAGATCTGCGCGCCCAGCAGATCGGCCATCGCCTGCCCGCTGCCTTTGTACGGAATATGCGTGATGTCGAGCGCGGCGGCTTTGTGGAACTGCGCGCCCGCGAGATGCTGCCCCGATCCCGTGCCTGCTGAGCCGTAAGTGAGCTTGCCGGGCCGCACCCTGGCGTAGGCAATGAAGTCCTTGAGCGTTGCCGCTGGCAGCGACGGATGCACCAGCAGCACCAGCGGCGCCGCGCGCACCAGCGCGATCGGCGCGAAATCTTTCAGCGTGTCGTACGGCAGTGTCTGCTGTACGGCGGGATTGATCACGAACGCGGAATCGATCATGCCGAAGGTGTGGCCGTCGGGCGCGGCACGCGCGATCAGGTGAGTGCCGATGGTGCTGTTGGCGCCGCCGCGGTTGTCGATCACCACTTGCTGGCCGAACTCTTCGGTGATGTACGGCGCGAGCAGCCGCCCGATGGTATCCGAGCCGCCGCCGGGCACGTACGGAACGATCAGGCGGATCGGGCGCGTGTGCCGGGTCTGCGCGAGCGCGGCGCCTGCGAGCAGCACGGCTGATGCGAGTACGACAAGATAGCGCCACATGTTTTCTCCTTCAACGCCGGCCATTACACGGGATCGCACTGGCAGTGTCAAACTGGCTGTGGTCTGGCATACAATGTCCACGGCGCGCATGCCGGACACCGGGGGAGATTTCATGTGCTTGAACTGGATACGGGTCGTATGGGCTGCGGCTGCGCTGTGCAGCACCTCATGTTTCGCTGCCGATGCCTGGCCCAATAAAACCATACGCATACTCGCGGCAGGCCCGACGGGCGGGCCGATCGACGTCATGTCGCGCCTGGTCGGACAGAAGCTGTCGGAGCAACTGGGCCAATCCATCGTGGTGGACAACCGTGCCGGCGCGGGCGGCACGCTCGCCACGCGCATCGCCGTCAGCGCCACGCCCGACGGCCACACCCTGCTTTGCAACAGCAGCCAGTACGTGGTGGGCGTAAGCCTGTACAAAGACCCTGGCTACAACGCGTTCAGGGATTTCGCGCCCATCATCAATGCCGGCACCAGCCCGAACATCATCTTCGTCACGCCGTCGACGCCGGCGAACAATCTCAAGGAATTGATCGCGCTCGGCAAGACGAAGAAACTGCAGTACGGCTCGGCCGGTGCCGGCAGCACGCCGCACCTCACCGGAGAACGGTTGCTGAAACTGTTGGCTGGTCTCGATATCCAGCACGTGCCCTACAACGGCGCGACGCCTGCGGTACTTGCCACCGCATCGGGCCAAGTGCCGATAGGATTGACGGCGATGCCGCCGTCGATCCCGCTCGTCAAGTCGGGAAAAGTACGCGCCGTCGCCGTCACCAGCCCGCAGCGCATGCCGTCGCTGCCCGATGTCGGCACCGTGGCGGAGCAGGGTTTTCCGGGCTACGAGGATTACACCTGGATTGCGTACTTCGCGCCGGCGGGCACGCCCAGGGCCGTTGTCGATAAACTGAATAAAAGTATTGGCGCCATCGTGGTGATGCCAGACTCGAAAGAGCGGCTGTCGGTGCTGGGGTTCGATCCGGTCAGCAACACCCCGGAGCAGTTCACCGCGTACATCAAGGTTGAAGTCGCCAAGTGGGCAAAGGTGATCAAGGAGTCGGGGGCGAAGGTGGATTGAACGGGCAGCATTTGCCCGTAACAAAAACAGGCGGTTATCAAAGCAAACGGAGGAGCAATGAGAATAGTCTATTTCGTTGCAGCATTGCTGGCTTTCACCGTGGCGCAGTATGCGCACTCGCAGTATCCGAACCGGCCGATTCGCTACATCGTGCCGTTTCCGCCGGGCGGATCGGCGGACGGCATCGCGCGCATCATGGGCCAGCAGATGACGCAGGCGATGGGCCAGCAATGGCTGGTGGATAACCGCCCCGGCGCGGATGGCGCACTGGCGGGCGGCATTGTGATCAAGGCCGCGCCCGATGGCCACACGGTATTTTTCGGCAGCAATACGCCGATGTCGGCGGCGCCTGCTTTGCGCAAGGTTCCGCCCTATGATCCGGTGAAGGATTTCACTGCCATCGGGCTGATGGGGCATTTCACGTTTTTTCTGTTTGTGTCGCCCACAGTGCCTGCGAAGTCGCTGGGCGAGTTGATCGACTATGCGCGCGCCAATCCGGGCAAGCTCAATTACGGCACCGGCAACACCACCAGCATCGTGGCAACGGCGCAGTTGCGGCAGCAAGCGAAGCTCGACATTACGCATGTGCCGTACAAGGGCGATGCGCCCACCACCGCCGATCTGATAGGCGGACGCATACAGTTTGCGTTTATGGCACCGGTGCCGGCGCTGGAGCAGGCGCGTGCAGGCCGGCTGCGCATGCTGGCAGTGCTGGCGCCCAAAAGGAGTCCCCTCGCGCCGGATTTACCCACCGTCGCCGAGGCCGGCATGCCGGGTGTTTCCATCACGCCATGGGTGGGTTTATTCGGACCGGCCGGGATCAAAGCCGACATCGTTGCGCGGCTATCGCGTGAACTCAACACACTGCTGTCGCGTGCCGACATGCGCGAGCAAATCGGACGCCAGGGCGTCGAAGTGCAAACCTCCACGCCGGCGGAACTGACTGCGCATACCAAAGAACAATATCAGGCGTGGGCGCGTGTCATTGCTGAAACGAACATTCCGCGGGATTGAGTAGTGCGGCCATTTTTCTTGAGAAAGACATCATCATGACGATCACCATTTTTCCGGTTACTCAAAATTTCGCCGCTGAAATCGGCGATGTGGATCTCTCCAAACCCATAGCGGATGATGATTTTGCTGCGATCAAACAGGCGTTCTGGAAATACGCGGTGCTGGTGTTTCCGGGGCAGGATCTGACGCCCGAACAGCATCTGGCGTTCTCGGAAAAATTCGGCCCGGTCGAAAACGAACGCACGCTCGATCCGAAAGCAACGCCCACGCGCTACAGCGGCGCGTTTGCCGATATTTCCAATCTCGATGCGCAGGGAAAAATCTGGGGCGAAACCAGCCGCCAGCGCATGTACAAGGCCGGCAACAAGCTGTGGCACACCGACAGCTCGTTCAAGTTCCGCCCCAGCCTGTGTTCGCTGCTGTACTCGCGCACCATCGCGCCCATCGGCGGGCATACCCAGTTCGCTGACCAGCGCGCGGCCTACGATGCGTTATCTGATGACCTAAAGAAAAAACTGCACGGCATGGTGGCCGAGCACTGGATTGTGCATTCACGCATGCGCAACGGATTCACCGAATTCAACGAAGACGAAAAGCGCCGTTTGCCGGCGGTGCCGCAGGTGCTGGTGCGAACGATCCCGGAGAACGGCCGCAAGTCGCTGTACGTAGCATCCCATGCCGGACGCGTGTTCGGCATGCCGGACGAGGAAGGACGCGCTTTGATCGACAGCATGATCGCACACGTGACCCAGCCGCAGTTTATCCACACGCACCGCTGGCGTCCCAACGAACTCATCATGTGGGACAACCGCTGCACCATGCACCGCGGCACGGACTATGACGATTTGCGCTGGGTGCGCGACATGCAGCGCGTGACCATCAGCGATGTGGCCAACTCGTGCGAGCAGGAAGGGGTAGCGATCGCGGCGTGAGCGAGAGTCGAAGTAGGGCGGGTTAGTGCAGCGTAACCTGTCGTTGACGACCCAATCTCCAACACCCGGTGGGTTATGACTTCGTCTAACCCCCCCTGCCAACCCTTAGGTTTCTATCCGCGTTCATCTGTGGCAAAACGCTTTTGAACTTCACGCCTTCGCCCGCGCAACCGGATTCCGCAACACTCCAATATCATCCTGAATAACCTCGCACACCATGCCATCTTCAAGATCAGGGATGGTGGCGTTGTCCACGCCCAGCCACAGCACGTCGCCGGGCCATAGCGTGGTGTATTGGGTGATTTTGGCGATGTAGTGCTGCGCCGAGAAAATCATTTTGTCGGTGGTGTAGCTGGAGACTTCCTTGCCGTCGAGATTGACTTTGATGGTGAGCGCCAGCGGATCGAGGCCAGTGGTGATGAACGGCCCCATCGGCTTCCAGTTGTCGCAGTTCTTGGCGCGCCACAGCGTGCGGTCGGATGCCTGCCAGCCGCGGTCGCTGACGTCGTTGCCCAGCGTGTAGCCGAGGATGCATGACAGCGCATTGGTTTCGGTGAGATTCTTTGCTTTTTTGCCGACCACGGCGACGAGTTCGCCTTCGTATTGCACCGGGCCGGGCGAATCCGCGGGGATGACGATGGTGTCGCCGGTGGCGCACAGCGCGCTGGGCGAGCGGTAGCCGATGTCGGCTTTTGCCGGCGGTTTGGTGTTGGTGCCCTTGCGCTGGTTACCCCATTCGATGTGCGCGAGATAGTTGATACCGGCGCAGTAAAAATTTGCGGGCTGGCATGGCACTAACGTCTTCAGCGCCGACAGCATGTGCTTGGTGCTGGTGGGGTTGTAGCTGCCGAAGATCGAGCCTTCAAGTTCGATCACCTGATCGCCTTCGACCATGCCGAAGAAAGTCTTGCCGTGGTGTTCAAAGCGTCCGTATTTCATGCCATCTCCGAGTAGATATATAACTATTTGTTTATTAACGACTTTTTGTCTTCGCGAGCCGCATCCATTTCTCTGCATCGGCGCGTATGACCGCAGCAAATTGCTCTGGCGTGTTGCCGACGATATCGACACCGAGGTCGGTGAGATTTTGCCTCACCTCCGACGCCTGCATGGTTTTCACAAATCCCGCGTTGAGTTTGGCGATGATGGCGCGCGGCGTGCTGGCGGGCGCGATCAGTCCGTACCACACGGTGACGTCGTATCCCGGCACGCCGGCCTCGGCGACGGTGGGCAGATCAGGCAGCAATGCCGAACGCTGTGCGCTCGATACCGCAATCGCGCGCAGCCGTCCGCCGCGCACATGCGGCATGGTTTGCACAAAGCCGGCGAACGACGTGTGCACTTGTCCCGCAATCAAATCGGTGATGCCCACTGCACCCTTGTACGGCACCAACAGAATGTTGACGCCCGCCATGGCGTTGAACAGTTCCGCCGTGCTGTGGATTGCGCTGCCCGGCCCCGCAGTCGCGCTGGAAAGGTGCCCGGGTTTTGCCTTGGCGAGTGCGATCAATTCCTTGACGCTGCGAGCGTCCACCGAGGGATGCAGCACCAGCACATAGGGCGATGATACGGCGAGCGTCACCGGCGCGAAATCGCGCTGTATGTCGTAGGGCAGATTCGGTGTGGCGCTGGGCTGCATGGAAAAACTCGATGACACGAAAAACAGCGTGTGCCCGTCGGGCGCCGCACGTGCGGTGATTTCCGTGGCGACGATGCCGCCGGCGCCGGCGCGGTTGTCCACCACGAACTGCTGGCCCCACGCGTCGCCCAACTTCTTGCCGACAATGCGCGCCACTACATCGCTGGTGCCGCCGGGCGTGAAGCCGACCAGCATGCGCACCGGGCGTGTCGGGTAGGCCACATCCGCTGCGTACGCGCCAGCGCAGGCGAGCGCCAAGCCTGCAAGCAGGCAGCGCAAGAACGATGTGTGGGACATTTCGAGTTGCAGCATGTGGATGCGTCAGCCAGAACCGGGGGCAGTATAACCGAGGCGCATCGACGCGTCGGCACATGATGGCGATTGTATGCGTGCCGCGGGGAGGCTAGGATACGGGAAACTACAAAGTGCCGGTGTGAAAGCAGAGGGACGAATTGAATAATTCAATAAGAACAAATACCGGCGTCAGTTGCGCGGTGGTGGTGATGAGTTGCGCGGCGCTGCTGCATGGCGCAGAGGCGCGTGCGCAAACCGCTGCGACAGGAGCAGCGTATCCCACGAAAACGGTGCGCATCATCGTCGCTACCGCGGCAGGCGGCGGAACCGATTTCATCGCGCGCCTGCTTGCGCAAAAACTCACGGAAACACTGGGTCAGCAAGTGATCGTCGAGAATCGCGCAGGCGGCGGCAGCACGCTGGGCATCGAGGCCGGAATCCGGGCGGCGCCTGATGGCCATACCTTCAATCTCGTCACGCCCAGTTACTCGATCAATCCGAGTCTTTACAACATCAAGTTCGATCCGGTCAATGAATTCACGCCGGTGATACTGGTGGCGCGCGGTCCGCTGGTTGCCGTGGTGCATCCCTCCGTGCCGGCGAAAACGCTGCGCGATTTGATTGCGCTGGCCAAGTCGCGGCCCGATCAAATCGTCTATGGCTCCGCCGGGCAAGGCACTATTGTGCATCTGGCGAACGCGCTGTTTTTGCATAGGGCGGGGATCCAGATGGTGCATGTCCCCTACAAAGGCGGTGCGCCTGCGCTGACCGATCTCATGGCCGGACAAATTTCGCTGGTGTTCGCGACGCCGCAGACCGGATTGCCGCAGGTGAAGGCGGGACGCATCCGCGCACTGGCAGTGACCACCGGCAAACGCATTGCCGCTGAGCCGGGTATTCCCACCATCGCCGAGGCTGGTGTGCCGGGTTATGACGTGTCCAACTGGCACGCGCTGATCGGGCCCAGGGGTTTGCCGCGCGCGGTGGTCGAGCGCATGAACGGTGAAATCACCAGAATCATCCGCAGCAAGGAGATGGAAGACCGCTTGCGCGGTGACGGCGTATCACCCGCGGGCGGCACGCCCGAAGCGCTGCACGATCAAATCCTCAAGGAAATAACCCTGTGGCGCGGCGTGGTGAAGGCCGCGGATATCAAAATTCAGTAGGAAATAATATTACTAGAAGTCATTTCATAAATACCGACGGATGAGAATCATAGAGCAGGCGAGATGAACAAAGGCGTTGAAATGATCGATCAGGCGATCCCAGCGGGTGATCACGCGTTTGTATTTGTTCAACCAAGCGAA
>JAKFYK010000085.1 GCA_021730905.1 Betaproteobacteria bacterium | reverse complement strand
AATCCTGTCGAGTGAAATCGGCTACGTCGCCGGTATCGACTCGGCGTCGCGCACGCAAGTGAGCCTCAGAAGCAACCCGCCGGGACATCCGATGTCGGGTGCGCGCGCTGCGATTGTCTTGCGCGAGTTGATCCGCCGCTCGCCGCGGCTGCTGCTCGACATGAAGAATAATCCCAGTGCGGTGAAGGCGGTCGCCACGCAAAGCATCGGCGGCAAGCGGTTGCCGGCGCTGCAATACGATGTGCGCAACTTCAGTTTCATAGTGATGTTTGATGCGGACTCCAAGCTGCCGGTGATTATCCGCACCCGCGACGCCGATCCGATACAGGGCGATGCCCACTACGATATGACGCTGTCCGACTGGCGCGAGGTGGGCGGCGTGAAAATGGCACACAACCTTGAGTATCATTTGAACGGACGTAATACGCTGAGCATCAAGTACGATCAGGTGAGCGCGAATCCGTCGCTGGCCGCAAGTTTGTTTGAGATTCCGATTATGGCGCGCGCGATTGCGGTGCAAGCGTCTCGCGGCACGTCCGGCATACCTTATCAATGGATGATTCGCCGCGGGCATTGGGGCAATCTGATGGATTCGGACACCGTGGGCTGGGATGTATCGGCGCGCGCGGAGCCGGAACTGGTCGATATCGCGCCTGGCGTCAGCCAATCGCGCGGCGTGTCGCACAACAGTGTCGTGGTCGAGATGGAAAAGTATCTGGTGGTGCTAGACGCGCCGATCAACGAGCAGTTTTCGGAGTGGACGATCAAGGCCGCCAAAGCGCGCTATCCGGGAAAACCGATCAAATATCTGATGCTCTCGCACCATCACTGGGATCATACCAGTGGCGCGCGCACCTACGTGGCCGAAGGCGCCACGGTCATTGTCGGCGGTGGTAACAAGGTGCATTTCACCCGCCAGTTCACCGCGCCGGGCGCGACCTTGAACGACAGGCTGCACAACCATCCGCGCAAAGCCAACATCATCGAAGTCAGCGATAAATACCTGCTCAAGGATGCGAAACGCGAAGTCGGTTTCTATTCCATCGAGACGCAACATTCCACCGGGACGTTGATCGCCTTCATACCCGATGTGAAGCTTGGATTCGTCACCGACCTGTGGTCACCGGGCCGCGATTCGCCGCTCGCCAAGCTGCGGCCGGGCGAGCAGGACGTGGTGAGAGGCATCAGGAAATGGGGCCTGAACGCAGAGAACTTTGCTGGCGGTCATGGCACGGTGGGCGCGGTAGCGCCATTGCTCAAGCTCGCGGGGGGCTAGCTGACGCCCAGGGGTGGATTGCCGCTGCCGCTAAAACGGCAGAACGAGTCCCGGTTTTACCGATAGCAATGCATGCCGGAAATCGTTCTGTATCCGGCGCAGCGCATCCTCGTTTTCGGCCTCGAAGCGCAGTACGATCACCGGCGTGGTATTCGACGGACGCGCCAGCCCGAAGCCATCAGCATATTCGACGCGCATGCCGTCGATGGTGATGATCTCTTGTGCCCCGTCGAACTTCGCATTTTTCTTAAGCGTATCCATCAGCGTGTAGTTTTCGCCTTCGGCGGTGTGTACGTGCAGTTCCGGCGTGCTCACCGCATCGGGCAGCGATTCCAGCGCTGCCGTGAGGTCCGTTACTTTGGACAGAATCTCCAGCAGCCGCGCGCCGGCGTAGAGCGCATCGTCGAAACCGTACCAGCGTTCCTTGAAGAACATGTGGCCGCTCATTTCACCGGCCAGCGGCGCGCCGCTTTCCTTCAGCTTGGCCTTGACGAACGAGTGGCCCGTTTTCCACATCAGCGGTTTGCCGCCGTGGTTGCGTATCCAGTTGAACAGGTTACGCGTGGATTTCACGTCAAAAATGATTTCCGCGCCGGGATTGCGTGAGAGAACGTCTGCAGCGAACAGCATCAACTGCCGGTCGGGGTAAATAATATTGCCGTTCTTTGTCACCACGCCGAGACGGTCGCCGTCGCCGTCGAAGGCGAGGCCGATCTCGGCGCCGCCGGATTTCAATGCAGCGATCAGGTCCTGCAGGTTCTTCGGTTGCGAAGGATCGGGATGATGATTCGGAAAGCGGCTGTCCACGTCGCAGAAGAGTTCTTCCACGTCACAACCCAGCCGGCGGTAGAGTTCGGGCACGAACGCGCCGGCGACGCCGTTGCCGCAATCGACGGCGATTTGGATCGGGCGTGCGAGCTTCACGTCGCTCTCGATGCGGCTCAAGTACGCTTCGCGGATGTCGTGTGTGCGGTAGCCGCCGTTGCCGCGCGCAAGATCGCCGCGCTCGATGCGTGAACGCAGCGCCTGTATCGCGTCGCCGGCGAGCGTGTCGCCGCCCAGCATCATCTTCAGGCCATTGTATTCGGGCGGATTGTGCGAGCCGGTGACCATCACGCCGGATAGCGTGTTCAGTTGATACGCGGCGAAGTAGAGCATGGGCGTGGCCACCATGCCGACATCGATCACATCGACGCCGCTGGCGCGCAGGCCGCGCGCGAGCGCCGCGGAAAGATCGGGGCCGGAGGCGCGTCCATCGCGTCCGATGGCAACTTCTTTTTGTTTGCGTGCGACGGCCTCGGAGCCGATCGCGTGTCCGATATTTTCAACCGCTTCGGGGGTGAGCGTTTTCCCTACGATGCCGCGGATGTCGTAGGCTTTGAAAATTTCAGGTGAGGCAAATGTCGGCATTGATAAAAAATATTTTAAAAACAAATACTTACGTTTATGCTGTTGCAAAGAACCGCAGCACATGCTGCGACAGCCATTCGATGTTACCCGGAAAGCGTCCGGTTACAAACCCGACATGCCCGCCGGCGGCCGGCGTTTCGAACTGCACATGACTTGATACCTGCTGCGGCGTCGGCAAAAACCGCGCCGGCAGAAAAGGATCGTTGCGCGCATTGAGCATCAGTGTCGGCGCGGCGATGGCGTCGAGAAACGGCTTGCTGCTGGCGCGCGCGTAATAATCATCAACGCCTTTGAAGCCGTGCAGCGGCGCGGTCACCAGATCATCAAATTCGCGCAACGTGCGCGTGGCCTGCATGCGGTGTTTGTCGCACAGTGCCGGGTAGCGCTTCATTTTCGACAGCGTTTTGGCTTTCATCGTCGCCAGAAAATTTCGCGTGTAGATCATGTTGAAGCCGCGCCCCAGCGCATCGCCCGCGGCGGCGAGATCGACGGGTGCGGAGACGGCGGCCGCGCGTGTGATGATCCTTCGCGCATCGGCGCCTTGCTCGCCCAGCCATTTGAGCAGCGCATTGCCGCCCAGCGAGACGCCGGCGACATAAACTGGTCCGCTGCGCGTCGAGCGCAATCGGCGCAAAATCCAGTCGATCTCGGCGCTGTCGCCGGAGTGATAAGCGCGCGGCAGTCGATTGACCTCGCCGCTGCAACCGCGAAAATGCACCACCACGCCGCGCCAGCCGCGCGCGTTGACGGCGTGCATCAAGGCGCGCGCGTAATGACTGTTGGAACTGCCTTCGAGTCCATGAAACAGCACCACCAGCGGCGTGTCGTCGTGTTGATCCAGCGCGAGTTCCTGATGAGGATTGTCCACCCAGTCGAGATCGACAAAATCGAAATCGGGCGTTTCCCAGCGCTCGCGCCAATATGCCACGTGCGGGCGGGTCACCCAGGTCGCCGCGTGTATGGTTTGAGCGTGGCCGCCGGGCAGCCAGAAAGGCGATTTATAAAGCGCGGGGTCAACGGCGCTGGAAGGTTGAGGCGCAGACATGTTGCTGAATGTGTCGATATGAGCGCGGCATTGTAATGTAAGGTGTGCGCCGTGCGTATGATTTTGTGGCAGGCGTATGCTCGAAAAAAAGCGCTACACTTTGCGCAAGCAGACTATTCTGTGGCTCAAGCCCATAACATGGTTCAACTTTGTTTCTCGATTCGCCGTGTTGCCGGCGTCGTCATCGCGGCGGCAGTACCCGTGGCTGCGAGTGTGGCCGCGGGCTTGCCGGGTTATCCCGCAAAGCCGCTGCGCATGGTTACCGGCTCCGCACCCGGTGGCGGTTCCGATTTCGTGGCGCGTGCCCTGGCCGAGAAGCTGAGCGAGCGCTTTGGCCAGCAGGTGCTGGTGGACAACCGGCCCGGCGCGGGCGGTGCCATCGGCGCGGACGTGGTGGCGAAAGCGAACCCTGATGGTTACACGCTGCTGCTCAATACCGGCAGCGCCATCGCGGTAAATCCCGCGTTGCAGACGCTGCCCTATGACGTGACGCGCGATTTCGCGCCGGTGATGCAGGTAAGCCGCGCGCCGTTTGTGCTGGCGGTGAATCCGGCATTGCCAGTGAAAACCGCGAGCGATTTGATCCGGCTCGCGAAGGCCAATCAAGGGAAATACAGTTATGCGTCGTCGGGCATAGGCGCCATGTCGCACCTGGCGATGGAGTTGTTCAAGAACATGGCGGGTGTGCATGTGGTGCATGTGCCGTATCGCGGCAGTGCGCCCGCGGCGGTCGATCTTATCGCGGGACAGGTGCAACTGGCGATGAACAACATCGTGCCGACACTGCCGCATGTGAAATCAGGACGGCTGCGCGCACTGGGCGTGAGCGGCCCGCTGCGCTCGCCGGTGCTGCCGGAGGTACCGACGGTGGCGGAATCCGCTTTGCCGGGCTATGAAGCGATGCAGTGGTACGGTGTGCTGCTGCCGGCAAAAGTGCCTAAACCCGTTGCCGCGCTGTTGCATCGGGAGATTACCGCGGTGCTGCAAATTCCCATCGTGCGCACGCGTCTGACGGAGGAGGGCGGTGATATCGTCGGCGGAACGCCACAGCAGTTTGCGGCTTACATCGCGCTGGAGACGGAGAAGTGGGCGAAGGTAGTAAAAGCGGCTGGTGTGAAAGCCGAATAAGTTGATGGCGAACGGCCTTGTCGGCGCGCCGTTAAGTCACCGGCGTTTTCACCGGCTTGCCGGCAAAATGCAGATGCAGGTTCTCGACTTGCAGATCACCCATCGCCTTGCGCGTCTCGAAGGTGGCGCTGGCGACGTGCGGCGTCAGCACCACGTTGTCGAGCGCGAAGAATTCAGGCGGCACTTTGGGCTCGTGCTCGAACACATCGAGCCCCGCGCCCGCGATTTTCTTTTCCTGCAGGTAGCGCAGCAGCACCAGCTCGTCCACCACCGAGCCGCGCGCGACGTTGACCAGATAGCCCTGCGGTCCCAGCGCATCCAGCACCCTGGCATTGACCAGCTTGTCGGTATCGGCGCCGCCGGGCGTAATCACCAGAAGCACGTCCGAGTTTGCCGCCAGCGTTGCTGCATCGGCATCGTAGGCGTGGGGCACGTTCTTCTGGTTGCGGTTGTGATAGCGGATGTTCATCCCGAACGCTTGCGCGCGCTTCGCGATCGCTTCGCCTATGCGCCCGAGTCCGAGAATGCCGAGCGTCTTGCCGCCGATCGAAGTGCCCAGCGGATACGCTCCGCGTGTTTGCCAATTTCCCGCGCGCAGGTAGGTGCCCGACTGCGGGAACTTGCGCAGCGTATTCAACACCAACGCCATCGCGCAGTCGGCGACGCACTCGTTCAGCACGCCGGCGGTATTGGTAACGATGATGCCGCGCTGCTTTGCCGCATCAAGGTCGATCTGGTCCACGCCGACGCCGAAGTTCGAAATGATTTCCAGCTTGGGCAGCGCATCCATCAGATGGCCATCCACTTTCGAATGGCCGCTATGGGCCAGCGCGCGCACCCGTGGCGCGGCTTCCTTCAGCGCTGCGGCGCGGTCAGTGGCTTCCCACAGCTTGATCGCGGAAAATTCCTGTACCAGCCGCTCGAGCGTTCCTTTGTGGCCCGGCGCGGTAATAACGATTTCGTGTTTCATGATCTCTCTCGTGTTATGCAGCCTAACTTCGCTGTCAAAATCAGGAAGTCCGATGCGATGTTATCTGCGAATCTGAACAACAGCGTCCTTGCGGCTCAATTACCCGCAGCGGTTTATGCAACGCGGTATCGGGCACCCGATCATAAAACAAATCCGGCAGATCGCCTTCTTCCGGCATGGAGCCGCTCCACACCGGGTCGGTTGCTGCCCCATGCACCGCGTGCTTATCCTGCTCCGGCGTTGCGCTGGAGACGGAGCCGCGGGCCAAGGTGGACAGGGCTGCCAGCATTCGAGCGGAGTGATATGATTTCCCCGGAATAAGGAACACAATATGCTGAAGTCAGTATGTGCTGCGGGACTGGCCTTGGGCCTTTCGGCTGGAATGTGCCTGGCAGCGTATCCCGAACGTCCGATTCGTTTTATCGTAGCTGCCGTTGCGGGCAGTGCCCCGGATATCAACTCGCGTCTTATCACGGCGGAAATGACCACGCTGCTGGGTCAGCAGTTTGTCGTGGACAACCGGGGCGGAGCGGGCGGCACGCTTGGCATGCCGCTCATCGCGCGCGCGCCGCCGGACGGATATACGATCGGTTACGGCAATATCGCATCACTGGGGATTGCGCCCAGCGTCTACGCCAAGCTGGCGTACGATCCTGTGCGCGACTTTCAGCCTGTCGGCCAGATCTCCAATTCCTACAATATTCTTGCAGTCGCGTTGTCGTTTCAGGTGAAGTCGGTAAGCGAGCTCATTGATTACGCGAAAAAGAATCCCGGCAAGCTGGTCTATGGAGGAGCGACGGTGGGTTCCACGCAGTATATGAGCGGGCAATTGTTCAATCAGATGGCGGGGACCAATATACGCGCTGTTTCTTTCCTCGGCGCGCAGGTCATTCCCGCCATGGCATTGGGGCAGGTGCATATGACGTTTAATGGGAGTTCAGCGCTGGAGCAGTACATCAAGAGCGGGCGCATACGCGGGCTTGCGGTCACCGGCACCAAGCGTTTGCCCGCGTTTCCGGATTTGCCCACGTTGTCGGAATCCGGGCTGCCAGGTTACGAGGTGGTCGCGTGGGGGGGGATCGTCGGACCGGCCAAGCTGCCCGCGCCCGTGGTCGCCAGACTAAACGCCGTGATGAACAAGGTTCTTGCGACGCCGGCGGTCATCGAAAAGTTCACTGCGCTCGGGCTTGAGCCGGCCAGCGGTACGCCCGAGCAATTTGGCGCGTATATTCGCAAGGAAATCGCCAAATGGAGCGAGATTACGCGCAAAGCGGGCATCAAGCCGCAGTGATTTGTGCCGATACTAACCGGCCAAAAACTGCTCAATCACTTTCGCCAGCGCTTCCGGCTGGTCGTGGTGTATGTTGTGGCCGGCATCGTCGATGCGTTCAACGCCGGCAAGCGTTTGAAATGCCGTCAGCCGTTCTTCGTACTCTTCCGGCTTGGCGCGCTGCGATGCTGCCGCGCGGGAGTTCGCGCCTTCGACGAATAGCACCGGCGCGCTGATTTGCCGCCAGCAGGCAATGGCCTCATCCATACGTGAAGGCGTAGGCCGCATTACCTTGTGCGCTGGGTCGGCGCGGCGCGCCACCGTGCCGTCGGGTTCTTCCTTGCCCCAGTGCTGTACGAGAAATGCCGCGCGCTCGGGTGTGAGGCGCGGATTTTCTGCCATCATGCGCTCGGCAAAATCCGCGAAGTCAGCATAGGGCCGCTGTTCCTCGCCACGAACAATCTGCCGCAGCCACTTGGCGTAGCGGCGAGGCGCATCCTCCGCATTTGCGGGCGGACCGCCGAAGCCTTCGACATTGACGAGTTTGCGAATTCTTTGCGGAACAGCGCCCGCATACAGTGCGGCCACACTGCCGCCCATGCTGTGCGCGACGAGCGTCGCCGGCAGTTCTGGCTCGAAATGATCGAGGATGGCATCGAGATCTGCCACGAAATCGGGAAACCAGTAGGTGTCCTGCCCGGCCCAATCCGTCAGGCCGTAGCCGCGCCAGTCGGGCGCGATGACATGCCAGTCTTTGCCGAGCGCATCCACCGTGAACTGCCAGGACGCGGAGACGTCCTGAAAGCCGTGCAGCATGAACAACTTCGGCGCCCCTTCCCGTCCCCAGGTGCGGCAGTGGTAATTCAGCCCGCGCACGCGCAGAAATACCGATTCGCTTTGCTTCATTTCTTCACGTCTCAGGCGCTCGCCGCGATCAAACCGCCGGCGCGCGCCAGCGCTGCAAGATGATGGTCGGTATCGCCGAGCAGCGATTCCATCGCCGTGAGGCGTTTGAAATAGTGGCCGATCTTGTATTCGAGCGTCATGCCGATGCCGCCATGCAACTGCACCACTTGTTGTCCTACAAATTTTCCGGAACGGCGTATCTGCACCGTTGCCGCGGATATGGCTTTGCTGCGTTCCGCCGGATCGGGGTGGTCCATCATCATGGTTGCGAACAGCGCCATGCTGCGCGCCTGCTCCAGGTGGACCAGAATGTCCACGGCGCGGTGTTGCAGTACCTGGAAACTGCCGATCGCCACACCGAACTGTTTGCGCGTGCGCAGGTATTCCATGGTGATTTCCTGTGCCGCAGCCATCGCTCCGACGGCTTCCGCCGCCACCGCTGCCAGCGCGCTGTCGGCGACGCGCTCGATCAGCGGCAGCGCCTTGCCGGGGTCGCCGATGGCGTCATTGGAACTGACTTTGACGCCTGACAGCTTAATCTGCGCGGCGCGTAGTCCGTCCTGGGTTTCGTAGTTCTTGCGCGACACGCCGTGTGATTGTGCGTCCACCAGAAACAGGCCGATGCCTTCGCGGCTGTTGCGGTCCCCGGAGATACGGGCGGAAACGACCAGTTTGTCAGCACAGTTGCCGTGCGCGACAAAGGCCTTCTCGCCATCGAGTATCCAGCCGTCGGCGTCTCGTTTCGCGGCGGTGGCGACATCGGCCAGATCGTTGCGCGACTGTGCTTCCGAGTGTGCGAAGGCGAGCAGCAAACTGCCGTCGGCAATTTTCGGGAGGATCGCCGCGCGCTGCGCATCGTTGCCGCCGAGATTGACGAGGCCGCCGCCCAGCACCACGGTGGCGAGGTACGGTTCGAGCACCAAGCCGCGTCCGAAGGCTTCCATCACGATCATGGTTTCGACCGGGCCGCCGCCGACGCCGCCGAAGCGTTCATCAAACGGCAGTCCCAGCAAACCCATTTCGGCATACTGCGCCCATTGCGAGCGGCTGTAGCCGGCTTCCTCTTTCATGTATTTCTTGCGCTGCTCGAAATCGTAGCGATCGGTAATCAACTGCTCGACGCTCTCTTTGAGCATGCGCTGTTCGTCGGTGAGGTCAAAGTCCATGCGTATGTCTTCCCGCTTTTTCGATGTAAGAGCTAGAGCCCGAGAATTCGTTTGGCGATGACGTTCTTCTGAATTTCGTTCGATCCGCCGTAAATCGACGCGGCGCGCGTATAGAAGTAGTCTGCCGCAGTCGTGGTTGTCCATTCCGGCCCTATCGGCGGCTCGGTGGCTGTACCCCACAAATGCTCCGGCTGGCGGATCATCGCAAATGCGCCGGCCACTTCCATCAGGATTTCGGTGGTAGCCTGCTGCAGTTCGGTGCCTTTGAGCTTAAGTATCGACGACGTGGGGTCGGGCGCGCCCGGCGGCAGGTTGCGCGCGTTGGCGACGACGCGCATCTGCGTGATTTCCAGTGCTTTGAGTTCAACTTCAATAGCCGCAACTTTCTCGCGAAAGCGCTCGGTTTCGGCAAGCGGGGTGTCACCGACAAAGACATTGGCGGCCAGTGCCTTGGCGCGCTGTATGCGCTGCTTCGAGGCGCCGATACGGGCGATGCCGACGCGTTCGTGGCCAAGCAGATATTTGGCGTAGGTCCAGCCTTTGTTTTCTTCGCCCACGAGGTTCTCGGCCGGCACGCGCACGTTATCGAAAAAAACTTCGTTGAAGTGATGCTCGCCATCAATGGTTGGAATCGGGCGGATGGTGAGGCCCGGTGTCTTGGTATCGATCAGCAGATAGGAAATGCCGCTTTGCTGCTTCCCGCCCGCGCCCGTGCGCACCAGGCAGAACATCCAGTCGGCGTGATGTGCCCGCGATGTCCAGATCTTCTGGCCGTTGACGACGTACTCGTTGCCATCGAGCCGCGCCGAGGTTCGGAGTGACGCGAGATCGGAGCCCGCACCTGGCTCGGAAAAACCCTGACAAAACCAGTAATCTAGATTGGCGACACGCGGCAGAAAATGTTTTTTTTGCGCTTCCGAACCAAACGCAATCAGTACCGGACCTACCATGCTGACGTTAAAGCTTAGTGGATCCGGCGCCGGAGCAAGCTGCATTTCTTCCTTGAAAATATAAGTCTTGACCGGGCCCCAGTCGGTGCCACCCCATTCGACGGGCCAACTCGGTACCGCCCAGCCCTTGGTATTGAGTATGCGCTGCCACGTGACGATATCTTCTTTCGACAGGCGCTGGCCCAGTTCCATCTTGCGGCGGATGGGCGCGGGCAGCGCGGTGCGAAAAAAAGCCCTGACCTCGTCGCGAAATTGGGTTTCTTCCGATGTGTAGCGCAAGTCCAAGGTGATTCTCCAGTTTTTAGGATGTCATTCAGATAACGGAGGTTCATTAAAAGATTTTAAAAACAAATACTTGCAACTTATTCTCTGCCGCAGAGATGTGACGGCGCTGCGACGACTATTCAATGTTACCCGGAAAGGCGTCAGTGACAAAACCACAATGTCTGCTTGTCGACGATGTTTTCAGTTATCGGGTTGGCTAAAAAAGACTGTGCATGTGCAGGCTTTCGATTTTGTGCAGCCAACACCGCTTCCTACGATAGAGCCGCGCGATGCTAAAGTAGCGCAACAGCAAACGAGGCGGGAGGCATTATGAGCGGATCACTGGTACGGTTTGAAGTGGAAGAGGGCATAGGCGTTATCACGGTGGACAATCCGCCGGTAAACGCGATGAGCCCTGGTGTGCCGGAAGGCATATTGGAGTGCGTCGCCAACGGCAACCATGATGCATCGGTAAAGGCCATGGTGCTGATGGGCGCCGGTCGCAGCTTTATCGCGGGCGCGGACATACGCCAGTTTGGCAAGGGCGCGAAGCGTCTTCCCGTCGGTGAACGCCCCGTCGACATACTTGAAAAAAGTGCAAAGCCGATCGTGGCGGCGATCCACGGTTTTGCGCTCGGCGGCGGGCTCGAGACTGCGATGGCGTGCCACTATCGCATCGCCAAACGCGCGACCAAAGTCGGCTTGCCCGAAGTGCTGATCGGCATACTTCCCGGCGGCGCTGGCACACAACGCTTGCCGCGCCTGGTGGGGCCGAAGATCGCGCTCGACATGATCGTGAGCGGGCGTCACGTTCCCGCGGAGGAAGCAAAAGGCTATGGCATTCTCGATGCGCTGATCGACGACAAGGCAGATTTGCGCGTGGAAGCGATTCAGTTTGCCAGGAACATCGCCGACAAACGGCCCATGCCCACCGTCAGCAAGATGACGACCAAATTCGACGAGTACCGGAACGACCCTGGCATGTTCGACGCCATGCGCAAGAGCATCGAACGTAAGGCCAAGGGACAACCTGCACCGTTCGCCTGCATCAACGCAGTGGAAGCAGCGGTGACGCTGCCCTTCGAGCAGGGCATCCTGCGCGAGCGCGAACTGTTCGCACCGCTGGAGAATTCCGACGCAGCCAAGGCGCTGCGTTATGCCTTTTTCTCCGAGCGGCAGGCAGGCCGCTTGCCGGAGCTTGCGGCGGGCGCGAAGCCAAAACGAATAGAGAAAGGTGCAGTGATCGGTGCGGGTACCATGGGCGGCGGCATTGCCATGAGCTTTGCGGATTTCGGCGTGCCGGTAAAAATTCTCGATGCGACACAGGAAGCGCTCGACCGCGGCCTGAAGCGTGTGACCGACAACTATGCCGTTGCGGTCAAACGCGGCAGCATCACCCAAGCGCAGATGGACCAGCGGCTGAAGCTGATCGAACCGGTGCTCAACTATCAAGATATCGGGCAGGCCGATGTGGTGATTGAAGCGGTGTTTGAGGAACTCGGCGTCAAGCAACAGGTGTTCAAAAAGCTCGACGCGGTGATGAAGCCCGGCGCGCTGCTGCTGTCCAACACCTCCACCATCGACATCGACAAAATCGGCGAAGGTGTTGTACGCATCGGCGATGTCGCAGGGGCGCATTTCTTCAGCCCGGCCAATGTGATGAAGTTGCTGGAAATCGTTGAAGGCTCAAAAAGTTCGCCCGCGACGATAGCCACGGCCATGCAACTGGGCAAGCAGATTGGCAAAGTCAGCGCCTGGGCCGGCAATACCGACGGCTTCGTCGCCAACCGCAGCCGCGCGCCGTTCACCGCGGAGGCAAGCATCCTGCTGGAAGACGGTGCACTGCCCGAGCAGGTGGACAAGGTGCTCACCGGTTTCGGTTACCCGATGGGCCCGTTCGCGGTGGGCGATCTCGCGGGCCTCGACATCGGCTATGCGGTGCGTAAACGCCGTGCCGCGGAAGATCCGAACTTCCGCATGAATCCGATTGCCGACAGATTGTGTGAACTGGGCCGCTTTGGTCAAAAGACCGGCGCGGGCTGGTACCGCTACGAAAAGGGCGACCGCACGCCGCATTCGGATCCGATCGTGGCGCAGGTCATCAAGGATGTCACTTCAAGTCTGGGCATCAGGCAGCGCAGCTTCACCGAAGAAGAAATTCTGCGGCGGCTGCTATTCGCTTCCGTCAACGAAGCCTGCAAGATTCTCGAGGAGAAGAAAGCGCGCCGCGCCAGCGACATCGATGTGATGTGGCTGTACGGCTTTGGCTTCCCGCGTTATCGCGGCGGGCTGATGTTCTGGGCAGACACTATCGGGTCGAAAGCCATTTGCGAACAGATCGAGCGTTGGCACAACGAACTGGGTGCGCGCTGGAAGCCGTCAGCGTTACTAAAAGAAATCGCGGACAAGGGCGGCAAGTTCACGGAAATCGTCATGATAGGTTGAGCAAAAGGCTGCTGCGCGTGGGTTTTATTAAGGCCCGCGCCCCGCAATAACGGCAGCACGTTATTACTTTCAGGGAAGAAGAGACAAAACCATGAGCTGGCAGTCAGAGCTCGATGAATTGCGCGCGCGCGAGGCGTTTGCGCGGCAGATGGGCGGCCCCGACAAGGTGAAACGCCAGCACGACGGCGGGCGGCTCACGGTACGCGAACGGATTGAAGGCGTGCTGGATGCGGGCAGCTTTCACGAAGTGGGGGGCATTGCCGGCAAAGCGAGCTACGACGATGCCGGCAATCTCACCGGATTGCAGGCGGCCAACTGCGTCTTCGGACGCGGCATGATAGCCGGTCGGCCGGTAGTGGTGTGCGGTGACGATTTCACAGTGCGCGGCGGTTCGGCGGATGCCACCATCAAGGAAAAAACCGTGATGGCAGAGCAGATGGCGAACGAGTTTCGCCTGCCGATCATTCGCATCATCGAAGGCTCGGGCGGCGGCGGCTCGGTGAAGACTATCGAGACCACCGGGCGCGCCAATCTGCCGGGGCGCGTCGCGGGTACGGCCGGATATCACTGGGCGTCGGTGAATCTGGGCACGGTGCCAGTGGTGGCGCTGGGGCTGGGTTCGGTTGCCGGACTGGGCGCGGCGCGGCTCGCTGCCAGCCACTATTCGGTGATGACCAAGACCACGTCTGCGATGTTCGTAGCAGGCCCGCCGGTGGTAGAGCGCATCGGCCAGAAGCTCACCAAGCAGGAACTCGGCGGCTGGGAAATCCAGACGAGGGCTGGCGCAGTGGATCATGCGGTGGATACTGAAGCAGAAGCCTTCGCCTGCTCGCGGCGCTTTCTGTCGTACCTGCCGTCATCGATTTATGCCACGCCGCCGGTGGTTGCGTGTGCGGAAAGTTCCAACCGTCGCGACGAAGCGCTGCTCAAGGTGATTCCCAAAGACCGCCGCCGCGTTTACAAGATGCGCACGATCATCGAAACGCTGGTGGATCACGACAGCTTTTTCGAGATGGGCCAAATGTTTGGCCGCTCCATCATCACCGGCTTGGCGCGTATCGATGGCCGTTCCGTTGCGCTGATGGCAGGTGACCCCTATCACTATGCCGGTGCGTGGACGGCGGATGCGTGCGCCAAGATCATACGCTTCGTCGATCTGGCGCAAACGTTTCACCTGCCGGTGGTGCATCTCGTGGATTGTCCAGGATTTCTGGTCGGCCTGGAGGCGGAAAAAACCGCAACCATACGCGCCGGCGTGCGCGCGATGGCCGCGCTCGATCAATGCACGGTGCCGTGGTGCTCGATCATCGTGCGCAATGTATTTGGCGTGGCTGGCGCGCTGCATCAGCCGCCGGGACGCTTGGCACTGCGTTATGCCTGGCCTTCGGGCCACTGGGGCTCGCTACCACTGGAAGGCGGCATAGAAGCCGCGTATCGCGCCGACATTGACGCCGCTCCCGATCCACAGGCGAAACTCGCCGAAATCGAGGAACGTCTCAACCGTCTGCGCTCGCCGTTCCGTTCCGCCGAAACGTTCTGGGTCGAGGAAATCATCGATCCACGCGATACACGCAAATTGTTGTGCGAATTTGTTCACTTGGCGGAACCTTTGCTGACGCCGGGGCGCGCGTCGTTTACGATGCGGCCTTAATGTATAAATTCAACTGATCTCCACAACGCATCAACACCACTGCTGTCGTTCCCGCGCAGGCGGGCACGACATCGAAAAAAAATGACCACTCGCGCCCCCGTCAATCTCACCAAACTGCTCACGCCCTCCTCCATCGCCATCATCGGAGCATCGACCAATACCACTTCCATCAGCGGCCAGCCGCTGCGTTTGATGCTGGAAGTGGGCTACGCCGGAAAACTCTTTCCGGTCAATCCGAGGCGCGAGGAAGTGCAGGGCGTCAAAGCCTACCCGAATGCGCAGGCGATCCCGGAAAAGTGCGACGTGGCGCTGGTGGCGGTGTCCGCCGCGCAAGTGCCGCAGGCGCTGCTCGATTGCGGTGAAGCGGGCATTCCGTTCGCGGTGGTGCTCGCTGGCGGTTTTGCCGAAACCGGCAAGCTGGGCGAAGCCGCGCAGCGCGAACTTGACGCGGCCATCAAGCAAAGCGGCGTGCGCGTGGTGGGTCCCAACTGCATAGGCGTAGCCAACATCGCCACGCGCGCCTTCTGCGCATTCGGCGGCGCGCTCTACGACAAGAGCCTGGAGCCGGGCCCCGTCGCGGTGGTTTCGCAAAGCGGCGGCGTAGGACTCAGCATGATGGCGCACGCGCATGCGCGCGGCGTCGATACCCGCTACATCGTGTCGTGCGGCAACGAGGCCGATCTGGATTTCTTTGACTTTACCCACACCCTGCTGGGGCAGGATGATGTGCAGCTGATACTCGCTTATCTGGAATCCAGTCTCGAAGGCAAGCGTCTGCGCGAATTGGGCCAGCGTGCCCTGCAACTGGGCAAACCCATCATCCTGCTTAAAGTGGGCAACAGCGGTGCAGGCCGTCGGGCAGCGGGCTCGCATACTGGCAAGCTCACGGCGGACTACACGCTGTTCAAAGCCACATTCAAGGAAGGCGGCTTCATCGAAGTGACTGACCTGCACGAAATGGCGGATGTCGCCAAGCTCGTGCTCGGCGGGCGTTATCCCAGAGGCCGCAACATCGGTGTGCTCACCGGCTCCGGTGGCTGGGGCGTGATGGTGGCCGAGGCTTATGAACGCAATGGTTTGCAGCTGCCACTGCCCACGCCCGAAACTGCGGAGAAGCTGAAGGCTGTGGTTGCCGAGTACGGCTCCATAGGCAACCCCATCGACACCACGCCGGTGTACGGCAAGCAGCACACCGTGCTGGAGATTATCGTCAATGAACCCAACTGGGACATGCTGCATGTGCGCAGCGCGGGCGGCCCGGCGCTCAAGGAATGGCTGCCGAATTTTCTGAATATCGCCAAGCGCACCGACAAACCCATCATCGTCGGCTGGTCGCCGGTGCCCGGGCTCGATCTCGATATCAAGCGCGAGCTGGAAAAGAACGGCATATATTGCCCCAGCTTCGCTGCCGAAGCGGGCCGCGCAGTGGGCCTGTTCACCGACTTTGCAATGAAGCGCAAGCGCCTGCTGGAGTGCGGGCAGACGCCGGTGCAACGGCCCATCGCGAAGCAGACGTTGGAACTTTCGGGAAGCGGCGCGCTGGCCGAGCATGTATCGAAACAATGTCTCGCGCGCTACGGCATACCGGCGACGAAGGAAGTGCTGCTGTCGCTAGACGCTATCCTCGCGCTGAAAGATGCGCCAGTGTCGTTCCCGGTGGCGGTCAAACTCGCCTCGCCCGATATTCCGCACAAGACCGAAGCGGACGCAGTACGCCTCAACGTGAAATCGCTGGACGAGCTCAAGGCCGCAGCGCAGGCCGTGGTCAACGGCGGCAAGAAGCACACACCCAGCGCCCGCATCGACGGCATCTCGGTGCAGGAAATGGCCTCCGGCGTCGAGATGATCGTCGGTGCGGTAAACGATCAGTACTTCGGCCCCTATGTGATGGTGGGACTGGGTGGCGTGCTCACCGAAGTGCTGCACGATGTCGCGCATCGATTCGCGCCGGTTACTCCGGCCGACGCACGCGACATGCTTGCGGAACTAAAGGGCGCGAAGATTCTGGAAGGTTATCGTGGCGCTCTGCCGGCGGACGTTGATGCGGTAGTCGACGTGCTGGTGCGCTTGTCATGGCTCATCCACGATCATCGCGATCGCATCGCCGAGATAGACGTCAATCCGCTGTTCGTGCGGGCGAAAGGTCGGGGCGTTGTTGCAGCGGACGCGCTGGTAGTGCTGAGCGGCGTCTGACAAAAAGGTCCGTGCGCTGCTTCAAATGAAATCCGCAGACCCAATCTGTTCTGCGTGTGCGGCCGGTGTCGCCAACCTCAGATCTGCGAATAACCGGATCCCTTGATCGTCACACCACGTCCCGTGGGGGTAGTGTCGAGCAAGCCATACTCGCTCAATATCTGCTGGCTGTAGGTCACGCGGCCGTTGATCTTGTCGGCCGGTTCGCTCGCCAGTATTAAGGCTGCTTTTGCCATTAACAAGGGCGGTTCACCTTTGGGATCGCCTATGCCGGTTACCAGCTTGTGATAGACGGTGCCCGGCGTCGGGACCACTTGCGACGGTGATACCGCCGTGACGGAGATATTGTATGTGGCAACTTCCTGTGCCAATCCCTGCGTAAAACGCTCCAGCGCCGCTTTGGTGGCGCCGTACATGGTGCCGCCATTGGCGGGGCGGGCATCCTTGAATGGCGTGCGGCCCGGCCCGATCGCCGCACCGGATGAAATGTTGACGATGGAACCGCGCCGCTGCTTGATCATGCCGGGCAATACGAGTTGCGACAGCATGAACGGGCCATGCACGTTGACCGCGAATGCCTTGACCCAGTGCTTGACGTTGTAATCCACGATAGGTTTGTAGTACGTGAGCGCCGCATCGTTGACCAGTATATCGACCGCGCCGAATGCATCCTCGGCGGCCTTCACCAATTTCTGGCAGTCCGCCTCGTTGGATACGTCAGCCGTGACGGCAATTGCCTGACCGCCGGCGTCCTTGATTTTTTTTACCGTGCCCGACAGCGACCCGGTAAGCATGCGATGGTCGCCTTCGTTCAGCGTTCTTGCTGCGCAAACGATGCGGGCGCCTTCCTGTGCAAAAAGTTTCGCGATTTCCTCGCCGATCCCGCGGCTTGCGCCGGTAACAATAGCCACACGCCCGTCCAGCTTGCCCATGCTGTTTCCTTTATTTGTATTGCACAGTGCAACAGGTTAGCGCAGGGCTGTGTGCAGGGCAATGGCCGGTCTTGTTCGGCAATCCATCGTTTCTATGTGAATCCGTAGAGTTTTTCCGGATTGCTTACCAGCACCTGTTGTCGTGTCGTTGCGTCCGGCACCCAATCACAAAACAAATCCAGCAGATCGCCATCGTTCGGCATAGCGCCGTTCCACACCGGATGCGGCCAGTTGCTGCCCCACACGCAGCGATCGGGGCGCGTGGCGACCAGTGCCTGCGCCAGCGGCTTCATGTTGGCGTAATCCGGCGGCGCGGCCTTGGTGCGGCGATACCAGCTTGAGATTTTTACCCATCGGTCATTGTGGCTTTTCAACATACGCAACAGTGCCTGAAACCCGGGCGCGGCTATGCCTTCTTCCCCGCGCGCGCAGCCGAGATGGTCGAATACGATGGGTATGGGGCAACGCATCAGGTCCGATTCGATGCTGGCTAATTCCGCGCTGTTACTGACATGCAGTTGCGCATGCCAGCCGAAAGGCTTTATTTTCGCGGCGAGCGCGGGTAGCGCATCAAAGCCGCCGTAGCCTTTGACATGGGTGGAAAGCCGCACGCCGCGAAAACCGCCCTGGTGCAGGCGTTCCACTTCGGCATTCGGTGTATCGGGCGTGATGCCACATACGCCGCGCGCTTTGTCCTGTCCCAAATTGGCGATGAGATCGAGCGTGATCGAATTGTCCATGCCAAAGGTGCTGGCATTGACCTGCACCGTGCGCGCGATGCCGACCGTTTTGCACATCGCCAGATATTGTTCCAGCGTCGCGCGCGCGGGCGTGTAGCTGCGGTTGGTCGCTAGCGAATATTTGTCGAACTGGTCGAACACGTGACAGTGGCAGTCGATCACGCCTTCGGGGATCGCGTGGCAGGGCTTGCGTGGATTGAGGTCGGGGCCGGGGTAGGCCGTATCAATGCTGTCTGGCATAAAAATGCATTTAAAAAATAGTTATGTGCTCGACATCAAGCCAATCAGTAATGCGAACTGAAGCTGATGGCATCGCGCTTGGCGAGTTCTTCCAGATCGATATACGAGCGCTTGGTTTTTTTATCGACGGTAAATTGCAGTTTTTTGTTCGACTCGGTGGAGGCGCGGATCGCGAGCAGTTGCAGCGATTCTTTCACTTCCCATTCATGTGCGCCGGCGATGCCGGGCGGGCAATACAGAAACGATCCGGCGCTGACGTCGTACTCCTTGCCTTCGATGTCTCGCACGGTCGCATGGCCAGAGAGGATGTAATAGAACGCCTCGATCGGATGCCAGTGCAGTTCTTCCTTCGAACCCGGCGTGTAGGTCGCGTGCCCGACGCGCAGCCGGTCGGTGGGAATTTCCGGACAGCCGATGAGGCGCCTCATGCTCTGTTCGGGGATCACACCCTCGGCCCCTTTGATGGCAGAGACGTTGACGACTTTCAGCGTTGATTTGATTTCCATGGTTTTCTCCTTTCAGGAAACAAAAAGCGGGCCGCGGCCCGCTTGTGTATTGCACAACATCAGCAACTACGATGCGTAGCCGGGATCTTTGCGGTCCAGCTTGCGCAGCAGCGACGGCCATTCGAGCAGGCCGCGGCGGCGCATGGCGTTGGCTTTGTTGAAACCGGCGTAAGTGGATTGCACCACTTCGTCGGGCGGCAACTGGATTTCCGTGCCGCACGACAGCGTCATTACCTGCAGCTGACACGCGCGCTCGAGGCGGTAATGGTTGTTGAAGCACTCCGGAATGCTGTCGCCGACGGTCAGCAGGCCGTGGTTGCGCAGGATCATCGCCTCGCGGTCGCCGAGACTTTTCACCAGCCGTTCGCGCTCATCAAGTCGCAGTGCCGGGCCTTCGTAATCGTGATAGGCAATCTCGCCGAAACGCATCGCACTTTGCGCGATCGGCATCAGGCCCTGCTTGTGCGCGGACACCGACATGCCGGCCAGCGTGTGAGTGTGAATCACGCAATCGACGTCGTGGCGCGCGCTATGCACCGCGCTGTGTATCACGTAGCCCGCCTGATTGACGCCGTAATCAGTGGCGTTGAACAGCACGTTGCCATCGAGGTCGATCTTGATCAGGCTCGACGCGGTGATCTCTTCGTAGAGCATGCCGTAGGGATTGATGAGGAACTCGTTGGTGGTTCCCGGCACCCGCGCCGAAATGTGATTGGCGATCATCTCCACCATATCGTATTCCGCCATCAATCGATAACACGCGGCAAGATTGACGCGCACGCCCCATTCTTCCTTGCTGACCTGTTCGCGCACAGGTTTGTGGATCTGCACTGCGGGAGCATTCATGGTTTTCTCCGTTGTGATTTTTCTGTTAGCCGACCTTGACAGCTTTGCCCGCCGTGGTGCCCGATAAGCGGCCGAACACCGAACCGGAAGTGAGCCCCGTGCCACCCGGATAGTTGTGATAAAAAATGCCGCCGACCAGTTCGCCTGCCGCATACAAACCGTGTATCGGCTGGCCGCCGGTGTCTTCTACTTGACCTTCGGTCGCAGGATCGGTGCTGATTTTCAGGCCGCCGAAGCTGAAGGTGACGCCGCAGGTGACCGCGTAGGCTTCAAATGGCGCGGTATCCACAGTGTTGGCCCAGTTGGTTTTATTGATGGGCAGGCCTTCGGTGCGGCGGCCGTCCTTGATCGCCATGTTGAACGTCTTGTCGTGTTGCACGGCCTTGTTGTATTCCTGAATTTCGCGCAGCGCGGCTTCGGCGTTGACGCCGTCCATCATCTTGCACAGTTCGTCGAGTGTGTTGGCGCGCACTTTGGTGACGCGCTTGATGCGGTATTCGTCGCGCAGTGCCGGGATGATTTTGGCGTCAAATACCTGCCACGCAAACATGCCGGGCTGGTTGAGAATCACGCGGCCGTACTTGGCGTAGGTGTAGTTGCGGAAATCCGCGCCTTCGTCGCAGAAGCGTTTGCCGTCGGCGTTGATCATGATGCCCCACGGATAGCTGTGCTTCTGGAACTGATCGCCCACCGCGAGATCACCAAACGGCGGGGAGTTGCGGTCCCAGCCCACGGCGTGACAGCCGGACCAGTGGCCATAGGGCATGGCGCCGATGTCGAGCGCCATTTTGATACCGAGGCCGGTGTTGTAGCGGGTGCCACGTACATGAGCCAGATCCCAGCCGGGCCCGAGGTAGCGCGCGCGCATTTCCGCGCTCGATTCGAAACCGCCACAAGCGAGTATCACCGCTTTGGCTTTGATGTCGACGTTCTGGCCCTTGTGCCGTGCGCGCACACCCAGCACATTGTTGTCGCTGTCGGTGAGCAGCGAAATCGCCGGCGTTTCGTAAAAAATCTTGATGCCTTCGCGCTCGCACGCCTTGTGCTCGTTGGCGACCAGACCTTCGCCGCCACCCCAGGTTTCTGCGGCGAGGCCGCCCCAGAATTTATAGCGCGTGTTGTTATCAACTTTGTATGACTGACGGCCGTAGCTCGGCTGAAATTTCACGCCTTTCTTGCGCAACCACACGGTGGTGTCGAAGCTGCGGCGTATCAGAATCTCGCACAGATCGGGATCCGTCATTTCCTGCGTGATGCGCGCCATGTCGTCAAAGTATGCGTCGGCGGTGTACGAGCCGTAGTCGTGCGTTTTCTTTTCTTCTTCGGTGAGCTCGGGAATGATCTCTGCCAGTTCATCAACGTTGTTGAAAACCACGCGCATCAGTCCGCCGGTGTAGCGGCTGTTGCCGCCGCAATCGTCGATCGGCGCAGCTTCAAGCATGATGACTTTCGCGCCTTGTTCACGCGCGGCGAGCGCGGCGCAGGCGGCGGCGTTACCCGCACCAACGACAACAATATCGGGATTGCCGAAATCCGGGAGACTCATAAAATATCCTTTTAAAACAAATAGTTATGTTGAATCGATGCTGATAATGCAAACACGCGCAGCAGTGCCGCGCGGTGGGTGAATTATACCTTGCGTTGCATACTGCTTGCGCGCGTAAAGTTCGCACTGTGAGCGCGCTGATTTGAAGATGCGGTGCAGTACTCAGTGCAATGTCTTTGGCGTGCGCTTGCTTTCCGTTTCGGACGCGGCGCGCGAGGCAGGCGCTGCTGGCGCGGGCGACGCATGATGCGCCACCATGCGCCAGCCGCGATCGGTGCGCAGATAAATATTCGTCGCCAGCATAGGATTGCGCGCGGGACCTTCGCCCGCCACCGTGATTTGTTCGTAAACGCTGTGGACAGCGATCATCATGCCGTGAATTTCGTGGCGTGCGCGCAGTTGAAAACTGAGCGTTTGTCCGTTGGTGAAAAGCCGGCGCCACGATTCGCGCACATTCTCAACACCGGAAATGCGCGGTGCGCCGGGATGAACGCAGTAAATCTCGTCGTCGTCGGCCCACACGGCCATCATCGCTTCAAGATCGCTCTTGCCGAAGGCATCATAGAAAGCCGCTTCGGTTTCCTGAGAATTTGCGTAGAGCGCTTTTTTCACGGTAGGTGATAACAAATGGATTCAGCGTTATTCTATCAAATTCAGATAGTTACGGGGATTTCTCGCATGCGCTACAGGCACTTGTGCTCAGTCACGCGTAGTTACGTTTAGTTGCGTGAGGCACGCGGAAAGGTAACAATTCGCCTCTTACCGAGTGCACAATTGATGCGCAGGTCTACGAGGAGAATTCAAACCATGAAGATCAAACAGATACTCAGCGGCGGGTTTTGCGCGGCGATTGCTGCTATTGGCGCTAGCGCACATGCTGCAGATTCCGCTGCCGGATATCCGAACCGCCCCATACGCATGCTGGTGCCCAACGCGCCCGGAAGCTCGGTCGATACCTTGAGCCGCATCATCGGCCACAAGATGACCGAAGTGATAGGGCAACAGGTCGTCATCGACAACCGTGCAGGCGCGGGCGGCATTATCGGCATGGAGATCGCGAAAGCTGCGAATCCCGACGGCTACACGCTGATCAGCGCAACCACGGCGGCGTCTACTGTGGCGGTGCTGCTGATGAAAAATCCGACTTTCGATCCGGTCAAGGATTACGACTATGTGTCGCAGTTCGCGGTGACTGCCAATGTGCTGGTGGTGCATCCATCGCAACCGGTGAAATCGGTGAAGGAGTTGATCGAGCTGGCCAAAGCCAAGCAGGGTAAGCTCAACATGGCTTCGGCCGGAGCGGGTTCGCAAAGCCATTTGTCGGGCGCGTACTTCATGTCTGCGGCCAATATGGCGTCGTTGCATGTGCCGTACAAGGGGGGCGGGCCGTCCGTGGCGTCGGTGCTGGCGGGTGAATCGCAGTGGACCTTGACGCCGGCGCCTGCGGTGATGACGCATGTCAATAGCGGAAAAATCCGCGCGATAGGCCACAGCCTCCCGGGTAAATCGCAACTGATGGGGAACATTCCGCCCATCGCCGAGACCATACCGGGATTTGACTACAGCGGCTGGCAGGGATTTTTCATTCCCAAGGGCACGCCGAAAGCGATCTCCGACAAGCTGCGTGCCGCAGTCATCAAGACCGCGCATTCGCCGGAAGTGACCAAAGCGCTCGCGGTGCAGGCCACGGAAGTCGTCACCGGCACGCCTGAGGAGTTCCGCAAGGTTGTGCAGGCATCTCTGGTCAGCAACGCAAAAGTGATCAAATTGATAGGGCTCACTGCAAATTAGTTCAGAGCAGCAGGCGTTCACCGCGGCGGCAGTCGGTCCCTGCCGCCGCGTTTTCATTGTGGACCGGTGCGTGATGCAAAAAGAGGAATCAGGTAGATGATTTACAACGATAGGGGCTTGTCCGACGAAACCCGCATGATGCGCGATGTCACGCGCAAATTCGTCAACGAACACGTGATCCCTTTCACGCGCCAGAACTGGCAGGCCGAATGGAGCATGAAACCGGAAGGGCGCTTGCCGCCGAAGATACTGGATGTGGCGCACGAAATCGGCATACGCACACTGGGCGTGCCCGAAGAATACGGTGGCATTGCGCTCGACCCGAAATCCGAAACGCAAACCTTTGCGGTGATCTCCGAGGAAATCTCGCGCGGCGACTGCGGCCTTGCCGAGAAGATGGTGCAGCAATGGAAAGTCTCCGTACTGCTGCGGAACATCCTGCCGGAGAACCTGAAGAAAATCTGGTTTCCGAAGATCATGGCGAATTCGCAATTTCTGCTGGCCCATTGCCTGACCGAGCCGCGCGGCGCTTCCGACCGCTGGCTGCCGTATGACGTACCGGAAGCGATGATGCACACGCGCGCCGAGAAAAAAGGCGACCAGTGGATCATCAACGGCCGCAAGCAGTTCATCAGCAACGGCTACGACGCGAGCCTCTACGTTGTCTATGCCACTACCACGCCCGGGGCGGGCATGACCAAGGGCACGTCCTGCTTTCTGGTGCCGCGCGAAACCAAAGGTTTCTCGGTGGCGCGCTGTAACGAGACGCTGGGCGGGCGCTTCATGAACAACGGCGAAATGGTGTTCGAAGACATGGCAGTGCCCGAAGAACATCTGCTGGTGAAAGACATTGCGCTGGCCAAAGCGGGTGTTTATTTCCGTCCCGGCAAAATCATCCAGGGATCAAAGAATCTCGGTGTGGGCGTGCGCGCGTACGAAGAAACCGTGAAGTACGTGCACGACTACACACAAGGCGGCAAGAAATTAATCAAGCATCAGGCCACGGCGATTCGTCTGGCTGAAATGGCGACAAAAATCTGCGCCGTTCGCTCGCTGCTGCACGAAGCCTCGCGCGCTGTCGACGAAAAAGCGCATGACGCCGAAGTGCTGTGCAACATGGTGAAGCTCTATGCCTCCGAATCCGTGCTTGAAGTGTGCAAACACGCGGTGGAACTGCACGGCGGCAACGGCACCATGCTCGACTTCGGCATCGAAAAGCTCTATCGCGACGCCACCATGTATCTGCATATGGATGGAACAGTGGACGTCACCAAGTTCAAGATCGTGAAGAACCTGTTTCCGGATACGGCAGGCAAGTACGCGGGGAACGACTGATGCGCTGCCAAGACCGGTGGAGATTGCGGCTCGCGCGAGTGATTTGCGGCGTTGCGTTTGGCGGCGCTGCGGTGACGGCGGTTGCGCAAAATCCTTCGGCAGGCTCGGGACAGGGCTTCCCGTCGAAGCCGTTGCAGTTTTTGGTCAGTTTTCCGCCGGGCAGCGGTACCGACCTCGCAGCGCGCCTGGTCGGCGACAAGTTGCGCGAGCGAACGGGGCAATCGGTGGTCATCGTCAACCGCTCTGGTGCGGGCGCTGTCTTGGGCGCGCTGTATGTGAGCAAGGCGACGCCCGATGGCTACACCATCGCGATTGCCGCTAGCACCGAACTCGCGGTCGCGCCGAATACGCGCCTTAACCTCGGATACGATCCGCGCAGGGATTTATCGCTGCGCACGGTGCTGGCGGAAATTCCGCAATGTATCGTGGCGGGTGCCGGATTTTCCGGGCGCACCGTGGCTGATGTGGTGGCGCTGGCCAAAAAGCAGCCGCCGAAACTGAGTTTTGCATCGTATGGTGCAGGCACGTTGGCGCATTTGGGCATTGCGCTGCTCACACACGGCGCGGGCATCGACGTGCTGCATGTGCCGTATAAGGGTGGCCCGTCGGCGCATCCGGACGTGGTGAATGGCCGTGTGCAGGTGCTGTGGGATTCGGTCGCGGGTACGCGTCCGCTGGTGAATGCCGGCAAGCTCCGCATGCTGGCGGTGACCGGCGCGTCGCGCTTGACCGATGTGCCCGATGTGCCGACGGTGGCAGAATCGGGATTCAAAGGTTTTGACGTGTCGGGGTGGGTAGCGGCTGCGGTGCCCGCGGGCACACCGAAATCAGTCGCTGAATTTCTGAGCAGCGAACTCAGTCAGATCGTCAAACTGCCCGACGTGCGCACCCGCCTTGCGAACGGTGGCTTGGTTTCAAATGGCTCCACCGCCGCTGAAGCCAACGCGCGCCTAAATGCCTATCTCGATAAATTCGCACTGGCGGTGAAGATTTCCGGCTATCAGCCGGATTGATTGCGGCGTTCTCAGCCTTCGATCTTCGCTTCCTTTATGACGCGCCGCCAGCGTTCGACGGTGGGTTTCAGCACGTTGAAAAACTGTTCGGGCGGGCCGCCTGCAGTTTCCAATCCCTCGGCACGCATCTGTTTGGTCATTTCTTCGGTGAGCAGCACCTTGGCAATTTCGCGGTTCCACAGTGCGACGATGTCTTTCGGTATGCCTTTCGGTCCCCACACGGCGTACCAGTGCGGCACATCGAAGCCGGGCACGGTTTCGCTGACGCTCGGCACGTCGGGCAGCAGCGCTGAACGTTTGATGGTGCTGATGCCGATGGCGCGCAGGCGCCCGGCTTTCAGATGTGGCAGCGTGGGCACGATGCTGATCGACGTGAACTGCGCTTCGTTGCTGACAACACCGATCAGCGCCGGCCCGCCGCCCTTGAACGGAATATGCACCGTCTTGATTTTCGCTTCGAGATTGAACAGTTCGTGCGTGAGATGCGTAACGCTGCCGACGCCGACTGTTGCGTAGTTGAGTTTGCCCGGATTATTTTTTGCGTAGTCAATGAACTCTCTGACGCTCTTCGCGGGCACTGAGGGATGCGTCGCCAGCAGCAGACCCGTCGTTCCCAGCAGAATAATGGGCGTAATGCCATTGACCGGGTCATAAGACGTTTTGTAAAACGCGGAACCCGCTGCATAACTGCTCGATACCGTGATGAAGGTATAACCGTCGGGCTCCGACTTCGCGGTGATTTCCGCGCCGAGCGAACCGCCCGCGCCGGGGCGATTGTCGACGACCACCGGCTGGCCGAGCACCGCAGACAGCGGCGGGCCGATCACGCGCGACATGATATCGGTGCCGCCGCCAGGCGCGAACGGCGCGATCAGCCGCACCGGCCTGGTGGGATACTTTTGCGCGATCACGTCCGCTACGGCAGCAATGCCCAGCAACGCACAAGCTGACAGAATTTTCACGATGTGCATGGTGTTTCTCCGCAACGTACGACTGGAATTATTCGACGCGTATCTTCGCGTCCTTCACCACCTTTTGCCACTTGGGTATTTCCTGCGCTATCAACGCGCCGAACGCTTCGGGCGTGTTGGTAATCGGTTCCACGCCTGCGACGGCGAAGCGCTTGCTGACTTCGCTTGATGCGAGCAGTTTACCGATTTCGCCGCTGGTTTTGCTGACGATGGCGCGCGGCGTGCCGCCCGGAAAAACCAGCCCGTACCACACGTCGAACACATAGCCCGGCACGCCGGACTCGGCCACGGACGGTATGTCGGGCGCGAATTGCGAGCGTGTGGCGCCGGTGACCGCGAGCGCTTTCAGGCGATTGCCTTTCACGTGGGGCAGCACCGTGGCGAGGCCTGCAAGCGCAATCTGGATTTCGCCGGCCATCACCGCGGTAATCGCCGGATTGCTGCCCTTGTACGCGACATGCAGCATCGAAAAACCGGCGTTCATCGCCAGCAGTTCAACGCCGAGATGCGACGCGGCACCGCTACCGCCGGAGCCGTAGCTGATGCTCCCTGGTTTCTTTTTTGCCAGCGCGATCAGCTCCTGAATATTGTTCGCGGCCAGCGTGCGCGTGGCCGCGATTACAAACGGCTGATTTGCCGCGAGTGAAATCGGCGCGAGGTCCTTGCGCGGGTCGTAGGCGAGATCACGTTCGATCGCCGGTGCGAACGTCAGATGCCCGACGCTGCCCAGCAGCATGGTGTAGCCGTCGGGCGCTGCTTGTTTGGCGACCAGCGTGACGCCGGGAATTCCACCGCCGCCGCCGCGATTGTCCACTACCACGCTATGGCCCCAGCTTTCGAATAAACCTTGCGCGATCAGGCGCGCGATAATGTCGGTGCCGCCGCCGGGGGCGCTCGGTACCACCAGGCGTATCGATTTGGCCGGATACCCGGATTGCGACCATGCCGCGACAGGCACAGCAGCGACGCATGCAGCAAGCGCGGCCATAACAGGATACCGCATGGTTTTCCTCCTTTTATTCCTGGCGTCCATGTTAGCAGAAGCACACCGCTGTTGTGCTCTCAACAACAGGAGGTGAAGTGAGCGCCGACAGCAAGTGCTGCAGACGCGGCATGGCAACGCTGAAGAAAAATGGATCGTGAACAACGGATGCCGGCCCTACGCGAGATATCGGTGGAGTATTTGCTCGACGGCGCGCGCTGCCTGGATTGAGCCTGCGTGAACAGCAACTCGTGACCGTGGCGGCCTATATCGTGCTGGCGCATAACGGCTGTTGTCATTATGAATGCGCATGACCGCAGTGCTTGCGGAATGCAAGCGGATCGGGAAGGGTAGGAAGAAGAAACCGACTAAGCAAATCCCTGACCGTGATCATGGGGCGCGTTCTTCAGGGCGCCTGGAACAAGCGATGTGACCGGCGTGCCGCGCACAGGGACCTCTTGTTATCCATATGATTTATTGGGATTTACACGCACGGTGTCAGTTGCACGCACGGGGCCCGAAAACAGCGGCTTGAGAACTTCCGCATATGGTGTCGGTCAGTGGAAACAACGTATGTAATTCCACATAGTTGAATGAGATTCCGTATAATGGTATCTTGATTCCAAGCGGAATCCATATCCGCCAGTCGAGGAGAAAGCACATGCAAAGCCCCATGGCAGCGGCGGTATTCGTGATGATCTGTGGTGCCCTGATTCCGTCAGCTGCTGCTCAGTCATGGCCAAGTACCGGCGTGCGCATACTGGTGCCGTTTCCGCCGGGCGGTGGTACCGACATACAGGCGCGGCTGTTGTCCTCCGAATTCCAGAAGCGCATGGGCCAAAACTTCATCGTCGATAACCGTACCGGCGCCAGCGGCCTGATCGCAGCACACCTGGCGGTCGATGCGCCGCCCGACGGCAACACCATACTCTTCACCTCCGGCAGCATTTCGGTGATTGCTACGCTGCATGCCAAACAAATGAAGTTCAACATCTATTCCGATCTGCAGCCTGTGAGCTGGATATCCTCGACGCCGCTGGTGCTGTCGCTGCATCCCAGCGTGCCGGCTGGGTCGGTGCAGGAATTCATTGCGCTTGCCAAAAAATCGTCCGGGAAAATGACTGCTGGCGGCAACTCGGCGGGGAGCACGGCGCACTTGTCCGCGGAAATGCTCAATCAGGCGCTCGACATCAAGTCGACAGTCGCGTTCTATCGCGGTGGCGGACCGGCGGTGGTGGCGCTGATATCGGGCGAGATTGACTATATTTTTGCGACTGCGCCGTCCGTCATGCCGCATGTCAAATCGGGCAAGGCACGGGCACTTGCCGTGACTACACCCAAGCGGTCATCCACTCTGCCTGATTTGCCGACGATGGCGAGCTTTATTCCCGGCTTCGAGTCGGACAACTGGTATGCGATGTTTTTCCCGAAGGGTACGCCGCGCGCGGTCGTGGACAAGCTCAACGCGGAAATACGCCATGCGCTGGATACGCCTGAACTCAAGGCATTTTTCCCGCGCGAGGCGCTTGATCCGGTGGCGAGCACTCCGGAGGAACTCACCGCGCTGCTCAAGCGCGAAATCCCGAAGTATGCCAAGGTGATACAGGCGGCAGGCATCCATGTGAACTGAATACGGCCGGACGCGACACCGGATGGCCGCTGCATTGCGAAGCGACGATCATCACATAACGAGGAGACGCCATGAAGCAACACAGCCGGTTGTGCGGTCGGTTTTTTTTCGTTTGCGCTGGTATTGTTGCCGGCGTGTTCGCGGCTGCCGCGCACGCGGAATACCCGGAACGGCCTATCCGCCTGATCATTCCGTTCCCGCCGGGGGGCAGCAATGACGTGTTGGGGCGCTATGTCGGTATCAAGCTCGTTGATCGCCTGAAGGAACAAGTTGTGGTTGACAATCGCGGCGGCGCCAACGGCATCATCGCCGCGGAGATGGCGGCAAATTCCGCGCCAGATGGCTATACGTTGCTGATGGTATCGACCTCGTGGGTGATGAACGGGGCGGTGCGCAAGCTTCCCTATGACTTGGAAAAATCGTTTGACCCGATAGCGATGATCGGCACTTCGCCAAACGCGATCGTGGTTAATCCAAAGGGGCCATACAAGACGCTGAAAGATCTGGTGGCGGACGCCAAGGCCCGTCCGAGCATCATCAACTATGCCTCGACCGGCGTAGTCAGTTTTAACCACTTTGGCGGCGAACTTTTCAAAAAGGCAGCCGGCATCGACATGGTCCATACGCCCTATAAAGGCGGCGGGCCCGCGATGACCGACGTTATAGCAGGCAACATACCCGTGATGTTCACTTCCATCCTGCAGGTGCTGCCCCATGTGCGCTCTGGCCTGATCAGAATGCTGGCGGTAGGCGCTGACAAACGTTCGCCAGTGCTGCCCGATGTTCCTACCGTTGGAGAGTCGGGATATCCGGGCTATGAAGTTGCCGTGTGGTGGGGCATGGTGGTGCCCGCCGGGGTGCCCGCGCGTGCGCAGGAAAAACTGCGCACGTTGATCAATGCGATTGTGAACGAGCCGGATACGAAAAAACGCCTGCTGGCCGATGCGGCCGAACCGGTCACCATGACTGCGGCGCAGATGCGCAAGATGGTGCAGGCAGAACTCAGGAAATGGGGCGAAACCGCCAAGGTTGCGGGGATCAAGGTGGAGTAGCGGAATCCACCGGCGCCGGACGAGGGGTGTTCTGTGGCTTGCGATCGCGATCCGATAGCAACGATACCGCGGCGCCGATGCGCTCCGGTGTGAGTTCGCGCATGCAGTTGAAATGGCCGAGCGGACATTCGCGTTTGAAACAGGGGCTGCATGCGATGTCGATTTTGACGATTTTGGCTTTATCCGAAAGCGGTGGCGTAAAGGCGGGACTGCTGGAACCGTAGAGCGCCAGCGTTGGCCGGTCGAGCGCCGCGGCGACGTGCATCAGACCGGAATCATTAGTGACGACCAGCGCGGCCATGCCGATGAGATCGATGGCGTCTTCGAGTGATGTCTTGCCGCAGAGATTGACGCAGGCGCTGTCGCTGGCACGTAGGATGTCGTCGCCGATGGCGGCGTCTTTGGGCGAGCCGACCAGCCATACCGCATAGCCTTCGGCGGCGAGTGCTTTGCCCAGCGTGCCGAAATACTCGGCGGGCCAGCGCTTGGCCGGACCGTACTCGGCGCCGGGACACAGGACGGCTATTGGCTGGTTTTTGTTAAGTATTTGTTTTTCAAGTATTTTTTCAATATTGCTCGGATCGACTGACAAGCGCGGCGTGGGCAGCGGCTGTGGCAACGCTTCGCCGCGATGCAGTGCCAGCGTAGCGAAACGCTCCACCATTTTTGGCAGCGCCTGCTCGTCGAGGCGTCGCAGGTCGTTGAGCAGGCCATAGCGCATTTCACCGCGAAATCCGGTGCGCAGCGGGATTTTTGCGAGCAGCGGAATCAGCGCCGACTTCAGCGAATTCGGCAGCACTATGGCCTGATCATAGCGCTCGGCTGCGAGTTCGCGCGCAAGACGCTGGCGTTCGCCGAATTTCAGTTCGCCGTGGCCGAAACGCGCGACGATACCGCGGCGCACTTCGGGCATGCGCGCGAGCAGCGGCAGCGTGAAGGGCGGTGCAAGTACATCAACCGAGAGATTCGCATGGCGCTGGTGCAGCAGTCTGAACATCGGCTGCGCCAGCACGGTGTCGCCGACCCAGGACGGGGCGACGACGAGGATTTTCATCGTGTGAATGGCTACCGGCTAATGACCGGACTTGGCCGGCCCGCCCTTGAGCGTGTACTGGGTGCCGCAGTACGGGCACAAGGCCGCGCCCGTTTTCTCAATCGGCATGAATACGCGCGGATGCGCATTCCACAGCAGCATGGCCGGTGTCGGGCAGTGCAGCGGCAAATCCGCTGCGGTAACTTCAATATGCCTTGACTTGTTTTCGGTTTGCTCTGCCATGGTATTGCCCGCGCGTCCCTGTGTTCACGCAGCGACCGGCGACAGCCAGTCGCTGTGCTTTTCCGATTTGCCGTTCACGCAGTCGAAGAATGCGTTTTGCAGTTTGGCGGTGAGGGGGCCGCGTTGCCCGCCGCCGATGGTGCGGCCATCGACCTCGCGTATCGGCGTGACTTCAGCGGCAGTGCCGGTGAAAAAAGCTTCGTCGGCAATATACAGGTCGTCGCGCGTGATGCGCTTGGCGGCCACCGTGTAGCCCATCTCGCGCGCGAGCGTGATGACGGAGTCCCGCGTGATGCCGATCAGCGCGCTGGTCAATTCCGGCTCGTAAATTTTACCGTCTTTCACCATGAACAGATTTTCGCCGGAGCCTTCGGCGACAAAACCATCTACATCGAGCAGCAAGCCCTCGTCGTAGCCGTGTTCGGTGGCTTCGAGGTTGGCGAGGATCGAATTGGCGTAGGTGGCGGAAACCTTGGCGCGGGTCATGGACACGTTGACGTGGTGGCGCGCGTAGGAAGACGTTTTCACGCGTATGCCCTTTTCGATGGCGTCTGTGCCGAGATACGCGCCCCACGGCCACGCCGCGATCGCCACATGCACCGTGTTGCCCTTGGGCGACACGCCCATTTTTTCCGAACCGTAGAACGCGATCGGGCGCAGATAGCACGATTCCAGTTTATTCGCGCGCACCACCTCTTTTTGTGCGTCCATCAGCGTGTCGATGCTGTAGGGGATTTTCATCAGGTAGATGTGCGCCGAATTGAGCAGCCTCTGCGTGTGTTCTCTCAGACGGAAAATGGCCGTGCCCTTGACTGTGTGGTAGGCACGCACGCCCTCGAACACCGCGAGGCCGTAGTGCAGCGAATGCGTAAGAACGTGGGTGGTGGCGTTGCGCCACGGCACCAGCTTGCCGTCGTACCAGATGTGACCATCACGGTCTGCCATCGACATGAATTGCTCCGTCAGAGATCGATTAGAAGCATTATTTTAGCGCATTTGCCGGCGACGGATGGCAACTTGTCGGACGGCAGCACGAATGTTTGCGCTAAATCATGGTGAGCGGGACAGGGGCTGTATTAAAATGCGGGTGTCTTGAGCAAGGTGCAACACACAGCAGAGGAGCGGATGTGATACAGCGGCTTCGCCATCGGTTGAACGATCTCGGCAGCCGTGTCATATCCGATTCGGACAGCGAGCAGGACAAGCTGCGTAAGACGCTGCTGATCTTCGCCAGCGCGCTGATGGGGCTCGGCTCGATGCTGTGGCTGGTGATCTATCATGCGATGGGGATCAAATTTTCGGCGACGGTACCGTTCGTCTACATTCTGGCGACGGCCATTTCGCTGGCGATTTACCTGTGGACGCTCAATTTCGACATTTTCCGCCTTATCCAGGTCAGCCTGTTTTTGTTCGTGCCGTTCGTGATGCAATGGAGCATCGGCAGTTATGTGAGTTCATCGGGCGTGATGCTGTGGGCGCTGCTGGCGCCGGTCGGCGCGATCCTGGTTTATGGCGCGCGTGAATCGATCCCATGGTTTGTCGCTTATGTCATTCTGGCCGCGGTATCTGGCGTATTTGACTTCTATCTCGCGAGCGAGCTGCCGAAAAATGTCACCATGCAGTCGATCGCGGTGTTCTTCGCGCTCAACTTCGTGGCCATGTCGTCCATCATCTACGTGCTGGTGAGCTATTTCATGCGCCAGCGCGAGAAACTGCAAACCGCGCTGAATGAGCAGCATTTTTTGTTACAGGTGGAGCAGGATAAGTCCGAACGCCTGCTGCTGAATATACTTCCGGCTACCATTGCGGAGCGGCTGAAGGCCAGTCACGCGACGATTGCCGATGGCTTTGCGAATGTGACCGTGATGTTCGCGGACATCAAGGATTTCACGCGATTGTCGGGAGGCCAGCCTCCCATCGTTATCGTTGAATCGCTGAACCAGGTGTTCTCGCACTTTGACGGATTGGCGGAAAAATATGGTTTGGAGAAAATCAAGACCATAGGCGATGCCTATATGGTGGCGGGCGGTCTGATTGAACGCAGCGGTCCGGAACTGGCCACGGATGATCTGGGACACACGCACGCCATGTTGAGCATGGCGCTCGACATGATTGACTATATGGAAACCCTGCCGCCGATCGGCGAGGTGCGTCTCAGATTGCACATCGGCGTCAGTACCGGTCCGGTGGTGGCAGGCGTGATCGGCATCAAGAAATTCATTTACGATCTGTGGGGTGACACGGTAAACCTTGCGAGCCGCGTGACGGATGAGGCCGATGAGGGCATCGTGCTTGTTGATGTCAAGACGTACGAATGCATGAACGCGTTGTACGAATTCGACGGCCCGGAATCACTGGATGTGCGCGGCAAGGGCAAGGTAATTGCCTATCGCCTGCTGCGCCGCCGCCGCGGCGTGCCCGACTATGGCGTGTCACGCGGGCTGAATTAAGGCGATCTACGCGTTCGCCATGACGTGTTGCCACAGTGTGCGCACTGCCGCCGCGTGCAGGTCCACAGACTCGCGCGGGACACGGGCGTAACGTTCTCCCTGCAAGCGTAGCGTATGTTGCAGACGCCGGAACTCGCGATAGGCGGCATGCGCGGCATCCGCGGGCACGGGGGCGATCAATTGTAGCTGCGCGGCCAGCTTCAGCAGCGCAAGATTGCCGATATTGCCTGCGAGCGCTGCGTGCCGGTGTGCTTGGCCAAGCACCAGATATTGCACGATAAATTCAACATCCACGATGCCGCCGGGATCGTGCTTCACATCGAACAGGCCGCTGCGGTTGGGGTGGGCCGCATGCATTTTTTCGCGCATTGCCACAATTTCGGCACGCAGCGCCTGCAGGTCACGCGGGCGGCACAGCACATCGCGGCGGATGGCTTCGAAGGCATCGCCGATGGCGGTGTCGCCGGCGGTAAATCGCGCGCGCGTCAGCGCCTGATGTTCCCACACCCACGCCTGTTTCATCTGGTAATCGCGAAACCCGGGCAGCGTGCTTACCAGTAATCCGCTCGCGCCGTCGGGCCGCAGCCGCAGATCGGTGTCGTACAGCTGTCCAGCGGCTGTGACGCTGGTGAGGTAGGTGCTGATGCGCTGCGCCAGGCGAGCGTAGTTTTCGGCGGCTTCCGGCGCATCGTCATCGTACAGAAAAACCAGATCGAGATCGGAGGCATAGCCCAATTCCTTGCCGCCGAGTTTGCCGTAACCGATGACGGCGAACGCCGGTACGGGGCGATGGCGCTGTCGCACGCCCTGCCACGCCAGGCGCACCGTTTCGGCCAGTATCACGCAGGCGAGATCGGACAAATGATCGCTCAGCGTTTCCAGCGGCAGCGTTCCCGCGAGGTCTTGCGCGACGAGACGCATGGTTTGCGCGTGCTTGAAATGGCGCAACACGTCCATCTGCCGTTCCGCATCGTCCTCCGCGTCGTTTACGGCGGCGTGCAACAGCGCGGCGAGCGCCGGCCAGTCGGGCGGCGTATTCAGCGTGCGCGCATCGAGCAGTTCGTCCAGCAGTATAGGATATTGCGTCAGGTACTGCGCGACCCAGGGGCTGGCACGCATCAACGCTGTCAGTTGCGCGCGTGCCTGCGGATATTCTTCGAGCAGCGCGAGATAGGATTCCCGCCGGCTGATGCCCTCCAGAAATACCAGCAGCCGCTCCAGTGTCGCATCGGCATTGCCGCCGCCCGCAGCACTTTCAATGGCCAGTGGCACCAGGCGGTCAAAGCGCGACTGGCTGCCCGCGGGCATCTGGCGGTAGCGCGCGGAATCGTGCATGTGCGCGATGCGCGACTGCAACTCCGCAGCGCGCTGAAATCCCAGTTCGCCGAGCCGGGCCGTGCCGGATTGCGTGTCGCTGCTCTGTATCCACAGCGGCGCGAGCGCGTGTTGTTCGGCGCGCGCTTCGGCAAACAGGGCATCGAAGTGCCGGGCTACCGCTTCACGATAGCCGCTCAACACCTGTATGAATGCGCCGTAATCCGCATAACCCATGCTGCGCGCCACGTCCGCCTGGTCATCGGCGCTGACGGGCAGTGCATGCGTCTGCTGATCATCGCGGTATTGCAGGCGGTGCTCCAGATTCCTGAGAAAGACATAGGCTTGCGTCAATTCCGCAACCACGGCTGACGGCAGCAGGCCGCGTTCGGCAAGTAGTGCCAGCACATCCAGCGTCGGCTGCCGGCGCAGCGCCGCGTCGTGTCCGCCGCGTATCAACTGAAACACCTGCGCGATGAATTCGATTTCGCGGATGCCGCCGCGACCGAGCTTGATGTTGTCGGCCCTGTCGCGGCGCTCCACTTCGCGGCGTATCTGGCTGTGCAACTCGCGCATCGAGGCGAGCGCGCTGTAATCAAGATGACGGCGAAACACGAATGGCCGCACCAGCGCCATCAGTTCGTTACCTTGTTCGCCGGTGATCACGCGTCCCTTGATCCACGCATAGCGTTCCCACTCGCGTCCCTGCGTGATCAGGTAGTTTTCGAGCATCTCAAAGCTGGTTGCCAGCGGTCCGCTGTCGCCGTAGGGCCGTAGACGCATGTCCACGCGGAACACGTAGCCATCCGTGGTCAGTTCGGCCAGCAATCCGATCAGCGCGCGCCCGGCGCGCAGGAAATACTCGTGGTTGCTCAACACGCGCGTACCGTCGGTATCGCCGTCTTCGGGATAGACGAAGACCAGATCAATGTCGGAGGACACGTTGAGTTCGCCGCCGCCCAGCTTGCCCATGCCGACCACATGCAGTTGTTGAGGCCGGCCGGTGGAACCGCGTGGCGTGCCGGTGCTGTGCGCGAGATCGTTGGTCACCCAGTCGAGCGCGGCGGTTATCGTGCATTCGGCCAGCCGCGTCATGGTTTGCGTGACTTCCGCAAGGTCCGCCCAACCGGCCATATCGCGCACGATCAGGGTCGCCATTGCCTGTTTGCGCAGGCGGCGCAACATCTGCTGCAACTCATCCCGCGTGAGCGCTGCCGCATCATCTGCGGTAGCGCATGCAACCTCGAACGGCGTCAGCAGGTCTATAGGGTGAAGCAGCCCCGGCTCTGCCGTCAGAATACGCTCGAAGTAGCGGCTGAACTGTCGCGCGCGCGCGACCGCTGCGTCCACGTCCGGGGCTGCGGACGCGTTAATGGGTTCCACGGGCTGATAAAACACAGTAGAATGACGACAATGAAAAAAGCCCGCTAAGTGGTTGTTTCATTTTCATATTTTAACAGGCATTGCGTGACGATAAAGGCAATTTCCAGCGGACTCGGCGGTGCCACCATGCGCGTCGCGGCGTGGGTGTGGCACAAGCTGGTGTGGATTGTGCTCGCCCTGGTTCTGATCGCCGCCGCGTCGGTGCTTGCGTTGCGCTATTGGGTGCTGCCCAATATCGAGCGTTACCGGGGGACGATTGCCCAATCCGTGAGCAAGGCGGTCGGGCAGCACGTGACCATCGGGCGCATAGACGCCAGCTGGGACGGGTTGCGTCCCGAATTGAAGCTTGAAGCCGTGGTGCTGCACGACAAATCAGGGCGTGCCGCGCTCAAATTGCAGCGCGTGGATAGCACGGTGTCGTGGCTGTCAATACCGACGTGGAGCCCGCGCTTTCATTCCATTGATTTGTATGAACCGGCGCTGGATATCCGACGCGACAAGCGCGGCATCATTTCCGTCGCGGGCATTGAAATGTCCGGCGATAGCCGCGAGGGCGGTTTTTCCGACTGGCTGCTGGCACAACGTGATATTGAAATACACAATGCGGCCATTGCCTGGACCGACGAGGTGCGCGGCGTGCCAACATTGATGCTGCAGCAGGTGCGAGCACATCTGGTCAATCGCGGTCGTCACCATCGTTTTGGCCTGAAGGCGATTCCGCCCGAGAAGCTGGCAAGTGCGGTCGATCTGCGCGGCGACCTTGAGGGGGCGTCCATGCGGGATCTTGCGGCATGGAAAGGACGCGTCTTCGTGCAGCTTGATTACGCGGACATCGCGGCGTGGCGTACATGGATACCCTTTCCTTTCGAGTTTTCGCAAGGCGCCGGCGCCGTGCGCGCATGGGCAAGTGTCGGGGCGATGACGGTGCATGAACTGCTCGCCGATGTACGGTTGTCCAACGTGCGCACACGGCTTGCCAAGGACTTGCCCCAACTCGACCTGTCGCATCTTTCCGGGCGCCTAGGCTGGAAAAAAACGCCGAAAACGGTCGAATTTTCAACGGCGCAGCTCGCGCTGACCACTTCCGGAAACCTGACACTGCAGCCGATGGATTTTACCCTCAAGGCGGCCATCAATCCGGAAGGCAAGCCGACCGCAGGTGAAATCAAGGCCAATGCCATTGATATCGCGCCGCTGATTTCGCTGGCAGATCATTTGCCGATTGACGACGAGACGCGCAAGCGGCTGTCAGAGCTGTCGCCGCAGGGCCGATTGTTTGATGTGCTGGCGAAGTGGGACGGCGCATTGCCTGACCCCGCGAAATACAGCGCGCGCGGCCGCTTCGAGGATCTGGCAATTAATCGCTACGGAGCGCTGCCGGGACTAAAGGGCGTCAGCGGGCATCTGGATGCAACGGAAAAGGGCGGTACCACGCAGCTGACGGCGCGCGAGATGAAACTGGATCTGCCTGATCTGTTCAAGGAGGTGCTGCAGTTCGATACGCTGACCGCGCACGCGGGCTGGGCGCGCGACAGCAAAGGTTTTGAATTGAAGTTGTCGAACGTGTCGTACCACAATGCCGATCTTGCGGGAACCTTGAGCGGCAGTTATCGCACGGTGCCGGAGCAGCCGGGCATCATTGATCTTACCGGCAATCTGATGCGCGCTGATGCGCGCAGCGTGATGCGCTATCTGCCGGTTACCGTCGCAAAAGGCGCCCGGCCGTGGATGGAGGCGGCATTCGTCGCGGGAACATCCGGCGACGTGAGTTTCCGCGTCAAGGGCGATCTGCGTGAGTTTCCGTTTCCGGACAACAAGGGCGGCACATTTTTCGTTACCGCCAAGCTTTCCGGCGGCGCGCTGCGCTATGGAGAAAGCTGGCCTAACATCGAAAACATCGAAGGCGACCTCGCGTTTCGCGGCAAGCGCATAGACATCGTCGCGCGGCACGGCACAATCTACGGTGTGCGGTTGTCCAAGGTGCATGCTGAAATGCCGGATCTGTCGCAGCCGGCAGGACGTGTGCTGACGGTTACCGGAGAAGCGGAAGGCCCCACGCCGGATTTTCTCAAGTTCATTGCTGCCAGTCCGGTGGCGGGGTATATCGAACATTTCACCGATGGCATGCAGGCTGAAGGCGCGGGCAAGCTCGACCTGAAACTGGAGTTGCCGTTGGCGAGTCTCGACAAGACACGCGTGGTCGGCGCTTTCCAGATGGTCAACAACAGGATCATCGTGGAGCCTTCGCTGCCGCCGCTCGAACAAGTCAACGGCAGACTCGAATTTACCGAAGCGGGTGTGAATGTGCCGGCTGCCACCGCGACGTTTTTCGGCGGGCCCATGACGGTATCCGGCAGTACGCAGCGCGACGGCACCATCCGCATCGGCCTGCAGGGGCGCGTCAATCCCGACACGGTGCGGCGAGCAGGCGGGCCGGCGTGGCTCACTTATGTGCGTGGTGCGGCGGACTGGCGCGGTACGCTCAGTGTGCGCAAGAAAACCGTGGACGTGGTGCTGGAATCGACGTTGCAGGGCATTGCCTCCAATCTGCCCGCGCCGTTCGTGAAAACTGTGTCGGAGTCCATACCGGTGCGTGTGGAGCGGCGCTTTGTCAGCAACGACCGGGATGTGGTGGGCGTGACGTATGGCGAACTTATCAGCGCGCGATTCAGCCGCCACACCGAAGGCAAGCGGATGGTGATCGACCGCGGCGTGGTACGCCTGGGTGGTGGCGTGGCGGGCGAGCTGGAGCGCGATGGCGTGTGGATTAGCGGTGCGCTCAAATCGGCAAATCTTGACGGCTGGCTGAAGATAGCCAGCAGCGATGGCGGCGGTGTCAGTTACACCCTGGCGGCGCTGGACGTGAAGTTCGGCGAACTCGAAGTCTATGATCGAAAATTCAGCGACATCGCGATCACCAGCATGAAACCCGATGCTGCGACTACGCGCTATACATTAAGCGGGAAAGAATTCGAGGGTACCGCCGACTGGAGCCCGCAGGGCAAAGGACGGCTGGTGGCGCGGATGAAGAAATTCATCATTCCTGCAGCCACGCCGTTTGCGGCCGTTGTGCCTGCCGCGGAAAAATCAGCAGTCACGGAGACGCCACAACTGCCGACGCTGGACATCGTGGCAGAAAATTTTCAGATGGGCAGCAAGATGCTGGGCAAGCTCGAGTTAAAGGCAACACCGCAAGATCGCGACTGGCGCATTGAGCAGCTCAGGGTATCCAACGCGGATGGCATACTGACTGTAGACGGCGTGTGGCAGTCGTGGCTGGCCAATCCGCGCACTATGGTCAATGTGCGCTGGGACATGACGGACGTGGGTAAAATGTTGACGCGGCTGGGTTATCCGGAAGGCGTGCGCCGCGGCATGGCGACCATCGGCGGATCGCTCAGTTGGAGCGGCGGACCGCAGCAGCTCGACTATCCGACGCTGTCGGGCAATTTCGTGTTGCAGGCAGTGAAAGGCCAGTTTCTCAAAATGGAGCCGGGCATTGCAAAACTGCTGGGTATCGTGAGTCTGCAGTCACTGCCGCGGCGCCTGACGCTGGATTTTCGCGATATATTCAGTGATGGCTTCGCGTTTGACGAAGTGCTGGGCGCGGTCAAGATAGATCGCGGCATTGTTACCACGGAAAATTTCCGCATTACCGGCCCATCTGCGCGCGTGGTGATGGGCGGTTCGGTGGATATCAACAAGGAAACGCAGGATCTGCGCGTGAAAGTCAATCCGCATGTGTCGGACGGCGTGTCCATCATAGGGGCGATCGCGGGCGGGCCCATTGCCGGGCTGGCGGCCTTTATTGCGCAGAAGCTGCTCAAGGATCCCTTGGACGAGATGGTCACATTCAATTACAGCGTTACCGGCAACTGGGTTGATCCGGTGGTGACCAAAATCAATCCGCCGCAGCGGCCGGAGTCCGTGCGCAACGTTGATTAGCAGAGGCGTGTTTGCCGCGCATCGTGCGACGACTTTTAGTACATTGAGAATCTTCACATGAACTCCCGATTTTCACCAACGCCCGCTTCAGCAACCGCGCGTAGCAAAGCGCCCGGCGCCGCGCGCCTGGCGGCGCTGCAAATGGTTTCCGCGCCGCGTGTCGAAGACAATCTCGCCGAAGCCGGACGCCTGATAGCCATGGCGGCCGCGCAGGGCGCGGACCTGGTGGCGCTGCCGGAATACTTTTGCATGATGGGCATGAAAGACACCGACAAGGTCGCCGTGCGCGAAACGGAAGGCACGGGCCCGATCCAGTCGTTCCTGTCCGAGGCCGCACGCACCCACGGCGTGTGGATTGTTGGCGGCTCGGCGCCGCTGGTGTCGGCTGATCCGCACCGCGTGCGCAACAGTTGCCTGGTGTACGACCACACGGGCAAGCAGGTCGCGCGCTACGACAAGATTCATCTGTTTGGTTTTCAGATGGGCGAAGAGCGGTATCACGAGGAGCGCACCATCGAGCCGGGCCATCAGCCGGTGACACTGGCGTCGCCGTTTGGCCGCTTGGGGCTGTCGATTTGCTACGACCTGCGGTTTCCGGAGCTGTACCGCTCGATGAAAGAGGTGGACATCATTTTCGTGCCGTCGGCTTTCACCGAGACTACCGGCCGCGCGCATTGGGAAACGCTGTTGCGCGCGCGCGCCATCGAAAACCTGGCGTACGTGGTGGCCCCTGCGCAGGGCGGTCATCATGAAAACGGCCGCGAAACGCATGGCGATACCATGATCATCGATCCGTGGGGCGTGGTGCTGGATCGTTTGCCGCGCGGTGCGGGCGTGGTGATCGCCGATATCGATTTGTCGCATGTGCAGGGGCTGCGCCGCAATCTCCCGGCGCTCAGCCATCGGACTTTAATGTAACTATTTGTTTTTAAAGGATTATTTTGTCAGTTATCACCAGTGCCACAGCAGCACCCGCGATTAATTTTTCAACCGCGTACGACACGTTGCTGTCGCCGTACGCGTTGAACGACAGCAAGCTCAACACGGTGTTCGGCCAGATCATGTTGCATCAGGTTGATTACGCCGATCTGTATTTTCAGTACAGCCGCAGCGAGTCGTGGAGCCTTGAAGAAGGCATCGTCAAGTCCGGCAGCTTCAACATCGACCAGGGTTTGGGCGTGCGCGCGGTGAGCGGCGAAAAGACCGCGTTTGCCTATTCGGACGACATCAGCTTTGATGCACTCACAGCGGCGGCGCAAGCCACGCGCGCCATCGCGCGCCAGGGCGGATCCCAGGGCGCGCAGGCGACGCAGGTGGCGCGGCGCAACCAGGGGCGCAATCTGTATCTGCCGCACGATCCGCTGGCGAGCCTGGAGGATCCGAAAAAAGTGGCGTTGCTTGAGCGATTGGAGCGCTACGCGCGCAGCCTCGATCCGCGCGTGACACAAGTGATGGCCGGGCTCGCGGGCGAATACGAAGTGGTGATGGTCGCGCGCAGCGATGGCGCGCAAGCCGCCGATGTGCGTCCGCTGGTGCGCGTGTCGCTGCAAGTCATTGTCGAGCACGATGGCCGGCGTGAGCAGGGCAGCGCGGGCGGCGGCGGGCGTTTTGATTACGCCTACTTCACGGATGAAGTGCTTCAGGATTACGCGCGCAAAGCTGTCGATCAGGCACTGGTGAATCTTGATGCGAAACCCGCCCCGGCAGGAACCATGACCGTGGTGCTCGGCTCTGGTTGGCCCGGCATCCTGCTGCATGAGGCGATAGGCCACGGTCTCGAAGGCGACTTCAACCGCAAGGGCACGTCGGCGTTCAGCGGGCGCATCGGCGAACGCGTGGCTTCGCCGGGCGTGACGGTGGTCGACGACGGCACGCTCGAACGCCGCCGCGGCTCGCTGAATATTGATGATGAAGGCAATCCGACGCAGCGCAATGTGCTGATCGAAGACGGCGTGCTGAAAGGCTATCTGCAGGACAGTCTCAACGCGCGCTTGATGAAAGTCGCGCCCACCGGCAATGGACGGCGCGAATCGTTCGCGCATATTCCGATGCCGCGCATGACCAACACTTACATGCTGAACGGCGATAAGGACCCGCAGGAAATCATCGCGTCGGTGAAAAACGGGTTGTACGCCGTGAACTTCGGTGGCGGCCAGGTCGATATCACCAGCGGCAAGTTCGTATTTTCGGCGTCCGAGGCGTATCTCATCGAAGACGGCAAAGTCACCTCGCCGGTAAAAGGCGCAACGTTGATCGGCAATGGCCCCGATGCGCTGACGCGCGTGGCGTTGATCGGCAATGACATGGCGCTCGATTCGGGCGTGGGCACCTGCGGCAAGGAGGGGCAGAGCGTGCCGGTGGGTGTGGGGCAGCCAACGTTGCGTATCGACGGACTTACCGTGGGTGGCACCGCCCAGTAGCCTTTTTTTGGTAACAATGCTGCATAGCGATATCAGTTATAATCTATTGTTTTTACAGTAAATTGAGAGTGCCATGCCGTACCAAACCGATGATCTGCGTATCAAGGAAATCAAGGAACTGGTGTCGCCTGCGAAAGTGCTCGGCGAGTTCGCCATCACCGACGCTGCGGCAAAAACCGTGGCTGAAACACGCCAGGCCATCCACCGCATTATTCACGGTGCCGATGACCGCCTGCTGGCAATCGTGGGGCCGTGCTCCATACACGACGTAAAGGCGGCCAAGGAATATGCCGGCAAGCTCAAGGATTACGCGGATAAAGCGAGCGCCGATCTATTGATCGTGATGCGTGTTTATTTCGAGAAGCCGCGCACGACGGTGGGCTGGAAAGGCCTAATTAACGATCCCAAGCTCGACGGCAGTTTCAACATCAACGAAGGTCTTCGCGTGGCGCGTCAGTTGCTGCTGGAACTGAATGCCTCGGGCATGCCGGTGGGTTGTGAGTTTCTTGACATGATCACGCCCCAGTACATTGCCGATCTGGTGGCGTGGGGTGCGATTGGGGCGCGCACCACCGAATCGCAGATTCACCGCGAACTGGCCTCCGGCCTGTCGTGTCCGGTGGGCTTCAAGAACGGCACCGACGGCAATATCAAGATCGCCCTCGACGCGATACGCGCCGCGCAGGCGCCGCATCACTTTCTGTCAGTGACCAAGGAAGGCCGCTCGGCAATTGTTTCCACTTCCGGCAACGAAGACTGCCACGTGATTCTGCGCGGCGGCAAAGCGCCGAACTACAGTGCGGCCGATGTCGATGCCACGGGCAAAGGGCTGGCCGAGGCGGGCATACCTGCGCGCATCATGATCGATTTCAGCCACGGCAACAGCAGCAAAAAGCCGGAAAAACAAATCGATGTTGGACAGGACGTAGCGCGCCAGATCGAGGCCGGCGACGGCCGCATCTTCGGCATCATGGCGGAAAGCCATCTTAAAGCCGGCCGCCAGGATCTGGTACCGGGGAAAGCGCTCGCGTACGGCGTGAGCATTACCGACGGCTGCATCAGCTGGGACGAAACCCGTGCTATGTTCGACGGGCTGGCCGCCGGCGTGCGCGCGCGGCGGCTCAAGGCGGAATCCAGCGACTGATTTGCCCGCGATGGTGCGCGGGCTCGCAGCCGCGACATCGATGCGAGCTGCTTGCGCAATCGCAATGTTGTACTGCGTGTGCGTTTCGGCAAGCGCTGCGCCAGCGGAAGCGCACGATGATCGCGGCAAAGTATTTCGTCTCGCCGCACCCGCTGCGCGCATTGTTTCCATAGCGCCGCATCTCACCGAAATCGCGTTTGCCGCGGGTGCCGGCTCGCGGTTGATCGCGGTTAGTGAATACAGCGACTATCCGCCCGAAGCGAAACGCCTGCCGCGTGTCGGCGACGGCGCTCGCGTGGATATCGAACGCATCCTTACGCTGAAACCCGATCTCGTGCTCGCATGGAAGAGCGGCAATCAAGCCGGTGATATCGCGAAGCTGGAGCGATTGGGCATTGCCGTTTGGGTGAGCGAAGTATCCCGGCTCGCGGATATTCCGCGACTGTTGCGCGATGTGGCGATCCTCGCCGGCGCGTCCGCTGCGGGTGAGCGCGCAGCGAGCGGCTTCGAGCGCGAATTGCACGGCTTGCGCGAGCGCTACGGAAGTAAAGCCGGCGCACAGGAACCCCTGCGCGTGTTCTATGAAATCTGGCATCAGCCGCTGCTCACCGTCAACGGCGCGCATATGATCAGCGACGCCATTACGCTGTGCGGCGGGAAAAATGTGTTCGCGGACGTGCCGGTGCTGACGCCGGCCGTGTCGTTCGAATCCGTGCTGGCGGCGCGCCCTCATATGGTGCTGGGAGGCGGATCCGCGAACGGCGAGACGGAATTTCGTGCGCGCTGGGAGAGCATGCCGCTGGCGGCCCTGCGCACCATTCCCGCGCGTTACATCGCGCCCGACAGCATCCAGCGCCAGTCGCCGCGTGTTATTGATGGGATACGCGCGATCTGCACGCATCTTGCCTATGCCGACAAGATGCGCAAGCACCAGGAGCGCGCGCCTCGGTAAGGTTGAGGTAAGCGGGTAGCGCAATACTGCTTGCCGAATGGTTGCGCGGCTTGCTCCCGCGGCATCGTACGTTGCTGATCATCGTTCAATGCCGGCGCGCGGCGATTCATTCTTAAACTCTCAATCAGGAGATTCACATGGAAGACCAGCAACCGACTGCGCAGGGGAGCGCGGCGCCAGCATCCCTTACCGGCAAACCCTTTGCAGAAATGACCGCCCCCGAGAAACTCGCGTGGATAGGCAAGGTCAGCATTATGCTGATTACCGGCGGATTTGCGTATCCCAACATCTTTACTGATTAACGCGTCACCCGCGCCGGGCTTCCCGCCCGGTGCGCGGCTCAGTCCCGCAGCAGAAATGCCTCGATGATCGCGGCCAGCCGTTCCGGCTGGTCGTGATGCATCATGTGTCCGCAATCCGCGAGGGTGACTTCGCGGAAGTCCCTGAATGCGTTTTTGCGCTCGGCCATTTGCGTGGGCGTGTCCTTGCGCCAGCCGCGCGGATCGATCTCGTTGGTCACCACCCATAGCGTGGGGCAGGTCACGTGCTTCCAGCATTCGATCAGCTCTTCAAGGCGGCTCAATATCGGGTTCACGATCTTGTGGCGCGGATCGAAGTTGAGCACAATCTCGCCGCTGTCCGTGCGCCGCGCCCAGTGCTGCGCCAGGAAATCCGCCTTGTCACGGGTGAGCCGCGGGTTGTTCTTCATCAGGCGTTCGGCAACCGCATCGAACGTTGTGTAGGGGCGGAAGGACGGCGGCGCTCTTAATTCTTCGAGCCAGCGCTGATAGCGCCCCGGCGCCATGTCGGCACGCGCGCGCCCCATGCCAAAGCCTTCGAGCGATGCCAGCTTTGTCACGCGCGCCGGGCGTATGCCCGCGTAGGTGCAGGCAATATTGCCGCCCATGCTGTGGCCGACGATGCGCGCCGGTTCCCCGGGCGTATAAAGGTCGAGCAGCGCGTCGAGATCGGCGTAGTAGTCCTGGAACCAGTAGCCTTCGCGCGTCCAGTCACTCAGCCCAAAACCACGCCAGTCGGGCGCGATCACCCGCCAATCGTGCTTCAATTCGTCCACCAGAAACTGAAACGATGCTGAAACATCCATCCAGCCGTGCAGCAAAAAAAGCGCCGGACTGCCGGTGTCACCCCACAGTCGCACGTGATGGCGTATGCCGCGGATGTCGTGAAATTCGGAACGGCTTGTTTTCATTTGCTTTTTCTTTGAGCGCGCGTACCCGACGGAGTCTTCGGGAAAAGCGGGTGCGGGTTGAGCTGTGATTATGCAGTAACTCCTTACAAGCCGCTAAAATAGCGCCATGCAGCCCAAGTTCGTACACCTGCGTTTGCACAGCGAGTATTCCATCGTTGACGGCATTGTGCGCATCGACGATGCTGTTGCCGCGGCTGCCGCGGACGGTATGCCGGCGCTGGCGCTGACCGACCTGTCGAACGTGTTTGGCATGGTCAAGTTTTATACGGCGGCGCGCGCGGCGGGCGTCAAGCCGCTTATCGGCTGCGATGTGTGGCTGACGAATGAAACGGATCGCGACAAGCCGTTCCGGTTGCTGCTGCTGGCACAGAGCCACGCGGGCTATTTGCGCCTGTGCAGTTTGCTGACGCGCGCGTACCGCTCCAACCAGTATCGCGGCCGCGCGGAAATCCTGCGCGACTGGTTCATGGAGTCGGGCACCGGGGGCTTGATTGCGTTATCCGGTGCGCACCACGGCGATATCGGCCAAGCGCTGATCGCGGACAGCAGCGAGGCCGCTGCCAGACTCGCGCGCGCATGGGAAAAACTTTTTCCCGGCCGTTTTTACATGGAAGTGCAGCGTCCGGGGGAGGGCGCGATGACAGCGGGTGCGGCGGTGGTGCCGGTCGAAACCTGCGTGCAGCGTACGCTGAAGTTGGCGGCGCAAGTGAAATTGCCGGTAGTAGCGACACATCCGGTGCAGTTTTTGCGCGCCGATGATTTTCGGGCCCACGAAGCGCGTGTGTGCATTTCCGAGGGTTACATGCTGTCGGATCAGCGCCGGCCGAAGCTTTATTCCGAGCAGCAGTACTTTTTGACGCAGGAAGAAATATTCAATATTTTCAAAGACCTGCCGGAAGCCCTTGCCAACAGCGTGGAAATCGCCAAGCGCTGCAATCTGGTGCTGGAACTGGGTAAAAGCAAACTGCCGCTGTTTCCCACGCCGAACCAGGAAAGCCTCGATGATTACCTGAAACTGCGCGCGCAGGAGGGTCTCAACCAGCGCATGCAAGTGTTGTATCCGGACGCAGAAGCACGCGAACGCGAGCGGCCGCGTTACATCGAGCGGTTGGCGTTCGAGATCAAAACGATTTTGCAAATGGGATTTCCTGGCTATTTTCTGATCGTGGCTGATTTTATCAATTGGGCCAAGAACAACGGCGTGCCGGTGGGGCCGGGGCGCGGTTCGGGTGCGGGTTCCCTGGTGGCGTACAGTCTGGGCATTACCGACCTTGACCCGCTGCGCTACAACCTGCTGTTCGAGCGGTTTTTGAATCCCGAACGTGTGTCGATGCCCGACTTCGATATCGACTTTTGCCAGGACGGGCGCGATCGCGTGATCGATTACGTCAAGCAGCGCTACGGCGCGGACAGCGTGTCGCAGATCGTGACGTTTGGAACGATGGCGGCCAAGGCGGTGGTGCGCGATGTGGGGCGTGTGCTCGAAATGCCGTACAACTTCTGCGATCAACTGGCGAAACTGATTCCGTTTCAGCCCGGCAAACTGATCACACTCGCGCTGGCGCGCGAGATGGAACCGCAACTGAAAGAACGCGAAAAAAACGAAGAAGAAGTGGCGGAACTGCTGGCGCTCGCCGAAAAAGTCGAAGGTCTTACGCGCAACGTCGGCATGCATGCAGGCGGCGTGCTGATTGCGCCGGGCAAGCTGACCGATTTTTGCCCATTGTATGTGGCCGATGCATCGGACTCTGCTGTCAGCCAATTTGACAAGGACGACGTCGAAGCCATCGGACTGGTGAAGTTCGACTTTTTGGGTTTGACGACGCTGACGGTACTCGATTGGGCAGTGCGTTACGTCAAGCAGCTTGATCCCGATTCGAAACTGGCGCTGCATGAACTGCCGCTGGACGATGCGGCTTCGTACAGGATTTTCGCCACGGCCAACACCACGGCGATATTCCAGTTTGAATCGCGCGGCATGCGCGATCTTTTGAAGCGCGCGCGCCCCGACCGCTTCGGCGACATTATCGCCCTGGTGTCGCTGTATCGCCCCGGCCCGATGGAACTGATACCCGAGTTCTGCGACCGTAAACATGGCAAGCGCTTCGAATATCCCGACCCGCGCGTCAAAGACATCCTCGCTGAGTCCTACGGCATCATGATTTATCAGGAGCAGGTGATGCAGATGGCGCAGATCATCGGCGGCTATAGTCTCGGCGGCGCCGATCTGCTGCGGCGCGCGATGGGCAAGAAGATGCCCGAAGAAATGGCCGAGCAGCGCAGTATCTTCGCCGAGGGCGCGGCGAAGAACGGCTTGTCGCCGCGCAAAGCGGACGAGCTTTTTGACTTGATGGAGAAGTTTGCCGGCTACGGTTTCAACAAGTCGCATGCGGCGGCCTATGCGCTGGTCGCTTATCAGACCGCGTATCTGAAGGCGCATCACGCGGCGGCGTTCATGGCGGCCAACTTGTCGGCGGTGATGAACGACACCGACAAGGTGCAGCAGTTTCACGAAGATGCGCTGGCCAACGGCATGGAAATTCTCGCGCCGGATGTCAACAGCGGTGGTTATCGCTTTGCGCCCGTGGACAGAAAGCGCATCCGTTACGGACTCGGTGCAGTCAAGGGCACCGGCGAAGGCGCAATCAATCACCTCATTGAGGTGCGCGAGGGCGGCGGCCCGTACCGGGACCTGTTTGATTTTTGTCACCGCGTCGACAAGCGCGTCGTCAACCGGCGGGTGGTTGAGTCGCTGGTGCGTGCCGGGGCATTCGACAGCGTGGATGGCAACCGCGCGGCGTTGCTGGCGTCGGTAGGCATGGCGCTGGAAAGCGCGGAGCAGGCGAGCCGCAGCGCAAACCAGACCAATCTGTTCGGCGACGTCGAAGATCATCGGCCGACCGTGCATCTGGCTGCCGTGCCGTGCTGGAACGATCTTGAACGGCTGAAACAGGAAAAAGCTGCGCTGGGATTTTATTTTTCGGGACATCCTTTCCGCAGCTACGAAGGGGAACTGCGGGGTTTCGCGCCGACGCGTCTTGATCAGGTCAGCCCCCAGCCGCATCCGGTGATGCTGTCGGGCATTATCGTGAGCCAGCGCATCCAGATGACACGACGCGGACGCATGGCGGTGCTGGTGCTGGATGACAGCTACGCGCGCCTCGAGCTCACGGTGTTCAATGAATTATTCGAGCAGCATCGCCACTGGCTAAAAGAAGACCAATTGCTGGTGGTCGAAGGCAAGGTGACTTTCGATGAATTTTCACAAAGCCTGCGCATTTCTGCGGAGAAACTGTTCGACCTGCAAAAGGCGCGCGAACAATTTGCGCGCGTACTCAGGATCAGCTGCAACGGCCAGTCGTCGGGCGACAAGCTGCGCGCGCTGCTGACGCCGCATCTGAACGGCCCGTGTCCGGTCGCCATCGAGTACTGCAGCGGGGATGCACGCTGTGAAATCAGCCTTGGTGAGGACTGGAAAGTGCATCCGCGCGACGAGTTGATCGCGTCGCTCGGTGAGTGGCTGAAGCCCGAGAACGTGCGCTTGATCTATTCCAATGGACATCAATAAGTATTTGTTTTTAAAGGTATTTATTTTATCCTGGAGCATGCTGCTCAGTACGGCCGCAAGCGCCGGCGAGAACGAGTGGAAAGCGCTCAACGATCAGGTGATGCCGCACCTGATGGGCGGCGCGCTGAAGCAGGCCGAACAACTCGCGCGCAATGCCATCGCAGAGGCTGAAAAAACCTTTGGCAGCGCGCATCAAAACACCGCGGCCAGTCTGGGCAATCTGGCACTGGTGCTGCGTTTCCAGAAACGTTTCGAGGAATCCGAAAAGCACTATTGGCGGGCGCTGGCGATACGCGAAAAAGCGCTCGGCGCGGCGCATCCTTCCACCGCGCTCACCATGCTTAACCTTGCCGACGTGGTGCAGGCGCAAAAAAAGTATGCCGAAGCCGAGAAATTGCAGCGAACGGTGCTGCCGATTTTCGAGAAAGTGCATGGCGATGATCCGAAGACCGCCAGCGCGCTGAATAACCTGGGCGCCAATCTGCAGTTGCAGGCGCGCTACAAGGAGGCTGAACTGTATCTGCGCCGGGCGCTGGCGATGAAAGAAAAAACCCTGGGGCCGATGAATCAGAGCGTCGCGCATACCTTGAATAATCTGGCCGAGGTTTGCGAGGCGCTGGGGCGCAAGGAGGAGGCGGCGAAGCATCGCGCGCGCGCGGCTGAAATCCAGAAACAAGCATCGGCGAGAGCGTAGCTGCGCAGGCGCACAAAGCTGACGCGTTATGCGGTGGGGCGGGCGACGAATTTCGAAAATTCTCCCGAGCCTTCGCTCACGCCCACCGCGTCAACCGATGCCTTGGGCGGTCCGCGATGCGCGCGCACGATCATCGCCGCAACGTTTTCCGGCGTGCCCTGAATCATGGCTTCGACGCTGCCGTCGCGGCGGTTGCGCACCCAGCCGGTGACGTGGAATTGCCGCGCCTTATATTCCATGTAGTAGCGGAATCCCACGCCTTGCACGCGGCCGGTGATGACGAGGTGTCTGGTTTGCATGCGAACGATTGCGCTTCAAGCCGGTGTGCCGTAAGGTGTGCGGGTATTCTACAAATTTCGATGGAGATGCGTATGAAAATCGGATTTCTGAAAATGCTGCTGGCGGGTATGGCCGGTGTTCTTGCGCTTGCGGGAGCAGCGCAGGCGCAGGAAGACAAGGTCGTCTATCACGTGAATGATGCCGCCAACGCCACGGCAGCGATGCGCAATATCAACAATCACCTTGAAGTGAATCCGAAAGTGAAAATCGTGGTTGTGACGCACGCGATGGGTGTGGATTTTTTGATGGACGGCAAAAAAGACGTTAATGGCAATCCGTACCATATTCCCGTGGAGGAACTCAAGGCGCGTGGCGTGAAATTCGATGTGTGCGAGATCACGCTGAGAAACCGCAAGCTCGAACGCAAAGGGTTCATCCCGGAAGTGACGTTCGTGCCTTCCGGGGTTGCGGAGATCACGCGGCTGCAACAGCGCGAGGGTTATGCGTATTTGCGGCCATAGCAGTAGGTGAGATTGCGTAGTTGATCCAGGCCTCTGCCGCGGCTTTTCTCGGTCGCCGCAAACAGACTACAATGCGCCCTTACCCGGTGCGGTTGAACCAGTACCGGGCCCCACTCTAGCCGCGACAACCACAGTGTATCCGTTTGATGCTGCACCTCTGGACCTGATACTGGGCGTCGTGCTGCTTTGGCTGCTGATCGGTGTAGCCGGCCTGTTGCGCCCCACCAGCCTGCGCTTTGTGAGCCGTGTGCTGTTTCCGATAGGCGCGATCGGTGGCGCGTTGCTGGTGCTCGCGGCAGTGTTTTCCATACGCATCGATGCGGTTACCCTGGTGCTGCCGCTGGGCCTGCCGGACTTGCCTTTCCATGTGCGGCTGGATGCGCTGTCTGCGTTTTTCGTGGCGCTGGTTGGCGCTGTTGCGCTGGGCGTATCGTTGTTTTCGGCGGGATATTTCCGCCGCGGCGAAGGCACTGTGCCCGGTCTTTTGTGCCTGCAATATCACGTATTTCTAGCCAGCATGGTGATGGTAATGCTGGCGGACGATGCCTATCTTTTCATGGTGGCGTGGGAAACCATGGCGCTGTCGTCCTATTTTCTGGTTACCACCAGTCACAAGATCGCTGAAATCCGCCGCGCCGGATTTCTTTATCTGTTGATTGCTCACATCGGCGCGATTGCCCTGTTGCTGTGTTTCGGCGTGATGCACGGTGGCGCCGGGCAGTACACGTTTGATGCGTTGCGTTCCAGTGAACTGTCGGTATTCTGGGCAAGCACTGCGTTCCTGCTCGCACTGTTTGGCTTTGGCGCCAAAGCGGGACTGCTGCCCTTGCACGTGTGGTTGCCCGAGGCGCATCCTGCGGCACCCTCGCCGGTGTCGGCGCTGATGAGCGGTGTGATGCTGAAGACCGCGATCTATGGGTTGCTGCGTGTGACGTTCGATCTGCTACCCATACAAATCTGGTGGTGGGGCGTGGTGGCGCTGGTGCTGGGGTTGATGACCGCGCTGTTTGGCGTGATGTTCGCCGCCGTGCAAAGCGACATGAAGCGCCTGCTCGCCTACTCGTCCATCGAAAACATCGGCATCATCGTCGCGGGCATCGGGCTTGCCATTATTTTTCACGCCTACAGCAATCCGCATCTCGCGGCGCTCGCGCTGGTAGCGACGCTGTATCATTGCCTCAATCATGCGTTTTTCAAGAGCCTGCTGTTTTTAGGCACCGGCTCGGTGCTGCATTCCACGCAAGAGCGCAACCTGGGGAAGCTCGGCGGGTTGATCCGCAACATGCCATGGGTTGCCGGGTTGTCGCTGGTGGGCGCGCTGGCTATCGCGGGATTGCCGCCGCTGAATGGATTTGTCTCGGAATGGCTGTTGTTACAGGCCTTTTTGTTTTCGCCCGGATTGCCCAACCCGTACCTCAATATGCTGGTGCCGCTCGGTTCTGCCGCGCTGGTATTGGCCGCCGCACTGTCGGGATACGTGATGGTCAAATTCTACGGCGTGATCTTTCTGGGTCAGCAGCGCGAAGAAAAATTGAGCAGCGCGCGCGATGCGGGCATATGGGAGCGTATTGGAATGGCTTGGTTTGCTGCGGGCTGTATCGCGCTTGGACTGTTTCCGATGGCGATCGTACTGCTGCTGGATCATGTGACCTTGTCGCTGGTGAATTTCACCTTGAGCGCGGCGATTTCCGGCAACAGTTGGCTGCTGTTTGCGCCAGTGGCGGCGGAACGCGCGAGTTACGGACCGCTGCTGTTCCTGCTGGGTATCGTTGGCACGCTGCTGGTGACGTTTTTCACGGTGCGCGGGTTTTATCACGGCCGGGTGCGGCGCGGCGCGGCATGGGATTGCGGCTTTCCCGAGCAGACATCGCGCATGCAGGATACCGCCGAGGGTTTCGGCCAGCCGATTACGCAGATCTTCGAGCCTTTTTTCAGCGTGCGACGGCAGATGCCGGATCCGTTCAGTAAAGCGCCGGTGTATGCCAATACGATCGAAGACCGATTGTGGCACTGGCTCTATGTGCCGGTCGCGCGGGCGAATGAACGTGTCGCGTCGTGGATAGGCATCTTGCAGCACGGGCGCATTCACCTGTATTTGCTGTACAGCTTTGCAACGCTGCTGGCGTTGCTGCTCTTCGTGCGCTGATCGTCATATTCATGTTATCAACGATTGCATCATTCCTGTCGCAGCTTACGCAAACCCTGCTGGTGGTGCTGATCGCGCCACTGATGCTGGGCTGGGTCGGCCAGTGCCGGGCATGGCTGCAGAACCGCAGCGGGCCGGGCCTGCTGCAGCCGTACCGCGTGCTGCTCAAGCTGTTCGACAAGGATGCGTTGCTGGCGCACAACGCATCGGCGGTGTTTCGCAGCGCGCCCTATATCCAGTTTGGCTGCATGGTGCTCGCGGCGAGCGTGGTGCCGATCATCGAGACCAATCTGCTGTTTGCACCGGCCGCCGACGTAATTGCGCTGGTGGGTGTGTTTGCGCTGGCGCGGGTATTCTCGGCGCTGGCGGCTATGGATGTCGGCACCTCGTTCGGCAGCCTTGGTGCGCGGCGCGAGATGCTGGTGGCGAGTTTGTCGGAACCAGCGCTGCTGATGGTGTTTTTCACGCCGCTGCTGATCGTGCAATCGAGCTCACTGAACGTCATTGTGGACACGCTGGCGCACCGGGAATTCGCGCTGTATCCCAGCCTGGCGTTTGCCGCGGTAGCATTTGTGATGGTGCTACTGGCAGAAAACGCGCGCATTCCCATCGATAATCCCGCCACGCACCTGGAACTCACCATGATTCATGAAGCGCTGATCCTGGAATATTCCGGGCGGCATCTTGCGCTGATTGAATGGGCCACCGCGATCAAATTTACCACCTACTGTGCGATAGGCATCGCGTTGTTCGCGCCCTGGGGCATTGCCGAGGCGGGCGCATGGCAGGCGCTGCCGACGGCCATAGTGGTGCTGATCATCAAGCTTGGCATCGTCGGCGCCGGGCTCGCGCTGCTTGAAACGATATCCGCGAAGCTGCGAATATTTCGCGCGCCAGAGTTTCTGGGTATGGCATTCATGCTCGCGGCGCTGGGCATGCTGACGCGACTGCTGCTGGGCGCTTGAGTGATGTCCATGTCTGCGATGCCGATGTCCGCCCAACTGATCAATCTGATGGCATCTCTGCTGCTGCTGATCGCATTCGCGATGCTCGCGCAACGGCGGATACGGTCGCTGATCTATCTGTTTGCGTGGCAGGGCGCGGTGCTGGCGATCAACAGCGTGATCGTCGCCTGGTATACGGGTCACAGCGAACTTTATGTGTCGGCTTTTTTCACGATATTGCTGAAAGTCATCGTGTTGCCGATGGTTCTGCATTATCTGATCCGCCGGCTCGACATCACATGGGACGTCGAGACGCTGATTAACATACCTGCAACCATGCTGGCGGGCATTGTACTGGTGGTGTTTGCCTTCAATCTCGCACTGCCAATTTCTCAACTCGCTGGAACCATTACGCGCGGCACGCTGGGCATTGCCATTGCGGTGGTGCTGCTGGCGTTTCTGATGATGATTACGCGCCGCAAAGCGCTGCCGCAGGTGATCGGTTTTCTGGCGATGGAAAACGGATTGTTTTTCGCCGCGACCAGCGCCACGTACGGCATGCCAATGGTGGTTGAGCTGGGAATCCTGCTGGATGTGATGGTGGGTGTGCTGATACTCGGTATTTTCTTTTTCCAGGTGCGTGAAGCTTTCGACAGTCTCGATCTGAAGCATATGGAAAAGCTCAAGGAATCCGAGCGGTGAACGAGATCGTTTTTACGCTGGGTTCGCCGTTGGTAGGGGCGATGGTGCTCGCGCTTTATGGCGACCGCGCGCAGGCCTCGCGCCTCAATGTGCTGGTAAGCCTGATGACTTTTGCCGCTTCGACGCTGCTGGCGGCGCGCGTGATCGGCGAGGGTGCGCTGCTTGCGTATAACGACGCCTTTTTTGTCGACTCGTTTAACGTGTTTCTGGTGGCGCTCACCACGTTTGTCGCGTTTACCACGGCATTATTCAGCCGCCCGTACATGTTGAACGAGCAGGAGCACGGCAGGATCACCGCGCGCCGCTTGCGGCTGTATCACTGCATGTATCAGGTGTTCGTGTTCACCATGCTGCTGGTGTTGCTGACCAATAACATGGGCATATTGTGGGTGGCGCTGGAGGCCGCGACGCTGACTACCGTGCTGCTGGTAAGTCTGTACCGCACGCCGGCCAGCATCGAAGCGGCATGGAAATATTTCATTCTGTGCAGTGTGGGCATTGCGCAGGCGCTGTTCGGTACGATATTGCTGTATCTCGCAGCGGAAAAGGTGCTGGGCGGCGGCGGCAACGCGCTGTTGTGGACGCATCTCAATCAGGTGAAAGGTGATCTTGAGCCGACGGTGTTGTCGTTGGCGTTCGTATTTCTGATCGTAGGTTACGGCACCAAGGTGGGACTGGCGCCGCTGCATAACTGGCTGCCCGACGCGCATGCCGAAGGCCCGACGCCGATTTCCGCCGTGCTGTCGGGGCTGCTGCTTAATATTGGCTTGTATGCCGTCGTGCGCTGCAAGGTGCTGGTGGATGGCGCGCTCGGCACGCCGTTCGCCGGCAATCTGATGATGGGTTTCGGCATTCTGTCGGTAGTGGTGGCGGCATTTTTTCTGTCGCGGCAAAAAGACGTGAAGCGCATGTTTGCATATTCATCGATTGAACACATGGGACTCACCACGTTCGCCTTCGGCATGGGCGGGCCGGTGGCGACTTTTGCAGCGTTGTTGCATATGACAGTGCACAGCCTCACCAAGTCGGCAATCTTTTTCACGGTCGGCCACGCCACGCAGAAAACCGGCACGCAGGTGATGGATCAGATACGCGGCCTGATCGTGACCAACCCCACCATCGGCTGGGGCATGATGCTGGGCACGCTGGCGATACTCGGCATGCCGCCGTTCGGCGTGTTCGCGAGCGAGTTCCTGATTTTGACCACCGCCATGCGCGAACAACCGTGGGCCACACCGATCTTGCTGGTATCGCTGGCCGTGGCGTTTGCCGCGATGTTTTCACGGGTGCAGGCGATGGTGTTCGGCGACACCACCGCGAAACGCCTGCCGCACGCGCCGGCATTGATACCGGTGTTCGTGCATCTGGGCATCGTGCTGATGTTGGGCTTGTGGATACCGCCGTACCTTGCCGACTGGTACCGGGCGGCGGCGAAGCTGATCGGATGAACGATGAGTACCGATGCATCCGATATTGCATTTGACGCGCTGCATGCTGCCTTCAGCATCCGCCATGCGCGCGTGGATGCGCAGCAGTGGCGCGCGCTGTGCGAACAGACGGTTGTAGGCGGCGGGCGGCTGGTGGCGCTGTGGGGCTCCGATTACACGCAGACGGCAGGCGGCTATGCCGTGCATGCCGCACTCGTCGCCGGGACGGAACTGGCGGTGATTACGCTGCCGTTGGCGGATATGGCTTATCCGGACATTTCTGATTTGTTTCCCGCAGCGAACCGCATGCAGCGCGCAACGCGTGATCTGCTGGGGTTGATCGCCACAGGTGCGGCGGATGAACGCAAGTGGTTGCGCCATACCGGGTGGCGCGAAGATGAATTTCCGCTGCGTAAATCGGCAGAGGTGGGTGATACGCAAGTATTTGTTAAAAAAGAAGAATTTATAGCCGTAACAGCACCTTCCGATGCTTACCCGTTCGTGCAGGTGAGCGGCGACGGCGTGCATGAAATCCCCGTTGGCCCGGTGCATGCGGGCACCATAGAGCCGGGACATTTCCGCTTTTCCATCGTCGGCGAGCGCGTGCTGCGCCTTGAGCAGCGCCTCGGCTACAAGCACAAGGGCATCGAAAAGCGTTTCGAGCAGATGTCGCTGGCGGAAGGCGCGAAGCTCGCGGCGCGCGTGTCAGGCGATTCCGCCGCGGCGTTCGGCTGGGCGTATGCGATGGCAGTGGAAAGCGCGGCGGACATCACGCCGCCGCCGCGTGCCCTGTGGCTGCGCGCATTGCTGCTGGAGCGCGAGCGCATCGCCAATCATCTCGGTGACCTCGGTTTTCTCGGCAACGACGCGGGGCTGGCATTCGGTTTATCGCAATTCTTGATACTGAAAGAAGACGTATTGCGGCTGAATCAAGCGTTGTTCGGCCATCGCTATCTGATGGACGTGATGGTGCCGGGCGGCGTCGCACGGGACTTTCCCGACGACGGGGTTACGCGTGTGCGTGACGAATGCGCGCGTATTGAAGAAACCGTGCGGCGCATGCAGCGCATCTACGACGAACACGCGGGGTTGCAGGACCGTTTCGTCGATTGCGGATGCGTGACGCCGGAACTCGCCGCGCGGCTGGGTTTGATTGGACAGGCCGCGCGCGCGAGCGGGCAGGCATGTGACGTGCGCGTGACGCATCCCTGTACGCCTTATCGCGAACTTGAGGTGAAGATCGCGAATCACAGTGCGGGCGACGTAGCCGCGCGAGTGGTGGTGCGTTTCACGGAAATTCATGAATCGATCCGCCTGCTGCGGCTGATCGTGGATCGCCTGCCGCTGGGCGAAATTGTTGTGCCGGTTCCGACACCGCCGGCGGGCAAGCTCGGCATCGGCTGGGTCGAAGGCTGGCGCGGCGACGTATTTGTTGCGCTGGAAACCGGCAGCGAAGGCCGCATCGCGCGGCTGCATCCGCGCGATCCGTCGTGGCACAACTGGCCACTGCTGGAACACGCGGTGCTCGGCAACATCGTGCCGGATTTTCCGCTGATCAATAAGTCGTTTAACCTGAGCTACGCGGGACAGGACCTCTGACGTGTTGCGCATATTCAAGCAGATCGTCAAAACCGGCATCAAGACCGAAGCCTATCCGCTGCCGGATGACGCGCTGCGCGTGACGGTAGACCGTTTGCAGGCGGCGGTGCTGGAACGTTTTCACGGATCGCTGGCGATACGCCATGTTGATGCCGGTTCGTGCAACGGCTGCGAACTGGAGATCAACCAGTTGAATTGTCCGTACTACAATCTCGAAGGATTAGGCATTAAATTCGTGGCCAGTCCGCGCCACGCGGACATGCTGCTGGTAACAGGCCCGGTGTCGCGTAACATGGAAGTGGCGCTGAAGCGCACCTACGACGCCACGCCCGATCCCAAACTGGTGGTGGCGGTCGGCGACTGCGGGTGTTGCGGCGGCATCTTTGGCGAGAACTACGCCAGCCGCGGGCGCGTGTCGAATGTGATTCCGGTGGATGTGGCCGTGCCCGGTTGTCCGCCGACGCCATTCGCATTGATGCAGGGAATACTGACGGCGATCAGCATGAAAAGGGATTGAATCGTCACAGTTGCCCGCATCGCCGGATCGAACGGCAGGTTCAGCCGCTTACAGTCCCAGCAACGACTCCAGGTTGCCCGACAAAATCTTTTCTTTCTCGTCCTGCGTGAGTGACTTCAAGCCCTGCACCCATGCAGAAGGCGAAGGATGCCACGGCACAAACGGCCAGTCGCTGCCGAGTACCACGCGGTCGGCGCCCACCTGATCGATCAGGAAGCGCAGCGCCTCTTCGCTGCCGGTGACGGTGTCGTAGTAAAGCTGTTTCTGGTACGCGCTTGGCGGTTTGGGCGTAGCGCGCGACTCGGGACGTCCGTGCCAGCCGCGGTCGAGTCGGCCCATCGCGTAGCAGGTCGGGCCGCCGCCATGGGCGATGCAGATGCGTACTTTCGGACAGGCTTCGAGTACGCCACCGCAAATCAGGATCGCGGCGACGATCGCATCGTCGAGGATGACGCCGAGGCTGTTGAACAATCCGTGTTTTTTCGTCCGCTGCGCGAGGAAGTTGTTCTGCGGCTGCGGATGGAAAAACAGCATCGCGCCCATCTGCTCGGCGGCTTTGAACAGCGGCAGAAACTTCGGATCATCCCATTGATCGCCGTTTACCTGCGTGTCGAGCGTCGCGCCCTTCAGTCCGAGTTTAGTCACGGAGCGCTCCAGTTCGTCGATGGCAGACTTGACGTCCTGCGCGGGCAGCGTGGCGAGGCCGGCAAGGCGCTTCGGTTCCTGGCGCACTGCCGCGGCGATCTCGTCGTTTACGTCGCGCGCGAGTGCTAGCCCCTGTGCGGCGTCAAGGTGATAGCCGACGAACGGCATATGTGTCGACAGCACCTGCACATCCACCTTCTGTTCATCCATGTCCTTCAGCCGTTCCGCGATGGTGTAGCGCACCTTCGGCGAGGTAAAGTTGGTGCGCATGCCGCCGCCCACGATGGTGCCGAGGCCTTCGCCGGGCTCATGGCGGTAGCCGAACCATTCCTTGCCGGCGTCGGCGGCCTTCCACAGAGAACCGGGGATGATGTGGGCGTGGATGTCGATGGATCTCATCAGATGGTTTTCCTTTTGTTGTTGATTCAGTCGTGCAACGAATTGTACGAATTGCGTGTCACGCGACGCGGTAGCGTGTCACCATTTTTTCGTCGAGTTCGATGCCGAAGCCCGGTTTGTTCAATACCTTGAATAATCCGTTTTTCGCTGGCGGGCGATTCACCCACATATGCTGCCACACCGGATCACGGTCGGGATGCGCGAAGCATTCGGCGTAAGTGCCGTGTGGCACAGCGGCCAGCAGTTGCGATGCGATCTGCGATTCTTCGTGATGCGCCATTTGCACGCCGGCGGTGGCGCACAACCCGGCCACGCGCCGCCAGTCGGTGACACCGCCGCCTTCAGACACATCGTAGTTCACGTAGTCCACCGCACCGGCGTCCAGCAGGCGGCGCACGCCTTGACAAGTGATTTCGCTCTGGCCGGCGGTGACCGGCATGCGAATCGCGCGCCGCACGCGCGCCATCATCGCTGCATCGTCGTACCAGTGGCAGGGCTCTTCAAACCACGCGATGTTCAGATGCTCGATCAAGCCCGCAAATCGGATTGCGTCCTGCGCGTTCCAGCCGCGATTGGCATCGACGCACAGCATGAAGTCATTGCCCACAGCCTTGCGCGCGACCGCAACGCGCTTGGCATCGTCTTCCGGTGACAGGCCACCGACCTTGAACTTGCAACCCGCCATGCCGGCTTTGCGGTACGACTCGACTTCCTTGCCGAAGTCGGCGAGCTTTTTGCCCGGCATGTAATAACCGCCGATGGAAATAATTGGCAGCGTGTCACGATAGCCGCCAAGTAATTCGCGCACGCTTTGGCCGCGCGCCTTGCCGATCAGGTCCCAGATCGCGCAATCGATGCAGGAAATGGCTTCCATCAGAATCTTGCGGTCGCCCTGCGCGGTAGTGAGCGCGAACAGCTTTTCCCAGATGCGCTCGTACTCGAAAATGCCCATGCCCTTCACCAGCGGAAATAAGTCGTCGCGCACCATGCGCGCAATCTCTCCGGCGTGGCTGCGGTTGTCGCCGTTGTAGACGTTGCTGGTAAGACCGTCTTTCGTGCGCAGCCGCGTGATCACCGTGCTGCGTTTCAGCACGCTGTAGGTCGAGCCGCCGAAATTTTGCTTCAGCGGAATATCGATGGCGATCGTTTCAACGCTGTGAATTTTCATTGTGGCAAAATTTTAAAAATAAATAAAAACAAATACTTACGTTACTCACTTGCGTTACTTAACTTTCATGCCGGGCTGCGCGCCGCTGTCGGGCGAGAGCAGGAACAGCCCAGGTGAATCTCCGCTCGCGGCGAGGATCATGCCTTCCGACAGGCCGAACTTCATCTTGCGCGGCGTGAGATTGGCGACAACGACAGTGTGTTTGCCGATCAGTGTCGCCGGGTCATAAGCCGACTTGATACCGGCGAACACCTGGCGCGTGCCGAGCACGCCGACATCGAGCGTGAGCTTCAGCAGCTTGTCGGCGCCTTCGACGTGTTCGGCGTTGGTGATTTTTGCGATGCGAAGATCGACCTTGGCGAAGTCGTCGATGGAAATGTGCGTGGCGCTGGCGACGCTCGCAGTTGCTTCGGTTTTTGAGGGAGAGGTGGCGTGCGGTGTAGATGCGGTCACTGGTTTTGTATCCTTTGGAATTTCAAATAACGCATCAAGTTGTTTTTCCTCAACGCGATTTGACAAGTGTTGATAACTACCGATACGGTGTTGTCGGAAGTTATGCGCTTTCCATATTGGTTTTTCTTCAAACTTGAGAAAATCCCGGAATGCAATGCTGGCCGTCCGTGGCAGAATAGGTGCGAGACTGACTGTCAATGCGTGAAACGCTTCGATTGCTCTTGAGCATACTCCGTGAAGCTCTTTTGCCTTGGATGAGTCTCTTGCGAGTACCCATGGCTTTGCAGCGTCGAATGACTGGTTAACTCTATCTGCTAAGCCCATGATATGACGAACGGCCTGTCCAAATTCCCGTCGCTCATAGAAATCTCGGATTGTGTCGAGTTCAAATTGAAGGCGCGCCAGTCGTTCGACGGTTACTGATTCCGCTTCATCTGGGAAATCCAGTACGCCATCGAATTGTTTTGCAATAAATCCTGCCGCTCGACTAGCAATATTCACATACTTACCAACCAAATCGCTATTCACCCGCGCCATAAAGTCATCAGGGTTGAAATCGATATCCTCAACCGAGCCATTAAGCTTTGCCGCGATGTAATAGCGCAGCCACTCCGAATTCATGCCGACATCCAGATAGCGCAGCGGACTGAGGCCAGTGCCGCGCGACTTGGACATCTTTTCCCCACCTAACTGAATAAAGCCGTGCACATAAACGTAAAGTTTTGACGTCTTGTAGGGCTTGCCAGCAAATTCCAGCATCGCCGGCCAGAACAGCGTGTGGAAGTAGATGATGTCCTTGCCGATGAAATGAATCTGCTCTGTTTGCGGATCAGCAAGGAATTTCTCGAAATCGATACCCGCTTTCGCGCAGTAGTTCTTGAAACTGGCGAGATAGCCGATCGGCGCATCCAGCCACACGTAAAAATATTTACCCGGCGCATCGGGAATCGGGATGCCAAAGTAGGGCGCGTCGCGAGAGATATCCCAATCGCCGAGCTTTTGATCATCTTTGCCTTCGAGCCATTCACGCGCTTTGTTGGCGACTTGCGGCTGCAGGCGGCCCGGTTCGTCGAGCCACTTTCTCAAGTAGGCAATGCATTTTTCATCGGAGAGTTTGAAGAAATAATGGTCAGACGTTTTCAGCACCGGCGTCGCGCCAGAGAGCGTTGAGTAGGGATTGATCAATTCCGTCGGCGCGTACACCGAACTGCATACTTCGCAGGCGTCGCCGTACTGATCCTTCGCGTGGCATTTCGGGCACTCGCCTTTGATGTAACGGTCGGCAAGGAACATGCCTTTGACCGGATCGAAATGTTGCTCAACGGGTTTTTTATAAATCAGGCCGGCTTGCGTGAGTCGCCGGTAAATATCCTGCGACAGTTCGGTGTTTTCGGGCGATTCGGTGGAATGCCAGTTGTCGAATTGGATATGAAAGCCGTCGAGATACTGTTTGCGGCCTGCCGAGATGTCAGCCACAAATTCCTGTGGCGTCTTGCCCGCTTTTTCGGCGGCAATCATGATCGGCGCGCCGTGCGCGTCGTCGGCACCGACGAAGTGAACTTCGTGCCCCTGCATGCGCTGGAAGCGCACCCAGATATCGGCCTGGATGTACTCCATGATGTGCCCGATATGGAACGCGCCGTTGGCGTAGGGCAGAGCGGTAGTGACGAATATGCGGCGCTGGGTCATGGTAAATACAGACGGGGTGGCGGCGGGCTTGGCTAAGAGCTTGAATTGTAACAAATCCCGCCGTAATTCCCTTACAGTAAATCACACGCGACGGGCAATTCTCATTACAATTCCGCCCTCAGTTCAGCTCACCGCAAACCGGAAAATACGCACATGGCCATCACCGAACAGCAGGTCAAAGACGCACTGCAAACGCTCGTCGATCCCAATACGCACAAGGATTACATCACCAGCAAGTCCGCGCGCAACATCAAGGTGGATGGCAACAATGTGACGCTGGATGTGCAGCTCGGCTATCCGGCAAAAAGCCAGCTTGCGCCGATACGCGACGAAATCATCGCCAGGCTGAAAACGCTGCCGGGCATGGGCAACGTGTCGGTGAGCGTCACCATGAACATTATCAAACATGCGGTGCAGCGCGGCGTGAAACTGGTGCCGGGTGTGAAGAACATCATCGCGGTTGCGTCGGGCAAGGGTGGCGTGGGCAAGAGCACGACGGCGGTGAATCTCGCGTTGGCGCTGGCAGCCGAGGGTGCGACGGTCGGCGTACTCGATGCCGATATCTACGGCCCGTCGCAGCCGATGATGCTGGGCATTAGCGGTAAACCGGTTTCCAAGGACAACAAATCGCTGGAGCCGATGGAAGGTCACGGCATACAGGCGATGTCGATCGGGTTTTTGATCGATGTTGAAACGCCGATGGTGTGGCGCGGCCCGATGGTGACACAGGCGCTGGAGCAATTGCTCAACGAAACCAAGTGGCGCGATGTGGATTACCTGATTGTCGATCTGCCACCGGGCACCGGCGATATTCAACTCACACTGGCGCAGCGCGTGCCGGTGACCGGCGCGATTATCGTCACCACGCCGCAGGACATCGCGCTGATCGATGCGCGCAAAGGGCTGAAGATGTTCGAGAAGGTGAGTATTCCCATCCTCGGCATTGTTGAGAACATGTCAATTCATGTGTGCTCGAATTGCGGCCACGAAGAACGCATTTTCGGCGAAGGCGGCGGTGCGAAGATGGGCAAGGATTACGATATGGAATTGCTGGGTTCGCTGCCATTGGATATTCACATTCGCGAGCAGGCCGATTCCGGCACGCCCACCGTGGTGGCCGATCCAGACGGACGCGCGTCGCAAATCTATAAACAAATTGCGCGCCGTGTGGCGGTGAAAATCGCTGAGAAGCAACAGGATCACTCGGCGGCATTTCCGAAAATCGTGGTGCAGAATACCTGATCGGCGAGAATATTCTGAGCTCGCAGCGCTATCAGTAAGCTTGAGCATCATGCTCCATAAGCATTTGTTTTTATTTGTATTTATTCCTACTGTTCTCGTTACCCTGAGCGGCTGCGAAACCATGTCGCGTGACGAATGCGCCAGCGCTGACTGGATGCAGGTGGGCTACAAGGATGGCGGCGAAGGACGCCCGCGTTCTCGCGTCGAGGAGCATGCGCGTGCCTGCGCGCAGGCCGGCATCGGTGTGGATCGTGCACGCTACTTCGCTGGATACGATCGGGGTCTTGGCTTTTACTGCACGCCGGCCAATGGTCTGCGGGCAGGGCGCGCGGGGCAGGCCTATTACGATGTATGCCCACCGCATCTCGCGCCGGGCTTTCTTGAACCTTACCGCTATGGTCGCGAGATTTACCTGACGCACAGCCGCATCGACAGCCTGGAGAGCAATCGCCGTAGCCGCGAACAGCGGTTGCAGAAAATGCAGGGGCTGCAGGGCGCGCAGGCCGACGACGAGCGCCGCAGATTGCGCAATGAACTAGCCGACATCGACCAGAATTTGCGGCGCGAGCGCGACCGGCTGCAGTATCAGGAGCGTGGCATCATCTGGCAGTGAGATGCGGCGGCAAGACAGGTCAAAAAAAGACCATCCGACCGCATTTTTTCCTGCTGTCGCGCCGTATAATCCGCCGCACTGGCCGCGCGATCCAGCGGCAGGGAGAGACGCATGAAGTTCCGCTTCCCGGTCATCATCATCGATGAGGACTTCCGTTCAGAAAACGTGAGCGGCCTCGGTATCCGCGCGCTGGCGAAAGCCATCGAGGAAGAAGGCCTGGAAGTGCTGGGCGTTACCAGCTACGGCGATCTGTCGTCGTTCGCGCAGCAGCAAAGCCGCGCGTCGGCGTTTATTCTGTCGGTGGACGACGAGGAGTTTTCGGCCGAGGGCGCCTCCGCGACCATTGCCGGATTGCGTGGATTTGTCGAGGAAATCCGTTTTCGCAATGCCGACATTCCGATTTTTCTCTATGGTGAAACCAAAACTTCTCGCCACATTCCGAATGACGTGCTGCGCGAGTTACACGGTTTCATTCACATGTTCGAGGACACGCCGGAGTTCGTTGCGCGCTATATTGTGCGTGAGACGCGATCTTATCTCGATGGTCTCGCGCCGCCTTTCTTCAGAGCGCTTACGCATTACGCGCAGGACGGTTCGTATTCGTGGCACTGTCCGGGACATTCCGGCGGCGTGGCCTTTTTGAAAAGCCCGGTCGGGCACATGTTCCACCAGTTCTTCGGCGAGAACATGCTGCGCGCCGACGTGTGCAATGCGGTGGATGAACTCGGGCAGCTGCTCGATCACTCCGGCCCGGTGGCGGCGTCTGAGCGAAACGCCGCACGGATTTTCAATTGCGACCATTTGTTTTTTGTCACCAATGGCACGTCCACCTCGAACAAGATCGTGTGGCATTCGACGGTGGCGCCTGGCGATGTGGTGATCGTCGATCGCAACTGCCATGTGTCGATCCTGCACGCCATCACCATGACGGGGGCGATTCCGGTGTTCCTGATGCCCACGCGCAATCACTTCGGCATCATCGGCCCCATTCCGCTCGAAGAATTCAAGTGGGAAAACATCGAGAAGAAAATCAAGGCGCACCCTTTCGCCAGCAAATCCAAGACCATGCCGCGTGTGCTGACGCTGACGCAAAGCACTTACGACGGCATTGTCTACAACGTCGATACGCTGAAAGAGATGCTCGACGGTAATGTCGATGCCCTGCACTTCGACGAAGCGTGGTTGCCGCATGCGACATTTCACGAATTCTACAAAGGCATGCATGCGATCGGGCGCGATCGTCCGCTATGCAAGGAATCGATGGTGTTTTCCACGCAATCGACGCACAAGCTGCTGGCGGGTCTGTCGCAGGCGTCTCAAATCCTGGTGCAGGATAGCCAGAAGCGCAAGCTGGATATAAAGACTTTCAACGAATCCTATCTGATGCACACGTCCACCTCGCCGCAGTACGCGATCATCGCTTCGTGCGACGTGGCGGCGGCGATGATGGAGCCGCCGGGCGGCGCCGCGCTGGTGGAAGAATCGATACTCGAAGCGCTCGACTTCCGCCGCGCCATGCGCAAGATCGACGCCGAATTTGGCAAGGACTGGTGGTTCAAAGTGTGGGGGCCGGAGCGGCTCGCTGAAGAAGGCATCGGCAACCGCGACGACTGGATGCTGCGCGCGAATGAGCGCTGGCACGGATTCGGTAATCTTGCGCCCGGCTTCAACATGCTCGACCCGATCAAATCGACGGTGATCACGCCGGGGCTCGATGTCACCGGAAAATTTGCCAAGACCGGCATCCCCGCGGCGGTTTTGACCAAGTACCTGGCCGAGAACGGCATTATCGTGGAGAAGACCGGGCTGTATTCGTTCTTCATCATGTTCACCATCGGCATTACCAAGGGCCGCTGGAACACGCTGGTCACCGAGTTGCAGCAATTCAAGGATGATTACGCGGGCAACAAGCCGCTGTGGCGCGTGATGCCGGAATTCGTGGCGAAGCACACGCAATACGAAAAAACCGGTTTGCACGAACTATGCGATCAGATACACGAGGTGTATAAGGCCAACGACGTGGCGCGCCTCACTACCGAGATGTATCTGTCGGACATGCAGCCTGCGATGCCGCCGGCGGAGGCGTGGGCACGCATGGCGCATCGCGAAATCGAGCGCGTGGAAATCGACAAACTTGAAGGCCGCGTGACGAGCGTGCTGCTCACACCGTATCCGCCGGGCATTCCATTACTGATTCCGGGCGAACGCTTCAATCCAACTATCGTGCGTTTTTTGCAATTCGCGCGCGAGTTCAATCAGAAATTCCCCGGCTTCGAAACCGACATTCACGGGCTGGTAAAAGAAAACGGCGGCGTGTTGCGTTATTACGTCGATTGCGTGCGGGACTGAAACACTTTTGTTCGGCAATTGTCGGGCGCTGACCTGCGGGGGGGATGTTGCGGCGAGTCATTCTGGTGCTGGCGGCGGTATTGTCCTGTTCATGGGCGCACGCACAGTTGTCTCCGGATCTCGGCCAGGCCGATGCGCTGATACGGGCAGGCAAAGCCGCTGAAGCGCTAAGGCTACTCGAGCCGCACGAAGACGCGCGTGCGGGCAATCTGGATTTCGATTATCTGCTGGGCGTGGCCGCGCTCGAAGCGGGCCGCGCCGACAAAGCCACCATCGCGCTGGAACGCGCACTCATCGTCAATCCCAATCACGCCGGCGCGCGTCTCGATCTGGGCCGCGCGTACTTCGCATTGGGGGATACGGCGCGTGCGCGCAACGAATTCAATCTCGTGCTCGCGCAGAATCCGCCTGCAAACGCGCGTGCAACCGTCGAAGCTTATCTTGCCCGTATCGACCAGGGTGGACCAGCAGGCAAGACGCGCGCCACGGGGTACCTGGAGTTGACCGGCGGACGCGACACCAACGTCAACAATGCCACCAGCCAGGGGCAGATCTTCGTGCCGGTGTTCGGATTCAGCCTGCAGCTCGCGCCGACCAGCCAGCGTACGCCCGATAACTTCATGTCGATGGGCGGCGGCGGCGAAGTCGTGCATGACCTTAACAACCATACATCGCTATATGCCGGCGCGGATGCGCGATTTCGTATCAATCAGCATGCGGATACCTTTAACTACAACCAGTTCGATGTGCGCGGCGGCATACAACATGCGTTCGACGCGCAAAATCTGATACGCGCTGGCGCGGCCTATCAGCAGTACTACCTCGACGGGGCGTACTATCGCGAGACCACGGGCCTCAATGCGGAATGGCGGCGGTTGCTGAGTAACACTACGCAGCTCAGCGTGTTCGGCATTGCCAACCATGTGCGCTACAAAGACGACACGCAGGTGGCAAACGATACCCACCTCTCGCTGGCCGGCGCCGGCCTGACGCATGTGGTGGATCAGGCGCGGCGCGCCACGGTCTCGTTGAGCGGGTTCGCCGGTTACGAGCGCGATGTCGGTCAGCGTATTGATGGCGACCGCAAGCTGGTGGGCGCGCGGCTCGGCGGGCAGACAGGCTGGGGCACTGATGTCGATGTGTTTGCTTCCCTTGGCTATCAGACTAGCCGCTTCCAGTCGCGCAACGTTATTTTTGATCAGCAGCGCACCGACAAACAGGCGGACGTAGCCGCAGGGCTGGTGTGGCGCATCGATCGCGCGTGGTTGCTCAAGCCGCAATTGACGTACACACGCAACGCATCGAACATCGATATCAACGGTTATAGCCGCTACGAGGCGTCGCTAACCTTGCGACGGGACTTTAAATAATTATGTTTAATAACATATACTTACGATATATCCTTTTGGTGCTGGCCGTATGCATGGTGGCTGTGATGCAACAAGCGCATGCGGCGCAGGCAGGGACCGTGATTTTCGCCAACGGCGAAGCGCAAATTATCGGCGCCGACGGCAAGGCGCGCAACGCCGCCCGAGGCGATATCGTCAATGAAGGCGATACGCTGGTAACGGGCCAAGCGGGCGCGATGCAGTTACGCATGGCCGACGACGGCTTTATCGCGGTACGGCCCGATACGCGCATGACCGTGCAAAACTTCAACTGGAACGGCAAGGAAGACGGGTCCGAGCGCAGCGTGATGTCGCTGGTGCGCGGCGGATTCCGCACCATCACCGGCGTCATCGGCAAGCGCAACAAGGAAAATTATCTGGTGCGCACGCCGGTGGCGACCATCGGCATACGCGGCACCGATCACGAGCCGCATTACATTGCGCCGCCCGCGCCGGGCGAGCCGGTGATTGGCGAGCCGGGCGCGTACAACAAGGTTAATGTTGGCTCCACGTTCATTGCGAATGCGCTGGGCACGGTTGAACTGGGGCCGAACGAAACCGGCTTTGCGTCCGCGATACCGGGCAAGCCGCCGCTGCGCCTGAGTTCGGTGCCGGGCTTCATGCGCAATGCGCCGACGCCGATAGGTCCGCCCGATCTTCGCGGATTACGCGATGACGATGGCGGACCGACGCGCCGTGAGATATTCATGGACCGCGTTGGCGACTGGATCGACGGCGATGAGCAGCGCGCGCGCCTGGTGCGCATGCTGCTGCGCTACGCAGTCATCGTTTCCGGCGGTGAGTTTGATCTGAACAATCCGGCGTCAAACCTCAGCGTTGCGCAACGGGGCTACGCCGCCGTAGGCGGCCTCTACGCGTTTGGCGTACCCAACTCTGGTGGAACGGCGATAGGCCCGAATTCGAACACGCTGGTGTTGCTGGGCGGTCAGAACAATCCTTTATTCATCGCCGATGCGAGCGGGTTTCGTTACGCGCGCGGCGTGGCCCCGCTGATTGACTCGGGCTCGGCGCTGATTGGCGCCACGCCGGTCAACTGGGGCATCTATGGGGGCGGTACCGGATTCAAGCCGGAAACGGGCGCGTTTCCGGTGCAGGCGTTTCATTTCATGAGCACGCCGAACGTCACCTCGATTGCTGACTTGCAAGTGCCGGGTTCAGCGTCGTTTTCGACGACCGTGGGATTTACCAAGTCCATTAATAATCTGGGCGCCATTGGCGGAACCGCATCGTTGTCGGTCAGCCTGACTTTCGGCGCCATTCCAACCGTTACCGCCTACACGCTCAACGTGCTGGATGGCAGCGGCCGCAGTTGGGTGGCCAATATGCCGGGCACGCAAACGTTGCTGAGTTTCGCCAGCGCGCCGGGCACGCCCAATCTGGTGGTGAGCTGCACGCCTTGCGGCGTCGGCGTCGGCTCCGCGACCGGGTTCGTGATCGGCGGCGCGGCGCGCAATGGACTTATATCGTCCTATGACCTGAAGACGTTCAGCAACGCCACGGTAAGCGGTTCCGTTGCTGTCAAGTGAGCGCGACAGGCATTCAGGTATTACGCGCGCACACGGTCGTAGATGTTGAAGCGGTAAGCGTGCGCGTGTTTTTCGTCGGCCTCGTGGTTCTCCGAAGACACTTCCCGCCACTCGGCCATATTGAATTCCGGCATTAAGATATCGCCCGCGGGTGTGGCATCGACTATCGTGAGATAAAGCCGGTCCGCCCTGGGCAGTGCCTCGCGATACAGTTCGCCGCCGCCGATCACGAACACTTCGCTATCGTTGCCGCACGCGGTCAGCGCGGATTCCAGTGAATTTGCGATCGTGGCACCGGAAACCGCATAGTTTTTCTGTCGCGTGACAATCACCGTGGTGCGTCCCGGCAGCAGGCGGCCGATGGATTCCCAGGTCTTGCGTCCCATGATGATGTGATGCCCCATGGTGACGCGCTTGAAGAGTTGAAGTTCGTTGGGCAGCCGCCACGGAATCGTACCGTTGGCGCCGATTACGCGGTTCTTTCCCATCGCGACGATCAATGAGACGCGTGAGGCGTGAGGCGTGAGGTGCGACGCGTCGCTGCCCGCTGGATTTTTCGCCTCACGCCCCACGATTCACGCCTCACACCGCCACGGGCGCTTTGATCGCCGGATGCGGATCGTAGCCTTCGAGCGTGAAGTCGTCATATTTGAAATCGAAAATGCTCTTCACCGCCGGATTGAGCTTCATCACCGGCAGCGCACGCGGCGTGCGCGAGAGTTGTTCGCGTGTTTGATCAAAATGGTTGCGATAGACGTGCGTGTCGCCGAAGGTATGCACGAAATCGCCGGGCTTGAAACCGCACACCTGTGCCACCATCAGCGTGAGCAGCGCGTACGACGCGATATTGAACGGCACGCCGAGAAACATGTCGGCGCTGCGCTGATACAACTGGCACGACAATCTGCCGTCGGCGACATAGAACTGGAAAAACGCGTGGCACGGCATCAGTGTCATCTTGTCGAGATCGGCGACGTTCCACGCCGACACGATCATGCGCCGCGAGTCCGGGTTTTTCTTCAGCATGTCGATCACCTGGGTAATTTGATCGATGTGGCGTCCGTCGGGCGCGGGCCACGAGCGCCACTGATAGCCGTACACCGGACCGAGTTCGCCGTCGGGTTTTGCCCATTCATCCCAGATGGAAACGCCGTTGTCTTTCAGATATTTGACGTTGGTGTCGCCTTTAAGGAACCATAGCAGTTCGTGAATGATCGACTTGAGATGCACCTTTTTCGTGGTGAGCAGCGGAAAGCCGGCGTTGAGATCGAAGCGCAGTTGTGCGCCGAACACGCTCACCGTACCGGTGCCGGTGCGGTCACTTTTGGGCGTGCCGCGGTCAAGCACGTGGCGTAACAGGTCGAGGTAAGGGCGCATGGTCCACAGTCGAAAATCGAAGTAGCGATTTTAATCGAAATTAAGTGCTACCCGCGACGTTATAATCCGGCTATCTCGCAAGGAAATTCAACATGTTAGCCAAACTGGAACAGCACCCCGCCCTATTATCTGCATCTGCCGCCAGGCGCGCGAGGCATCTGCTGGTGGTATTGCCTAAGTCCGCAAAAGCCGATGTGCACACACCTTATCTTGCAACGCTGGAAGCCACGCTTGGCCGCCGCAAGAAAAAAATGACTGATCTCGCCACGTCGCCGGTCACCGTGGATGCTCCGAACGGCGCGCTGGTGGCATGGGTGATGATCGACGCCGCGCAATCGGTGTTCGAGCGGCAGACGGCGATGCGCAAAGCGGTGTCGTCGTTGCTGGGCGAGAGTCCAGCAGAGATCACCATCGCTGTTCTCGGCGATGCGGCGCAGTGCCATGCGGCGGCAGAGCTCGCGCTATATACCGCGTGGGTCAATGGCGCGAAATTGCCGGAGCGCAAAAAGAAAAAGCAAAATAATGATTTGCGCAGTATCGCGCTCCACGGCTGCCGCGCGCAGGATGGTTTTGCCGCGATCCGCGCGCAGGCCGAAGGCAATGTGCTGTGCCGCGAACTCACAGTGCTGCCGCCGAACGAACTGACGCCGGGCGCGTATCGGGAACGCGTGAAAGCGCTCGCCAAACAATACGGCTGGATGCGCGAAGAATACGATTTCAAGCGTCTGCGCAAAATGGGCGCCGGCGCATTTTGCGCGGTGGCGCAGGGCAGCAACGAGCGCGACGCCGCCATCGTGCATTTGCAGTACCGCCATCCCGCGGCTAAAAAGAATGTGGCGCTGGTGGGCAAGGGCATTTGCTTCGACACCGGCGGCCATAATCTTAAGCCCGCGCGCTACATGCAGGGTATGCACGAAGACATGAACGGTTCCGCGGTGGCGCTGGGCATACTGCTGGCGGCGACGCGGGCGCAACTCGCCGTGAATATCGATTGCTGGATGGCGCTCGCGCAAAATCATCTGTCGCCGCGCGCCTACAAACAAAACGAAGTCATTACCGCGTTGAACGGCACGACGATTGAAATCGTGCATACCGATGCCGAAGGGCGTATGGTGCTTGCCGACACCTTGACGCTGGCGGCACGAACCAAGCCCGATGTGATGGTGGATTTCGCCACGCTCACCGGCAGCATGCATGTGGCGCTGGGTTCGCGCTATAGCGGCATCTTCGCCGCCAACGAAACGCTCGCGCGTGACGCGCTCGCCGCAGGCGTAACGTCGGGCGAACGCGTATGCGTGTTTCCGATGGATGACGATTACGATGCCGCGCTCGATAGCTCCATCGCTGACGTAAAGCAATGCACATTGGACGGCGAGGCCGATCACATCCTCGCCGCGCGGTTGTTGCAGCGCTTCACCGACAAGCGTCCGTGGATACATGTCGATTTGTCTGCGCACAGTTGCAAGGGCGGTTTGGGCGCCGTGGGAACCGATGTCACAGGCTTTGGTGTGGGCTGGGGTGTCGCGTTGCTACATAAAATAAATAATCAATAAAAACAAATAGTTAATAATATTTCAGAACGAAATACCGCTTTTGTTTGGATAGCTGCTTGACAAATATAACAATATAATTAATTATATAGTTATGAATAAGGACTACATGCGAGCCATCCCCAAGGAGTGGCGCAATATTTCCAAGGTGTTCACCGCGCTGGGCGACGAACACCGGCAACGCATCCTGCTCACGTTTGAGCCGGGCGAGCGCTTGAATGTCGGACAGATAGTCGAGGTGGCGACGCTGTCGCGCTCGGCGGTGTCGCATCATTTGAAAATTCTGCGCGAGGCGGGCGTGCTGGAAAGCGTGAAAGAAGGCAAGGAAGTTTATTTCTGGATCGCGAAAGACTTTTTGATCGAGGCGATGGAAATCGTGCTGGGCCACATTCGCAATAACGTCTGATATTTTTTTGATCAATATAACTAAATAATTGGTTATATAGTTTTATCGGTGATAGCAGTTTGGTCTTTTACTTAAACCTGAAAGGAGCGGCAAACATGAAACTTAAATCCAAAATGATCGCGCTGGCGCTGAGCGCTTCATTAGGCGTGCTGTCGGCGCCCACCATCTCCGTGGCGCGCGCCGCCGACAGCACCGCAAGCGCGCGTGCATCCGACCATCTGTCCGCCGCTTCCGGGGTGGTGGTTTCCGGCAGCGTGGGCGTGCTGGTGGCGGGCGGCGAACTGATCGTTGTCGGCGTCGAACAATCTGCGCGCGGCGTTTCGGTGGTGGTGAAAAACGCCGGCGACGCCAGTAGCGAGATAGCTACGGTGCTCGTCAACGGCGCCGCGGCGGCATCGGTGGCGGTCGGCAGCGCGCTTCAGGCGTCGGCCACCGGCGTCGGTTATGTGCTCATGGCATCGGGCAAGGCCATTGCGTTCATACCGAACGAGATCGGTCAATCGCTGCTGCACCAATCAAACTACAGCCGCTAAGGAGCCGCAACATGCGCACGATTCGATACGCTTCCGCAGCGCTGCTGGTTGTGATGACTATGGGCACGCCCGCGCATGCCGGGCGTAGCTGTCAGGAAATCCAGCCCGATGCCGTCACCGTGCAAAAAGCGTTACAACTCGCCCTGCGTACCCGCGGGGCGCTTGATGCCAGCGATGCGGAAGTGGCGCTGGTCGGCCGCGTTGGCCGTGACATGTCGCGTCACGGCCTGCGTTACTCGCATATGGCGTTGGCGCTGCGCGACCATCCCAAGGGGCGCTGGCATCTTACCCATATGCTCAATCAATGCGGTACAGCCACATCGTCGTTATTCGACGAAGGGCTGGGCAATTTCTTTCTCGATGACGTGTTCGCGTTTGAAGCCATCATTGTCACGCCTGCGCCGGCATTGCAGGCGTGGCTGCTGGCAGTCGCGGCGACGCCGGTGCCGTTGGCCCTGCATGAGCGCAGCTACAGTCTGATTGCTCATCCGTATTCGACGCGTCATCAGAATTCGAACCAATGGGTGCTTGAACAGCTTGCTGCCGCCATGGCGCCGCCTGGCGAGGTGAGCAACCGCGCGCAGGCGCAGCGCTGGTTGCGCGCGCAGGATTACACACCTACCGAAATCCGCATCGCGCCATTTGAACGCATCGGCGCAAGGCTGTTTGCGGCCAATGTGTATTTCGGAGATCACTCGAACGACGAGATGCAGGCGGGGCGCTATCACACGGTGACGGTGGAGTCCGTCATTCGTTTCGTGGAACGCGCGGACGCTGCGGCACAACGCCAGATTGTGAGGTTGCCGTGAGCCGCCTCCTTTTGGTGTATCGTTTCGCATCAGCCTGGCGGGAGGGCATAAGAATAATGTTGCAACGAATTCTCACCGCGATACTCGCGGCAGTCGTGGCGGGTTTGTTCATCGGCACGGGCGTCGCGCGCGGGCAGGAATCCACGCCATCAGCGCCCAGGATAATCCCGGCGACGGCTACCGTGTTGGGTTTGTATCCAGGCTCGGACTTCAGGATTACCCAAGGCGCGTGCAGCGATTGCCTGACGCCGAAACAGGCACTTTGGTATTTTCGCGATGATCTGGTTGCGGTGCCGGCGGCGGGCGTCAAAATGGCCGGGTTTTCCAGAGGTGTAGCCGCCCAGGAAGACGTCAGGCGCTGGCATGCCGGCGCAACGGGGGACGAACAGCAGGCGCGTCCGCAGATGTTGTGGATCGGTGCACCGAGTCTGGCCAAGGATGCCAGGCTTTCCGCAGGCGGTGACGCCATAGCGCTGGGCGACGGTGCAAGTATGCCGTTCAGGGTGACGCCCAAAATCAACACCAATCTGTCTTATTACGACGACAGCAGCAAGGCTTTCTTTCTACAGCGGCCTGTGCGCATGCGCGGCGAGATGCAGCAGGATACTTTCGTTGCGCGCACGATGTGGCCGCAAGACTGGGTGATCGATGAAAAACAGATTAAGCTGCAGCCGCTGCAAGCCGGCGAGTCGTTGCTCGGCCTGGTGCGAACGCACGCCAATGCCAGGGATGAGCGTTTTGAAACGCGGCTGCTGTGGGAAAAATCTTCGGGCGCCTCTGACAGCAGCGCACGTGATTGGTCGGGGCGCGCCGTGATGGGCATCATGCTGAACGGCGCTCAAGGCGATGACGACGAAGCGCACGGCGGGCATTTCGCCATTGCCACTGGGCGCCACGGCAAAGGCAGCGACATGGCCGACTGGATGGTGAATAACTTCTACAACCTCGGTTCGTTCAGCGAGAAGGGCATCACCGGCGCTATGCTGCCGATGGACAATTACATGACGGATCTGAACAGCGGTCAGTCGTGGTACCGTCCGTCGTATATGCTGGTGGCGGTGCTGAAAAACGACCGCGCGGCTTATGCCTATCAAGGCGCGATTTCGCGTGTGTATCATCACTTCTACCGGCACGATTTCGAGTATCGTCACGCCAGCGCCAACTGCGCCGGCATCAGCATGGACACGCTGCGCGCACTGGGCTGGAACATACCCATGCAGGGACCGACTGGCGTGGTGAGGGCGGTGGCGGCATATCCCTATAAATCGATTGCAGACATGAGCTTCGAAAGCGGCAAGCAAGCGTATGACTACCTCATCGAGGAGCAGACACGCTTGTATCCTGCTGTGGCTTACGATGCGGCAGGTCGTGATTTATTGCGCATTGCGGGAGTGATTAATAGTGCGGGAGGGAGCACGAGTGCCGGCGTATTGGAAAACTTGCTGCGCGAAGACCTTGAGGCGCTGGTGTTCGTGCGTATCCCGCAGATTCCGTCGAGCCGCGCATTCGGATCGTTTCCGGTGGCGTCGATCGATGAATACATGAAGCGCGTGCCGGAAGACAAATCGCAATGGAAAATCGTGCCGGTGGATGCACGGCCGTTTCCGCGGGAACTGATCGAACCCGATACGCTGACGGACCGGCAAACCCCGCCGTGGGCGCCGGCATTGGGCGGGTTTGTGGCCATCGCGGGCGTGTTGTCGATACGCTCGATACGCAAGCGCCGTGCGCGCGAGGCCGCCGTTAAGTTATATTAAAAACAAATACTTATAAAAATAGGCAAGGGAGTGGGCATGTCGCAACCCAACCAGTTTGACCTGCTGAAACAGCGCCGCTTCGGGCCGTTTTTCGGGGTGCAGTTTCTCGGCGCGTTCAACGACAACGTGTACAAGAACGCGCTGGTGATCATGCTCACCTTTCAGGCGGCGAGCATGACCACGATGAGTTCGGGGCTGCTGGTGAATCTGTGTGCCGGGTTGTTCATTCTGCCGTTCTTTTTGTTTTCGGCGACCGCGGGGCAACTCGCCGACAAATACGAAAAAGCGTTGCTCACGCGGCTGGTGAAAATCTTCGAGATCGTCATCATGATCGTCGGCGCGCTGGGTTTTTACTGGCTCAATCTGGAGTTGCTGCTGATCGCGTTGTTCATGATGGGCATGCATTCGACGATGTTCGGTCCGGTGAAATACGCCTATCTGCCGCAGCATCTGAAGAAGGAAGAACTCGTCGGTGGCAACGGCCTGATCGATGCCGGAACATTTATCGCCATTCTGCTTGGCACGATACTCGGCGGCACGCTGATTGGTATGCAACCTTCCGGCTCGATGTGGGTATCGGCGACCGCCATCGTGATTGCAGTGCTCGGTTACTGGGTGAGCCGCAGCGTGCCGCTGTCACCGGCGCCGTCGCCAGAGCTGAAAATCAACTGGAATCCGCTCACTGAAACGTGGGCGAATCTTAAATTCCTGCGCACCAATCGCACGGTGTTTCTGTCGATTCTCGGCATTTCGTGGTTCTGGTTTTACGGCGCGATGTTTTTGTCGCAGTTCCCGAATTACACCAAGGACGTGCTTGGCGGCAGCGAGCATGTGGTGACGATGCTGCTGGCGGTGTTCAGCGTGGGCATCGGTCTCGGCTCCCTGCTGTGCGAAAAATTGTCCGGGCACAAGATCGAAATCGGCCTGGTGCCGTTCGGCTCGATAGGCCTGACGATATTCGCGGTGGATCTTTTCTTTGCGAGTCCCGCGGGCAGCCACGCGGCACCATTGGGAGCAATGGCATTCCTGCAGCAGGCCGGCAGTTGGCGCGTGCTGTTTGACCTGCTGATGATCGGCATCTTCGGTGGCTTTTATATCGTGCCGCTGTACGCGCTGATCCAGAGCCGCAGCGATCCCAGCCATCAGGCACGCGTCATCGCGGGCAATAACATCATGAACGCGTTGTTCATGGTGGCCGCGGCAGGCGTGGCGATACTCGGTTTGAGTTTCGGCATGAGCATTCCGCAGTTGTTTTTGCTTACCGGGTTGCTCAACGCACTGGTCGCGCTTTATATCTACAAGCTGGTGCCGGAATTCCTGATGCGCTTTCTGGTGTGGCTGCTGATTCATTCTGTGTATCGGCTGGAAAAACAGGGACTCGACAATATTCCCGAAGAAGGCGCCGCGATGCTGGTGGCCAATCACCCGACTTTCATCGATGCATTGGTGATTGCGGCGGGCAGCCGCCGGCCGACGCGTTATGTGATGGATCACAAGCGCTTCAACACGCCGCTGCTCAGTTTTATTTTTCGCGCGACGCGTTCGATTCCCATCGCGCCGGCGAAGGAAGACCCGCAGATGCTGGAGCGCGCTTACGACGAAATTGCCAAGGGACTCGCCGAGGGCGATCTGATCTGCATCTTCCCCGAAGGCCGCGTGACCAGTGACGGTGAAATCAATCCTTTCCGCGGCGGCATCAAGCGCATTATCGATCGCACGCCGGTGCCGGTGGTGCCGATTGCGCTGCGCGGGTTGTGGGGCAGTTTTTTTGGACGGCAGGGCGGATCGCTGGTCACGCGTGTGTTTCGCCTCGGGTTGTTCGCGAAGATCGGCATGAGCGTGGGTGTGCCGGTGCCGCCGCAAGCGGTCACGCCTGAAGGCTTGCAGCAGATCGTGGCCGGTTTGCGCGGCGACGAAAAGTAGTGTTTAAAAACAAATACATGGAGAGATAGCCATGTGGTTCGTCGGAATGATTGTTGGCGCGGTGATCGGGGCGATGGGCCGCTTCGAGGGCGCGGTGATAGGCGCCGTCGTAGGCGCATTTGTCGGCGGGCTGCTGTCGGGCAAGTCCAAAAAAAGCGCAGCCGATACACGGATCGCCGCGCTTGAAGAGACCGTGGGAAAACTGACCGAGCGGGTGTACGCGCTGGAGAGCGGTGCGGTGGTTAAGACGGCGCCTGCCGAGACCGCTGGAGGTGAGGTTTCAGGCGCGGCGCCCGTGTTGAGCGACGTGCCGCCGCTACCGGAGGTACCGATGCCGGTCGCGGTTGCCGTTGCATCTGAACAACCCGCGATTGCGGTAGATGCGGCTGCCGCAGCGTCGCCCGCACTGTCCAAGCCAATGGCGCGGGCGCCAGCCGTACCCGCCAAGCCGAAAGAACCCTCTGCATTATGGAGCTTCTTTTTCGGCGGCAACACGCTGGTGCGCGTGGGGATTCTGGTGCTGTTTATCGGCGTGTCGTTCCTGCTCAAGTACGCCGCCGATCACGGCTTTGTGCCGATAGAACTGCGGCTGGCGGGTGTGGCGCTCGGTGGCATCTCGCTGCTGGTGCTGGGCTGGCGCTTGCGTCACCAGCGCGTGGGCTACGCATTGATGCTGCAGGGCGGCGGTGTCGGCATACTTTATCTCACGGTGTTCGCGGCGCTGCGACTCTACAAACTGGTGCCGCCGGAGCTGGCGTTTTTTCTGCTGGCAGGCATGGCGTTTTTTTCGGCGCTGCTGGCCATCGTGCAGGATTCCAAAGCGCTGGCGATCACCGGTGCGGCGGGCGGTTTTCTCGCGCCGATACTGGCGTCCACCGGCGGCGGCAGTCATGTGGCGCTGTTCAGTTTTTATGCGGTGCTGAATGCGGGCATTCTGTTTATCGCGTGGTTCAAGGCGTGGCGCGAACTCAATCTGGTGGGGTTTGCGTTTACCGCGTTGATAGGACTGGCGTGGGGGACGGATCGCTACCGGCCCGAGTTTTTTTCCACCACCGAGCCTTTCCTGATTTTGTTTTTTCTGATGTATGTGGCGATTGCAATATTGTTTGCATTGCGCCAGTCGCCGAAACTCACGCACTACGTCGATGGCACCATCGTTTTCGGTGTGCCGCTGGTGGCCTTTGGCATGCAGAGTGCGATGGTCAAAGGTATGGAATTTGGCGCAGCGTGGAGCGCGCTGGCGGTGGCCGCGCTGTATCTGATGCTGGCCACCCTGCTCAACGCGAAAAAACGCGACTCGTTGCGGTTGCTGGTGGAATCGTTCCTCGCACTCGGCATCGGTTTCGCCACGCTGGCGGTGCCGCTGGCGCTGGATGGACGCTGGACCTCGGCGGTGTGGGCAGTGGAAGGCGCGGCCATTGTGTGGGTGGGCGTGCGCCAGAACCGCGTGCTGGCGCGCGCGTTCGGCATGCTGCTGCAGATCGCGGCCGGAATGTCGTTTCTCGCACATTTCAATCGTTTTGCCGAACCGGAACACTTGCTGCCGGTATTGAACGCAAGCTACCTGGGCTGTGTGATGGTGAGCGTCGCCGCATTGTTCATCAACTTTTACGCCGAGCGGCGGCACGATGTTGTCAGTGAAAACGAACGACTGGTGACGCGCGCGTTGTTTGTGTGGGGTGCGCTGTGGTGGCTGGGCGGCGGCGTGCTGGAAATCGAGCGGCATGTGAGCGGCAAGGCGGCGTGGAATCCCGAACTGATTTTCTTCGCCGGTTCGTGCGCGGCCTTTGCGGCCTTGTGGAAGCGTCTCCACTGGAACGCAGCGCGTTACGCGGCACTGGCGCTGCTGCCGCTGATGGCGGGCACGTTGCTGGGCATTGCCACTGACAATGTGCGCCACCCGTTCCAGTACTATGGATATACGGGCTGGATCATCGCTTTTGCGGTACATCTTGCGGTGCTGCGCATGCACCGGTCGGATGAATACGAGCGCGCGACGTGGCCCGATTGGTGGCACGCGGCAGGTTTCTGGCTGCTGGCGATCGTCGCATCGTGGGAATTCGGCTGGCAGATCGATCACTATGTCGAAGGCCGGCGTGTGTGGCCGCTGATCGCATGGGCGGTGGTGCCAGGTGCTTTGATCGCGCTGTTTGCCTCGCGCGGTGCCTGGCTGGGCTGGCCGGTGCGTGATCACCAGCGTGGATATCTGTATCTCGGTGCGCTGCCGCTGGCGGTGTTTCTGCTGGGCTGGATCGTCATCGCGAACTTCATCAGCAACGGCAATCCATCGCCGCTGCCGTATGTGCCCCTGCTCAATCCGCTCGACCTCGCGCAGTTCGGCGCACTGCTGGCGCTGGCAACGTGGTACCTGCTGGTGCGGCGCATGGAGATTCCCGGGGCGAAACTGCCCGCCACGTCAACGGCGCTCACGCTGCTGGGCATCGTGCTGTTCATCGCACTGAATGGCGTGCTGTTGCGCAGCTTGCATCACTACGCTGGCGTTCCGTTCCGCTTTAACGCGATGATGAATTCCACGCTGGTGCAGGCGTCGTTCTCACTGTTTTGGAGCCTGCTTGCGCTGGGCGCGATGTTCTTTGCCAACAAGCGCAGCCTGCGCGCGTTGTGGTTTGTTGGCGCGGTGCTGCTGGCGGTGGTGATCGGCAAGCTGGCGCTGGTGGATTTGTCGAATACCGGTACGGTGGAACGCATCGTGTCATTTATCGGCGTCGGCGTGTTCTGCATGGTGATCGGCTACTTCGCGCCGGTGCCGCCGAAAGCAAAAACTGCGGAGGGCGTATGAAAACGTCTGTTCTTATTGCTGGTTTTCTGATGGTGAGTTTTGCCTCTGCCGCCGAAAAGCCCGCGGATTATGCCTACGGCCTGAAGATCGAAGCCAGCGGCAGTGAAGCCTTGTATGACGTGACACTGCCGCCGGCGGTTTATCAGGGTGTGACGCGCCGCGATCTTGGCGACGTGCGCGTGTTCAACGGTGCGGGGGAAGTGGTGCCGCACGCGTTCCGTCCCCGCCGTACCGAAAAAGTGGATGCAGGATTGAGCACGCCGCTGACGCTGTTTCCGCTGAAAGCGCCGGCGGGTGCGAGCATCGACGGGCTGGCGATCAGCGTGCGTCGCAGCGCGAGCGGCGCGGTGAGTGTGGATGTGAAGTCCAGCGGCGCACCGGCCGCGGCGCAGGAAACGGTCGCTTATCTTATCGACATGAGTGCACAGGATCGCGCGTTGCGCGCCCTCGACCTTGACTGGAAAGCCACGGAAGGTTTTTCCGGCAAGCTGCGCGTCGATGCGAGCGACGATCTCGCGAACTGGCGCACGCTGGCATCGGGTGCGCCGCTGCTGAGTTTGGAAGTCGGCGGCCAGCGCTTGCAGCAAAAACGTGTCGAGTTGCCGCAACAAAAAGCAAAATATCTGCGGCTCGCGTGGGTGAGTGATTACGCAAGTGCGGGCGCGAAAAATGCCGCGCCGGAAATGACCGCGGCCAGCGGCGAACTTGCGGAAAAATTCATCGAAGCGCCGCGTGAATGGGCAAAATTCAGCGCGGTACAAAATACAAAAGCAGATGCAAAGGCTGGTGAGTATATATTTGATTTAAAAGGACAATTTCCCATAGACCGCCTGCGTCTGGAGTTGCCCGAGCCGAACACCGTCGTGCAGGTCGAGGTGCTTGCGCGCGGCAGCGTTGAACAGCCGTGGCGCAGTGTCGCGCGTGGCGTGGCCTATCGGCTGCGTCAAGCGGGCGGCGAAGTGGCGAGCCCCGATATTCAGGTGGGCGCGTCGTCCGAACGCTGGTGGATGATCCGCGTCGATCAGCGCGGCGGCGGTCTGGGCGGCGGCCTGCCCACGTTGAACGCAGGCTGGGTGCCGCATCAACTGGTATTTGCCGCGCGCGGCACATCGCCGTTCACGCTGGCCTACGGCAATCGCGGCGCGCAGGCTGGAGCGCTGCCCATTGAATCGCTGATTCCGGGTTATCGCGAAGACGCGGGTGCGTCGGTGCGCGCGGCGAAAACCGGCACGCAACCCATCGTCAACGTGCAGGCTACCTCTGCGCAGCCACAGAAGGAACTCGGCGGCGAGGCGCGCTTGCAGGAGCAAATCGACTGGAAACGCTGGAGCCTGTGGGGTGTGCTGGGCCTGGGCGTGCTGGTGCTGGGCGTAATGGCGTGGCGCTTGGTGAAGCAGTTAGGTTCCACGCCCACGTCGTCCGTAAGTAACGACAATAGCGGCGACAAGACCTGACGGTAGACACGCGGTAGCCAGGCTGCGTGTGTTAAACTAGTGCTTGATTTCATTCGGATTTTTCGATCATGTCCGGCAGCACACTCGGCAAACTTTTTTGTGTCACCTCCTTCGGCGAAAGTCACGGTCCGGCCATCGGCTGCGTGGTCGATGGCTGTCCGCCGGGCATGGCGTTGAGTGAAGCCGACATCCAACTCGATCTGGATCGGCGCAAGCCCGGCACTTCGCGCCATGTCACGCAGCGCCGCGAAGAAGACAAGGTTGAAATTCTTTCCGGTGTGTTCGAGGGAAAAACCACCGGCACGCCGATCGCCTTGCTGATCCGCAACACCGATGCGAAGAGCAAGGATTACTCGAAAATCGCGGATAAATTCCGCCCCGGTCACGCCGACTACACCTATTGGCAGAAATACGGCATTCGTGATTACCGCGGCGGCGGGCGGCAATCGGCGCGCGAAACGGCGGTGCGCGTGGCGGCGGGCGCGATCGCGCGCAAATGGCTGCACGAGAAATATGGCGTGGTGATCCGCGGTTATATGTCGCAGCTTGGGCCGATCAGGATTCCGTTCAAGTCATGGCACGGCGTGTACGACAATCCGTTCTTTGTGGCGGATGCGTCGCAGGTGGCACAGCTTGAAGAATTCATGGACAAACTGCGCAAGTCCGGCGATTCGGTGGGTGCGCAGATCACCACCGTCGCTTCCGGCGTGCCGGTGGGCTGGGGCGAGCCGGTGTACGACAAGCTTGATGCCGATCTCGCCTACAACATGATGAACATCAACGCGGTGAAAGGCGTGGAAATCGGCGCGGGCTTCGCGGCGGTGTCGCAGAAGGGCACCGAACATTCCGATGAAATGTGCCCGCAGGGATTCCTGAGTAATAACGCCGGTGGCATCCTCGGCGGCATTTCCACCGGGCAGGACATCGTGGTGAATGTCGCGGTGAAGCCGACCTCCAGCATCCGCCTTACACGCCGCACCATCGACAAACAGGGCAACGCTGTCACCATCGAAACCCATGGCCGCCATGATCCGTGCGTGGGCATACGCGCCACGCCGATCTGCGAGGCGATGATGGCGCTGACGCTGATGGATCACGCATTGCGGCATCGCGCGCAGAATGCCGGTGTGGTTACCGCTACGCCGAAGGTCGCGGCGCTGGCGCCGGCGGATGCTATTGCGAAACTACGTGCTGCCGCAGCGGTGGAAAATCCCGAGCCGGACGAGGCCTGAATCGGGAGATTGTCTGTCTCCCGTTGCTGGGTGAGGAAGACACGATATAGTTTCTTTCCGTTGTGGATTGGTGTGATTGCCTGCATTGCGAGCACCCTGTTTGCCCTGTCAATGAATCATGCGCTCGTGCCGGGCAGCAAAGATATTTGGCAGGTCGTGCGTTGAGAGGAGTGACGGTATGAAACAGTGGTGCAGTCTTGCAGTGGGTATGGCCGTGTTTCTCGCTGGCAGCGGTATCACTGCTGCGCAAAATTATCCGGTCAAGCCGGTGCGTATCCTGATTGGCCTCTCTGCTGGCGGAGCAACGGACGTGATCACACGCGTGGTCGCGCAGCGCCTGAGCGAGACGTGGGGGCAAAGCGCGATAGTGGAAAACCGGCCGGGCGCAACCGGCATGATCGCGGGCGAGTTTGTGGCGAAAGCGGCGCCGGACGGCTATACGCTGATGGTGGGATTCCAGTCGGGGCTTGCCGTTGCACCGGCGTTATATGGCAAAGCGCCCTACGACACGCTGAAGGACTTTGCGCCGATTACATTGATGGGATCGACGCCGTTATTGATGGTGGTGCATCCTTCTTTTCCGGTGCGCACATTCAGCGAATTTGCCGCGTATGCAAAGAAAAGCGCAGGGGTGCTGACGTACGGCTCCGGCGGTATCGGTTCCACGCCGCATATGACGGGGGAGTTATTGAATACGCTGCTTGGTGTCCGTATGAATCACGTGCCGTACAAAGGAGAAGGCCCTGCGATCGCTGATACGCTGGGTGGCCAGATACCGATCATGTTCGGCAACCTGCCGGTGGCACTGCCTCATGCCAAAAGCGGCAAGCTGCGCGCACTGGCGAACACCAGCGCTAACCGTTCGCCGCTGATGCCTGATATTCCAACCATCGAGGAATCCGGGTTCAAGGGGTTTTCCATTGCGACCTGGTATGGATTGCTCGCGCCCGCTGGCACGCAGTCGGATATAGTCAGCCGCATACAGCGTGACGCGGCGCAGGTTATGAATCAATCGCAGACTCGCGAACGGCTGGTATCGATGGGTGTGGATATCAGCGCGAATACGCCGGAGGCGTTTGCGGCCTTTTTACGCGCTGAAATTCCGCGCTACGCCAAGGTTATCAGGGACGCCAAGATCAAGGCGGAATAGCTCCGCTCTGACGCGCGGGGTAATCATAAAATTATTCGTAAGTATATGTTTTTATTATATTATTTTGTAACTCATTAAATATCAGTTGCCATGCCTGCCTTACCCTACCGGCGTCTCGCCGGTTTTTATTTTTTTTACTTTGCCTATCTCGGCGCGTTCGCGCCGTTTTTCACGTTGTATCTGAATGCGGTCGGCATGTCAGCGGTAGAGATCGGCGTGCTGATGTCGATGCCACAACTCACGCGCATCGTCGCGCCGCACTTGTGGGGATGGCTGGCCGATCGCGGTACCAGTGGTTTGCATATTGCACGCCTCGCGGGTGTGGCGGGCACGGTAGCGTGGCTGGGCGTATACGCAAGCACACAGTTCGCGTGGTTGTTCGTGGTGCTGCTGGCGGTAATGTTTTTCTGGAGCGCAGCACTGCCACTGGTGGAGGCGACGACGCTCACGCATCTGGGCGACGAGACCGCGCGCTACGGGCGCATCCGCGTTTGGGGCTCGGTTGGTTTTATTGTCGCGGTGATCGGCGTGGGTTATCTGCTCGATCACCGGCCGCCGCAGGCGGTGCTGTCGATAGTGTTGACGTTGATGCTGTGCATGCTGGCATTGTGCTGGGCTGTGCCGGACGCGAAGACGCCATTGCATGCCTCGGACACGCAGCCGATCTGGGACATCCTCAAGCGCCCGGAAGTGATTGCGCTAGTCACGGCGGCGGCACTAATGGCGGTGGCGCACGGGCCGTATTACACGTTCTACACGATTTATCTGGTGGATCACGGCTACAGCAAGTCGATGGCAGGCTGGCTGTGGGCGCTGGGGGTGATTTGTGAGATCGGCATTTTTGTGTGGATGCCGCATTTGTATCGGGCGTTCACACTGAGGCAAATTTTGCTCGCGAGTTTTGCGTGTGCCGTGTTGCGGTTTCTGCTGATCGGTTGGTTGATCGATAACTTTATGGCGCTGGTGCTGGCGCAGGCCTTGCACGCGGCGACGTTTGGTTCGTTTCACGCAGCAGCCATTGGCGTGATTCATAAATTGTTTCGCGGACGGCATCAGGCGCGCGGGCAGGCGCTGTATGGCAGTTTTGCGTTTGGCGTGGGCGGCGCGCTCGGCGGATTTGCCAGCGGTTATGCATGGGCGGGGCTGGGGCCGACGTGGACATTTACGCTGTCGTCGTGCGCGGCGCTCGCCGGGTTGTTGATTTTGTGGTGGAAATTACATTTGAGCGAGGCCTAGTGGAGCGCGCAATGACACACGCTGGTTAGAGCGCCGGCTCCTGTGAGATAATCACATATTTACAGCAACTTACATCTGAAATTCCGGTCAAACTACTCATGGCAAAAACCTTATACGACAAACTCTGGGACACCCACGTGGTGCATGTCGAAAAAGACGGCACGGCGCTGCTTTATATCGACCGGCATCTGGTGCATGAAGTCACCAGCCCGCAGGCTTATGAAGGCCTGAAACTCGCCAAGCGTCCGCAATGGCGCGTGGAGTCGGTAGTTGCAACGGCGGATCACAACACGCCGACCAAGGATTGGGACAAGGGCATCACCGATCCGGTGTCGCGTCTGCAAGTGGAAACGCTGGACGCGAATATCAAGGAATTCGGCGCCAAGGTTTATTTCCCGTTTCTCGACAAACGCCAGGGAATCGTGCATGTGATCGGGCCGGAAAACGGCGCGACACTGCCCGGCATGACGGTGGTGTGCGGCGATTCGCACACCAGCACGCACGGCGCATTTGCCGCGCTGGCGTTCGGCATCGGCACCAGCGAGGTGGAGCACGTGCTTGCGACGCAGTGCATGGTGATGCAGAAATACAAGAACATGAAAATCGCAGTCGAGGGCAAACTCGGTCTGGGTGTTACGGCGAAAGACATTGCGCTGGCGGTGATCGGCAAGATCGGCACCGCTGGCGGCACCGGGCACGCGATTGAATTCACCGGCAGCGCGATACGCGACCTGACGATGGAAGGCCGCATGACCCTGTGCAATATGGCGATAGAAGCCGGCGCGCGCACCGGCATGGTGGCGTGCGACGAAAAAACCATCGAGTATCTGAAGGGACGCATGTTCTCGCCCACCGGCGCACTATGGGAAAAAGCTGCAACCTACTGGCGTACGCTGAAGAGCGACGACGGCGCGCATTTCGACACCGTGGTGACGCTGGATGCCGCCGAAATTCAGCCACAGGTGACCTGGGGTACTAATCCGCAGATGGTGACGACGGTAGGCGGCAACGTGCCTGACCCCGCGCAGGAAAAAGACAAAGTGCAGCGCGAGTGGATGGAGCGTGCGCTCAAGTATATGAACTTGAAGGCGAATACGCCCATCACCGAAATTGCCATCGATAAGGTGTTTATCGGCGCCTGCACCAATTCGCGCATCGAGGATCTGCGTGCTGCTGCGCAAGTGGCCAAAGGCAAAAAAGTGGCGGGCAATGTAAAGCTGGCGATGGTGGTGCCGGGTTCGGGTCTGGTGAAATCGCAGGCGGAACAGGAAGGCCTGGACAAGATTTTCACTGAAGCAGGTTTCGAGTGGCGCGAACCGGGCTGCTCGATGTGCCTGGGCATGAATGACGATCAATTGTCGCCGGGCGAACGTTGTGCATCGACTTCGAACCGCAATTTCGAAGGACGGCAGGGTGCGGGTGGCAGAACACATTTGGTGAGTCCGGCAATGGCGGCAGCGGCCGCGATAGCCGGGCATTTCGTTGATGTGCGCAGTTTCAAGTGATGGAGGCGATCATGAGGAAAATTGCGGTGATACTCATTGCGTGGTGGGCGGTAGTTCTGGCGGGTTGCAATACCATGCACGGCTTTGGCAAGGACATGGAAAAAGCGGGCGAAGCGATACAACGGAAGTCCGATAGATAACATGGAAAAATTTATCCGTAAGGAAGGGCTGGTGGCACCGCTGGATCGCGCCAACGTTGATACCGATGCCATCATCCCCAAGCAGTTTTTGAAATCGATCAAGCGCACCGGCTTCGGCCCCAATGCGTTCGACGAATGGCGCTATCTCGATCGTGGCGAGCCAGGCAAGGACGATACCAAGCGCCCGCTGAATCCGGATTTTGTGCTCAACAAAAAGCGCTTTGAAGGCGCGACTGTGCTGCTGGCGCGCGAGAATTTCGGCTGCGGTTCGTCACGCGAGCACGCGCCGTGGGCGTTGCAGCAGTTCGGTTTTCAGGCGGTGATCGCGCCGAGCTTCGCGGATATTTTCTTCAATAATTCATTGAAGAACGGTTTGTTGCTGATTAAATTCGACGCGAAAATCGTCGATCAGTTGTTCAAGGAAACGGCGTCCAATGAAGGTTACCGGTTGGCGGTCGATCTGGAACAGCAGACCGTGAGCACGCCTGGCGGGCAAAGCTTCAAGTTCGAGATTGATCCGTTCCGCAAGCATTGCATCATGAACGGGCTGGATGATATCGGGCTCACGCTGGCGCATGCGGACAAGATTCGCGCGTTCGAGGCGAAACATAAGGTGGCGCAGCCCTGGCTTTTTTAACGATTGTGAAGTTGTGAAGGAGTGAAAGGGGCACCCCATTCACGTCTTCACTCCTTCACGGATTTGCCAATGAAAATCGCAGTCTTAGCCGGTGACGGTATTGGCCCGGAAATCGTTGCTCAAGCGACGAAAGTCTTGCGCGCGCTGGCCAAGGACGGGTTGAAGCTTGAGATGGGAGAAGCGCCGTTTGGCGGCGCTGGCTTTGACGCGTCGGGTGATCCGCTGCCCGCAGCATCATTGAAGCTCGCGAAGGAAGCCGACGCCGTACTGTGCGGCGCGGTCGGTGGACCAAAATACGATGCGTTGCCGCGCGCGCAGCGTCCGGAGCAGGGCATTTTGCGCATCCGCAAGGAATTGGGTTTGTTCGCCAATCTGCGTCCGGCGATCATGTATCCCGAATTGGTGGGTGCGTCGTCGTTGAAACCCGAGGTGGTGTCGGGGCTGGACATCATGATTATCCGCGAGCTCACCGGTGATATTTATTTCGGCGAGCCGCGTGGACGCCGCGACAATGCGCGCGGCGAGCGTGAAGGCTACGACATGATGCTGTACTCCGAGCCGGAAATCCGCCGCATCGCCGAGGTTGGCTTTCAGACGGCGTTAAAGCGTGGCAAAAAGCTGTGTTCGGTGGATAAGGAAAACGTGCTCGAAACCAGCCGCTTTTGGCGCGAGATCGTCAACGACGTGGCAAAGAAATATCCGCAGGTGGCGCTGTCGCATATGTACGTGGATAACGCGGCCATGCAACTGGTGCGCAGCCCCAAGCAGTTCGACGTGATTGTCACCGGCAACATGTTCGGCGATATTCTGTCGGACGAGGCTTCGATGCTCACCGGCTCGATCGGCATGTTGCCCTCGGCTTCGCTCGACGCCAGCAGTAAGGGGTTGTATGAGCCGAGCCACGGTTCGGCGCCGGATATCGCAGGCAAGAACATCGCCAATCCGCTGGCAACGATATTGTCGTCAGCCATGATGCTGCGTTATACGTTCAATATGGATGAATGGGCGTATCGTATAGAAGCCGCGGTGAAATACGTGCTTGCGCAAGGGCTGCGCACGGCGGATATTTACGAGGACGGCACGAAAAAAGTGGGCACGCAGGAAATGGGTGATGCGGTGGTGGCGGCTCTCTAGTTAACTAATTGTTTTAATTGGTATTTTTATGAATAAGGTAGGCTTAATCGGCTGGCGCGGGATGGTGGGCTCAGTGCTCGTGCAACGCATGCGCGACGAGCGCGATTTTGATTTGATCGATCCTGCTTTCTTTTCGACTTCACGGGCGGGCGGTAAAGGGCCGGACATCGGCAAGCCGGTTGGCACGGTCAAGGACGCGAAAAGCGTTGCCGATTTGAAGGCAATGGACATCCTGATTTCCTGTCAGGGCAGCGATTACACCAGCGAAATTTATCCGCGGCTGCGCGCGGCTGGCTGGAACGGCTATTGGATTGATGCCGCCAAAACGCTGCGCATGAAAGATGACGCGGTGATTATTCTTGATCCGGTGAACCTGTCGGTGATCAAGGCGGCGATGGCCAAGGGTATCAAAAACTATATCGGCGGCAATTGCACGGTGAGCTGCATGCTGATGGGACTGCACGGATTGTTTCAGCATGATCTGGTGGAGTGGATGACCTGCATGACGTATCAGGCGGCCTCCGGTGGTGGTGCACAGCACATGCGGGAAATGCTGACGCAGTTCGGGCTGGTGCATGGCGCGGTGCAGGACTTGCTCGCGGATCCGGCGTCATCGATCCTCGACATTGACCGCAAGGTGCTGGGCAAGCAGACCGACGGCTCGCTGCCGATGGAAAACTTCCGTGGCGTACCTCTGGCCGGCAATCTGATCCCGTGGATCGATCAGGACATGAAAACCGGCATGTCGCTTGAAGAGTGGAAAGGCGGTGCCGAGACCAACAAAATCCTCGGTCGTGGCGACGCGTTCGGCAAAGCGGTAACGCCCATCGAAAGCCTGTGCGTGCGCGTGGGCGCAATGCGCTGCCACAGCCAGGCGCTGACCATCAAACTGAAGCGTGATTTGCCGCTGGAGGAAATTGCGCGCATTCTCGCCTCGGCGAACGAATGGGTGCGGGTAGTGCCCAACGAGCGCGAGGCAAGCGAGCGGCAATTGACCCCTGCTGCCGTGACCGGCCGTTTACATATACCGGTCGGACGGCTGCGCAAACTGGCGATGGGCGGCGAGTATTTGTCGGCGTTTACCGTGGCTGACCAACTGCTATGGGGTGCAGCGGAACCGCTTCGCCGCATGCTGCGCATCGTGCTGGGTGCCGACAAAAGTAAAATATCAAATGAAACAAATACTTGTGATACAAGAGTGGTGGCTAAGGCGTCCTGATTGTTGTTTTTTGTTCACAAATACACATAGTCTGTTGAATACGTTACCGTAATCCAATCCACAATGGATAGTGGTTGCGTGAACCTGAAAACCGAAAATGCAGTAAAGGTAGTGCTGTTAGAACGCTATATTCATCGAAAACCTTAGCTTGAAACGCTAACTGATTGATGTTAATTTAATAATTCCAAAAATATCCTAGAAATTCAGAGGTGGCGCTGTGCGGGAATTCAAACTCAAAAAATGGGTGGCCGCAGGCCTGATCGTTTCGATGCCCTATGTGGGGATCGTCGATGCAGCCGGGTTGGGGAGAATGAACGTGTTGTCGCAGCTCGGCCAGCCGTTTTTGGCTGAGATCGAACTGGTCAACGTGTCGAAAGAAGAACTTGCGACACTGACGGCGCGGCTTGCCGCGCCGGATGCTTACCGCGTCGCCAACCTGCAATACAACCCGGTGCTGAATGGCATGCGGCTTGTGGTCGAGCGCGGTCCGGATGGCAGGCCGTTCATACGCGCGACATCGACCAGGCCCGTCGCTGAACCGTTTCTCGACATGCTTGTGGAATTGGCTTGGCAGGGTGGCAAAATAGTGCGTGAATATTCCGCGCTGCTGGATCCGCCCGGGATGGACACGCCCGCACCCGCGGTGACCGCGCCCGTAGTCGCTGCCCCCCTGGCGCAAGCGGCGCCGGCGATGAAACCGCCTGCCGCCGTGGCAACCCCCGCGCCGGCGGCTGTGGCTGCGCCCGCCATGGCACCCGCAGCGAAACCCGCGGCCGCGCCGGCTCCTGTCGCTGCCGCGCCCATGGCGTCGCGTCCGATCACTGGTAGCGAGTATGCGGTGAAGCAGGGCGATACGCTCGGCCAGATTGCCGCAGGCATGAGACCCGAAGGTATTTCGCTTGATCAGATGATGATCGGCTTGCTGCGTGCCAATCCCGATGCCTTTATCAACAACAACATCAACCTAGTGAAGGCCGGAAAAATCCTCAAAGTGCCTGAACGCGACCAGCTCGCGGGCATGGCCCCGGGCGAGGCTTCGCAGGAAGTGCGTGTGCACGCGACCAACTGGAACGCCTATCGCGCGAAGGTAGCGGATACTGCGCCTGCGGTGGCGGCGACTGCGCCGGCTACCAAAGGCAAAATCACCGCGCGCGTGGAAGATAAGGCTGCCCCGTCCGGTTCTAAAGACGTTGTTGTGCTTTCCAAAGGTGAAGGCGCCGCGGGCAAGGGCGGTGATGGCAAGGCCGCGGCTGATCGCGTGCGGGCGCTGCAAGAAGACCTCGCCGCGCGCGACAAGGCGCTCGCCGAATCCAAAGAGCGCGTCGCGATACTGGAAAAAACCATAAAGGATATGCAGAAGCTGGCCGAGGTGAAGAGCCCGACCATGGCTGCCGCGCAGCAGGCGGGCAAAGGCGATCCCAAGGCAGACGCCAAAGCGCCGCCCAAGCCCGACGCTAAGGCGCCCGAAGCACCGAAGCCCGAGGCTAAAGCGCCGGAAGCGCCGAAACCCGAAGCCAAGGCGCCTGAAGCGCCCAAGCCCGAGGCCAAAGCACCGGAGGCGCCTGCGCCTGCGGAAAAACCCGTTGCGGAAGCACCTAAAACCGACCCGGCACCCGCACCCAAGGCAGTGCCGCCGGAGCCCAAGAAGGCCCCCGCCAAAGCCGTTACACCGCCGCCGCCTCCTCCTGCGCCGGGCATCATGGATACAGTGATGGATAACATTGTGCCGATCGGCGGTGGAGCCGCGGTGCTTGCGGGTCTGGCCGGGCTGTGGGCGGTGCGCCGCCGCAAGAAGGACGAAGAGGTCGTTGACGACGAACCGGCAATGGCCAGGGCGGAACCGTTTACCGGAAACGTGGATACGGCTGCTGCTGCGGGCGTGGCTACGGCTGCCGTTGCTGCTGCTGCTGCCGTAACACCCACGGTGTCCAACGTGACGGACATGGTGGATCCGATAGAAGAAGCACAGGTGTATATCGATCATGGCCGCGATACTCAAGCAGAGGAAATCCTCAAGGAGGCCATGAGCAGGGATCCGCAGCGTCAGGACGTGCAGTTGAAGCTGCTGGAAGTCTATGCCGCGCGCGGTGATAAGGGCGCTTTCAACAAGCTGGCCAAGGATTTCAATGCGTTGACGGGAGGCGCTGGCGAGAACTGGGACAAGGCCGCGGCCATGGGCCACGCGATCGATCCGACCAATGCGCTGTATCCGTCCACGGGCGAGGTGTATGACGTCGGTGCGGGTGGTGAGGTGTCCGATGCCACGGTTGATCTGGATCTCGGCGCCGCCGACAATCTGGGTACCACTACTGACATTCTGCTCGATCAGGGCGGTACCGATGCCAGTATGGACAAAACCATGATGATGTCGCGCAGCGATGTTGCGCCTGCCGCGCAACCCGCGCCGGCCGAGGAACCCGCGCTGCCGGAATTCAACCTGGAACTGCCGCCGGCCACCGCCGAGGATGAACCGAAGACGGTGAATCCGAATGTGATGGATTTCAATCTCGAACTGCCGAAACTGGATGCCGCTCCCGACACGCCCGCAGCGCCAGCAGCCAAGCCTGCCGATGACGGCGGGCTCGACTTCAAGGTGGATCTGGCGGGCATTAATCTTAATCTCGACGACAAACCTGCCGCTGGCGGCGGCGAGAAGGATGCGCACTGGAATGACGTGCAGCAGAAATTCGACCTTGCGCGCGCCTATCAGGATATGGGCGACAAGGACGGCGCCAAGGAAATCCTGCGCGAGGTGGTGCGTGAAGGCGACGCCACCCAGAAATCGGAAGCGCAGAAGCTGCTGGATTCGATCAAGTAAGAAGCACGCAGTAATACCCGGACCGCGGCGGGACACTGCCGCGGTCTTTTCTTTTTTGGTGGAAGGCTGTATGCGTATTGCACTGGGCGTCGAATACGACGGCAACAGCTTTTGCGGCTGGCAGACGCAGGCGGCCGGTTGCGCGGTGCAGGATCGCCTTGAGGCGGCACTGGCGCAGATCGCGGGCAGTCCCGTGGCGACCATCTGCGCCGGGCGCACCGATGCGGGTGTGCACGCGCTGGCGCAGGTGGTGCATTTCGATTGCACGGCGGAGCGGCCAGAATCGGCGTGGGTGCGAGGTGTCAACGCATTGCTGCCGCCGGCCATCGCGATCACCTGGGCGCAACCGGTGGCGGACACCTTTAGTGCGCGGTTTTCTGCCACGGCGCGCCACTACCGCTATGTGCTGCTCAACCATCCGGTGCGGCCTGCCGCGGATCATGGGCGCGTGGGCTGGTTCCATGCGCCGCTGGACCTGGAACGCATGCGCGCCGCAGCGGTCTGCCTGCTGGGCGAACATGATTTCAGCGCGTTCCGTTCGGCGGAATGTCAGGCGAAATCGCCGGTGCGCACGCTCACGCAACTGGAACTCAATAGGCGGGGTCCTTACGTAACGATTGATTTGTGCGCCAATGGCTTTTTGCACCATATGGTGCGCAACGTCGTTGGCAGCCTGATTTATGTCGGCAGCGGCCGGCAGGAAGCGGCGTGGATGTGCGAACTGCTAGATGGGCGCGACCGCAAGCGTGCGGCGCCGACGTTTGATGCGGCAGGGCTTTATCTTACCGGCGTGGATTATGATGCTGCGTGGAACCTGCCGCAACGTGAGCGGGTAGAATTTCCCCGGCTTGCGTGTTAAGGACTCTATTATGACGGCGATCAAGATATGCGGAATTACGCGCACACAGGATGCGCTGGCTGCCGCGCGCTGCGGCGCGAATGCGGTCGGCCTGGTGTTTTACGCAAAAAGCCCGCGTCACGTTACGCCCGGGCGCGCAGCGGAACTGATGCGCGCATTGCCGCCGTTCGTAATGAGCGTCGGCTTGTTCGTCGATGCCGCAGCAAACGAGGTCACGCAAACACTTGCGCAAGCGCGCGTCGATCTGCTGCAATTTCATGGCGATGAAACTCCAGATTACTGCCGGCGAATTTCTCGTGATTGCGGCGTGCCCTATCTGAAGGCGCTGCGGGTCAGGCACGGACTGGATTTGTTACAATACGCCCGCGATTACCACGACGCCAAAGGGTTATTGCTCGATGCTTACATTGAAGGCACGCACGGCGGCACGGGTGCTACATTCGACTGGGCGTTGATTCCAAAAAATCTTCCGTTACCCGTGGTGCTGTCCGGCGGGCTCACGCCGGAGAATGTCGCCGCGGCGGTTCGGGCGGTGCGGCCGTGGGCAGTGGATGTGTCCAGCGGGGTAGAAATTTCAGGGTCGGCAAACAAGGGTATCAAGAGCGTGGCGAAAATCGAGGCATTTGTGACTGGAGTACGCAATGCAGATGTATGACCTTCCCGACAGCCTGGGGCATTTCGGGCCGTATGGCGGCGTGTTTGTGGCCGAGACGCTGATCGATGCGCTCGATGAGTTGCGCGCCGCTTACGAAAAGTATCAGCACGACCCCGAGTTCAAAAGAGAATTTGCCTACGAGCTCAAGCATTACGTCGGCCGCCCCAGCCCGGTGTATCACGCCAAGCGCTGGTCGGAGCATTTCGGCGGCGCGCAGGTTTATTTGAAGCGCGAAGATTTGAACCATACCGGCGCGCACAAGATCAACAACGTCATCGGTCAGGCCATGCTCGCCAAGCGCATGGGCAAGCCGCGCGTGATCGCCGAAACCGGCGCGGGACAGCACGGTGTGGCCACGGCGACGATAGCCGCGCGTTACGGCATGGAATGCGTGGTCTACATGGGATCGGAGGACATCAAGCGTCAGGCGCAGAATGTCTATCGCATGAAACTGCTGGGTGCTACCGTGGTGCCGGTGGAAAGCGGTTCCAAGACGCTGAAAGACGCGCTGAACGAAGCCATGCGCGACTGGGTGACTAATATCGAGAATACCTACTACATCATCGGCACCGTGGCTGGACCCCACCCCTATCCGATGATGGTGCGCGATTTTCAGTCGGTGATCGGCATCGAAGCGCGTGAGCAAATGCCCGAAATGACAGGACGGCAGCCTGATGCTGTCATTGCCTGCGTGGGTGGTGGTTCGAACGCGATGGGCATTTTTTATCCGTACATTCCTGAAAAGGATGTACGCCTGATCGGCGTAGAAGCTGCGGGTCACGGGCTTGAAAGTGGCAAGCACGCTGCCACGCTGACCGCGGGCAAAGCGGGTGTGCTGCACGGCAACCGCACTTATCTGTTGCAGGATGAGAACGGCCAGATTGTCGAAACCCACTCGATTTCGGCGGGACTGGATTACCCTGGCGTGGGACCGGAACATGCCTGGCTGAAAGATTGCGGCCGCGCCGAATATGTTTCCATTACCGATGACGAGGCGTTGCAGGCATTTCATGACCTGTGCCGGCTGGAGGGCATTATCCCCGCGCTTGAATCCAGTCACGCGCTGGCTTATGTGGCGAAGATGGCGCCGCGCATGAAGCGTGATCAAATCCTGCTGGTCAATCTGTCGGGCCGTGGTGACAAGGATATGCACACGGTGGCGGAGAAATCGGGCATCAAGTTCTAGAACAACGTGAGAGGTGAAGCGTGAGGCGCGAATGGTAGGGAAACAAAACAGTACTGGTGTGTGCGGAAAAGCGTCGCGCCTCGCGCCTCACGCCTCACGAGATCATTGATGTCTCGCATAGCAAGTACATTCGCACAACTAAAAGCGCAGGGCAGAAAAGCGCTGATCCCTTTCATCACCGCAGGTGATCCCCACCCTTCGATGGCGGTGCCGCTGATGCACGCGCTGGTAGCGGGCGGCGCGGATGTGATCGAACTGGGCGTGCCGTTTTCCGATCCGATGGCGGATGGCCCGGTGATACAACGCGCCAGCGAGCGTGCCTTGGCACAGGGTGTTTCTCTTAGGCAAGTATTTGATTTTGTTATGGAATTTAGAAATACGAATAACAGTACCCCGGTCGTGCTGATGGGCTACGCCAACCCCATCGAGGCCATGGGTGTGGAACATTTCGCGGACGTGGCAAAGTCTGCCGGCGTGGATGGCGTGCTGGTGGTTGATTACCCTCCGGAAGAGGCACAGGCGCTGGTCAAGCTACTGGACGCGCGTGCGCTGGATACCATTTTTCTGCTGTCGCCCACCACGCGTGATGCGCGGCTCAAGCAGGTGGGCAAGCTGGGCCGTGGTTATCTTTATTATGTGTCGCTCAAGGGTGTGACAGGTGCCGGCAATATCGATACCGTTGAGGTCGCCCAACGCGTCAATCACATCAAAAAATTTACCAGCCTGCCGGTGGGCGTGGGCTTCGGCATACGCGATGCGGCGTCGGCAAAACGAGTCGCACAGGTCGCTGATGCCGTGGTGATCGGCAGCCGGCTGGTGCAGGAAATCATCGACGCCGGCAGTGACGCGCCAACACGCGTGCAGGCGCTGCTTGCGGGCATACGCTCCGCGATGGACGACGCTGACGCGAGAATCAACGCATGAGCTGGCTGCAAAAGCTGCTGCCGCCGAAAATAAAGCGCGACACCGGCAGTCCCAAAAAGGCGGTGCCGGAGGGGCTGTGGAGCAAGTGCGACTCGTGCGAGGAGGTGTTGTACCGCACCGATCTGGAAAAAAATCTTTATGTCTGCCCCAAATGCAGTCACCACAATCGCATCTCCGCGCGCGAACGGCTCGACTGGCTGCTCGACCTCGAAGGGCGTTACGAGATCGGCGCGGAAGTGCTGCCGGTGGACACGCTCAAGTTCAAGGACAGCAAGCGTTACATAGACCGTATCAACGAAGCGCGCGAGGCTACTTCCGAAGAGGACGCGCTTATCGTGATGCAGGGCAGCGTCAAAACCACCCCCATCGTTGCGGCCGCGTTTGAGTTCAAATTCTTGGGCGGCTCAATGGGCTCGGTGGTGGGCGAGCGCTTTGTGCGCGGCGTGCAGGTGTGTCTCGATCAGCGGCTGCCGTTCGTGTGTTTTTCCGCGACCGGCGGCGCGCGCATGCAGGAAGGCGTGTTGTCACTGATGCAAATGGCGAAAACCTGCGGTGCGCTGACGCAACTGTCGCAGGAAAAGCTGCCGTTTATTTCGGTGCTTACCGATCCGACCATGGGCGGCGTGTCGGCGAGCTTCGCGATGATCGGTGACGTGGTGATTGCGGAGCCCGGCGCGCTGATTGGTTTTGCCGGGCCGCGCGTGATCGAGCAGACCGTGCGCGAGAAGCTGCCGGAAGGATTCCAGCGCGCCGAATTTTTGCTGGAACACGGCGCGATCGACATGATCGTCGACCGGCGGCAGATGCGCGACAAGCTGGCGAACCTGATCGCGTTGCTGCTCAAGCTGCCGGCGGCGGCTTGAGTGAATAGTAAAAATAATAATAAAAACAATTACTTAAGTTTATTCCGGCCAGCGATAGTCCGCGCCGTGCCATGACTGGTTCATTGCCCAATACCCTCGACGGCTGGCTCGCGCACATCGAGCGCGTGCATCCGCAAACCATCGCGATGGGACTGGATCGCGTGCGCGTGGTGAAGGATGCGCTCGCGCTTGCACCGCAGTTTCCGCTGATCACGGTCGGCGGCACCAACGGCAAAGGCTCGGCGTGCATGATGCTGGAGGCCATTCTGCATCACGCCGGCTACAAGGTGGGTTGCTACACCTCGCCGCATTTGATTCGCTACAACGAGCGCGTGCGCATTGCGCGCGAAGAAGTGGGCGACACGCAACTCGTGCATGCATTCGAAGCGGTGGAGCGCGCGCGTTTGCAGGCTGGCGTAGCGCTGACGTATTTTGAATTCGGCACGCTGGCGGCGATGAAGCTCTTTATCGATGCGCGCGCGGATGTCGCGATACTGGAAGTGGGTCTCGGTGGACGGCTCGATGCCGTCAATGTGTTCGAGCCGGACTGTGCGGTGGTGACGAGCGTGGCGCTGGATCATATGGATTATCTGGGCGATACGCGCGAAAAAATAGGCTTTGAAAAGGCCGGCATATTTCGCGCCAACAAACCGGCGATCTGTTCTGATACCGATCCGCCACGCACGCTGGTGGATCATGCCGCGGCGATAGGTGCGCAACTTATATTGCGCAGCCGTGACTTCGACGCGACATCGGCGGTTACGCAATGGACCTATCGCGGTCCCGGCGGCGCGCGTCACGGTTTGCCGTGGCCTGCGCTGCGCGGCGTGTATCAGTTGGCGAACGCGGCGGCGTGCATTGCGGCGCTCGATACCTTGCGTGATCGGTGTCCGGTCATCATGAATAATATTCGCGATGGTCTGCTCACGGCGGAGAACCCCGGACGCTTTCAGGTGCTGCCGGGACAGCCGACGGTGATTCTCGACGTTGCGCACAATCCGCACGCTGCGCAGGCACTGGCGGACAGTCTGAAGCGCATGCCTCGCGGCGGCAGCACATTCGCGGTGTTCGCGATGCTTGCCGACAAGGACATCGCCGGCGTGGCGAACCTATTGAAACCGCACATCGACCGCTGGTTCGTGGCGGGTATTGCCAATGCCGGGCCGCGCAGCACGACCGCGCAGCAGTTGTCGCAGCACCTGGCAGCGGTGGGTGTGAGTGAAGTTGCGTGTTGCACCAGTGTCGCGGAAGCCTGCGCGAAAGCACGCGAGGCAGCCGGGGATAATGATAAAATACTCGTCTTCGGATCGTTTTACACGGTGTCCGAAGCGATGCAGGCGATCGGGGTGAAGTTACAAAATGCGTTACCGAATGTACGCAATACACGCAACGCACGTGACAGTTGACCGGAGACAGTAACTCTATGGCAAAATCCGTTAGCCAGGAAGAACTGCAACTCAAGAAGCGTGCGCGCCGCCGTCTGATCGGTGCCATCGTGCTGGTTGCGGCTGTTGCGGTTGTTCTCCCAATGGTTCTTGATTCGGATCCTCAACCCACTTCGCAGGAAATCAATATCCAGATTCCCGCGCCGGACTCCAAAGGTTTTACCTCGAAGGTGGTGCCGATACCCGCGCCGCCGGCCAAGAGCGCCGTGGATGGGAAGAAGGAGGTCAAGGCGGCGGACAAACCTGCGGTGAAGATGGCTGACAAGCCTGTTGCGAAACCGCCGGAGCCTCCCAAGGAGGCCGCAATCGCCGAGAAAGCAGCGCCGAAACCGG
>JAKFYK010000008.1 GCA_021730905.1 Betaproteobacteria bacterium | reverse complement strand
TTCGCTTGGTTGAACAAATACAAACGCGTGATCACCCGCTGGGATCGCCTGATCGATCATTTCAACGCCTTTGTTCATCTCGCCTGCTCTATGATTCTCATCCGTCGGTATTTATGAAATGACTTCTACTCGCGTGTCTTCACTTCTTGCATCAGAGCCGCGGTGTACCAAATCAGATATAGAAAATCTATACGACCTTCGTTCTAAAATGACGCATGGGCGCTTGGAAGCAAGCGACGATCCCAAGAAGAATTTGAAATATCTTGAGCACCTGGAATTCGTTACCACCCGCTGTATCAGAGAACTGGTGAAAAACAATGCATACGTACACTATGCAAAAAAGTCAACCCGCGATAGCTTCATGGGTACGCTCAACACGACTTCCTAGCAAGCGTAGCCTGGGACGCATCACGTGCTGTATACGAAAGCCATTACCGCAGCAATCACAACGACAACAACCGCCAATAACAGGATCGTGCGCAGGTTGTGGATACTCCACCCGCCGGTGGTAATGACCACGTCGACATCGGGAACCACATCCACCGACATGAAGGTATTCCAAAAACCCGCCGACACGGTGTTGTTCTCTTGCAGCGGAAGCGTCACCGGCGATCCGGGAATGATCCAGCGGGATTTCCGGATTTCGACTGTTCCGCTGACCGGCTGACCGGGCTTGGCGGCCATGGCGCTGAAAGAATAGTCCATGGGCACGCTGCTAAAGGCGCGGCGGATCACCGCGACTCGCCGCCCGGCTGCTGCGTTGATATCCCTCATCTACGGTATCATCGTAAGTATTTGTTTTTATTAAACAATTTATGCTACATTGTTACCTGAATCCAGCATCGCCTGTTTCACCCGTCCCGCCAGCATCGGCTGCTGGCGCAAACGCACGCCGGTCAACTGAAACACCGCGTTCGATATCGCCGACGGCACCAACGGCACGGCCATTTGCCCCGCACCCGTCGGATGATTCTTGGTTTGCACCAGTTTGATGTGCATCTGCGGCACATCGCGCATGCGCGGCACGTGATAGTCGAAGAAGTTCGACTGCTCCACCGCACCGTTGGCGATGCTGATGCGTTCGATCAGCGCCAGCCCCAATCCGTAGACGATGGAGCTTTCGGTCTGCGCGATCACGTTATCGGGATGCACCGCCACGCCGCAGTCGATGGTGCACCAGAAATTGTGCACCTTGATTGCGCCGCTGGCTTTATCGACTGACACATCGGCGATACCGGCGATTTCCGTACCCGAGTAATTTACATACGCGATGCCGAGGCCGTGGCCCGCGCGCTTTCTTTTCCACTCTGCCATTTTCGCGGTTTCTTCGATGACATGGCGTCCGCGCGGGTCTTTCTTCAGCATGCGCAAACGAAACTCGACCGGATCAACACCCGCCTTCGCCGCCAGTTCGTCGATGAATACCTCGGTGGCAAAACTGTTTGCGGTAAAACCGATGCCGCGCAGCGGGTTAGTGCGCATGCCCGTGTGCACCAGCACGCCTTCCGACGCGCGGTCGGCGATTTCGTACGAGCCCACGCCGATGCCGTTCAACGCAATGCCGTCACGCCCTTTGACCTGTTTGTAGCGCACCGGGTCCATGAACGCCATCACGTGATCGCACACTGCGCGATGATGATAGCCGGAGATATTGCCCGACGCATCCAGCCCCGCGCGCAGGCGGTTCACATACAGCGGACGGAATCGCCCGGAGTGAATATCGTCCTCGCGCGTCCACATCACTTTCACCGGTTTGCCGGAGGCTTTCGACAGCAGCACCGAATCGAGCACGAAATCGGCGTCGCGATTGCCGCGCCGGCCGAAACCGCCGCCGAGCAAATGGTGATTGAATTTCACTTTTGATTCGGGAATGCCTAGCGCCTGCGCTGCGACCGTCACCGCGATGGTCTGGCTTTGCACGCCGCACCAGATTTCCACCGCATCGCCCTTGGGTGATACCGCTGCAACAGAGTTAAGCGGCTCCATCTGCGCGTGGTACGCGTAGTCGGAGCGGTACTCCGCCTCGACAACATTCGCAGCGCTTTTGAGTTTGCCTGCGGCGTCGCCGCTTTTCTGCCAATCGATCACGGGATGCGCAGGGTCTTTCGCCGCTGCGGAAAATTGCTCATAGCCGCCGCCCGTGGAAAAACCCGCGCCCTGCGCCTTGTTGCCCCATGTCACCTTGAGCGCCTTGCGCCCTTGAAAAGCCGCCCAGGGATTTTCAGCGAGCACGCCAACACCATTCTTCAGTGGCACCACGCTGATCACACCCTCCACCGCGCGCGCGGCGGCATCATCGACTTTGGCAACGCCCGCGCCTTCCACTGGTTCGCGCAGAATCGCGCCGTAAATCATGCCCGGCACCTGCACGTCGATGCTGTATTTCGTACTGCCATCCTGTTTGCCCGGAATATCCGCGCGCGGAATGTCCTTGCCGATCAGACGAAATTCCGCCGTCGCCACCGGCTCTACCGTGACCTGCGGCGCCTCGGCGGGAATTTTCGCAAATGCCGCGATCTCGCCGTAAGTCAGCTTTCTGCCGGTCTTCTGGTGCAGCACCACGCCGGGCTGCGTGGACAGCTCCGTAACGGGCACGCCCCAGCGCTGAGCGGCGTTGTCCACCAGCACCTGCCGCACCTGCGCGCCGAACTGCCGCAGATTATTAAAGTAACCCGTCACCGTGGCGCTGCCCGCGGTGTACTGATGAAAGCCGCGCCCCGGATTGCCGAACACCTTGTCGCTGACTGCCGAGCCGTCTATTTTCACCCTGGACCAATCGGCATCCATCTCGTCGGCCAATATGCGCGGCAGCGAGGTGAGTGAGCCCTGCCCCATTTCCGAGGCTGGCGACATGATCACCACCGTTCCGTCGGTATGGATCGTTACCCAATTATTCAGTTTGACGCTGGTGTTTTGCGCCTGCGCTTCGCCTATCAATAATGACGGCGCACCCACCGCTACGCCGAAGGTAAATCCCGCTGCCCCCACCATGAAATGGCGGCGTTGTTGGTTGATTTTGGTTTTCGTCGTGGTTTTCATCGCTTATGCCTCCCGTGACGCGCGTTCAATCGCACGCGTAATACGCGCGTAAGTACCACAGCGGCAAATATTGGGGCTCATGTATTCAACAATCTGCTCGCGGGTCGGTCGCGGCGTCTCTTTCAGCAGTCCTGCCGCACGCATGATTTGACCCGATTGGCAATAACCGCACTGCGGCACCTGTTCGGCGAGCCATGCTTTTTGCAGCGGATGACTCGCATCCTTGGAGAGGCCTTCAATAGTGGTGATGCGTTTGCCGGCAACGTCTTGCAACGTTTGCAGACACGACTGCACCGGCTTGCCATCCAGATGTACCGTACACGCGCCGCACTGTCCCACGCCACAACCGAACTTGGTGCCGGTTAACTTGAGCTGTTCGCGCAACACCCACAGCAGCGGCGTGTCCGACGCCGCGTTGATGGTCTGCTGCCTGCCGTTTACGCTTAACGTCACGCTGATCGTCTGAGCCATTGTCGTTTCTCCGTGTAATCCTGTAGCCGCATTCTAGGCGCGCTTGATCATCATCACAATGTGCCTTAATACGGCTACAATCAATCGCGTCGCGTCTGTCGGCCCGGGAAAATAGTGAAAATACGCACTTGTTTTAATTGAAGATTTTCGCCTTTCCCCGCGCCGCTCGGACGCCCCCGGAGCAGCTTGATGATGGAACTACTGTCCGACCCGCAAGCCTGGATCGCTTTTCTGACGCTGACCGCGCTGGAGCTGGTGCTCGGCATCGACAACGTCATTTTCATTTCCATACTGGTCGACAAGCTGCCCGCCGCGCGCCGCGAATTTGCGCGCAAACTGGGGCTGTTTCTCGCGATGTTCATGCGCATCGGGCTTTTGCTGCTGCTGTCGTGGATCGTCGGTCTCACCGCGCCGCTGTTCACCATCCTGAGCAACGACATCTCCGGCCGCGACTTGATCCTGATTGCCGGCGGATTGTTTCTTATCTGGAAAAGCACCGGGGAAATCCACCAGTTGCTCGAAGGCGAGGAAGGCCACGCTTCTTCCGCCGTGGCACCGGTGTTTTCGGCAATCATTTTGCAGATCATCATTATCGACCTGGTGTTTTCACTGGACTCCATCATCACCGCGGTCGGCATGGTGGATCGCGTGGAGATCATGATCGCCGCGGTGATTGTGTCGGTAGGGTTGATGATGTTGTTTGCCAGCGCCATCGGCCGCTTTGTGTCGGCGCATCCCACGATCAAGATGCTGGCGCTGAGCTTTCTGCTGCTGATCGGCGTGGTGCTTATCGCCGATGGTTTCGGCCACCATGTGCCCAAGGGATATGTCTATTTCGCCATGGCATTCTCGGTCTGCGTCGAAATGCTGAACATCCGCATGCGCAAGAAATCGGCGAAACCCGTGGACTTGCGCGAGCCCTATACGCCGGATCGCCCGTAATTTGATAATCTTCGATAAGTAACGATCCCGACCAACAAGGAAAAATAATGCCGCTCAACGTGCTCTACCCCGATAGCCGCTCCGAACAACTCGACCTCGAAGCAAAAGTATTTGGCGCCGACACCACGCTCCTCAACCCGCGCAAGAAAAGTTTCGAGGAAATCGATCTCAAGGCATGGCAGGACTGCGACGGCATCGTGGTGGCGCGCATCCAGATGAACACCACGGTCGTGCCGCATCTGAAAAAATGCCGCATCATCGTGCGCAACGGCGTCGGCTACGACAATTGCGATTTGAAATTGTGCGGTGAAGCCGGCATCGCCGTATGCAACGTGCCCGACTACGGCACCACCGAAGTCGCCGACACCGCGCTGGCGATGATGCTCGCATTCGCACGCGGCACTGCTATCTACGATGCCACGTTGCGCCAAGACCCTACCGCCAACTGGACGCACACGCACAACGTTACCGCGCGGCGTCTGCGCGGCGCGACCTACGGCGTGATCGGCATGGGCCGCATCGGCACCGCGTCGGCCCTGCGCGCGCGCGCCTTCGGCATGAACGTGGTGTTTTACGATCCGCAGCTTTCCATCGGCGCGGAGCTATCCTTTGGTTTCACGCGCGCGGCGAAACTCGAAGACCTGCTCACGGTCGCCGATGTCATCACCATCCACGCCCCGCTCACCCCGGAAACCAACAAGATGATCAATGCCGATACGGTATCCAAAATAAAACCCGGCGCATACCTGATCAGCACCGCGCGCGGGCCTATTTGCGACACTGCCGCTTTGCTCGAAGGACTGAAAAGCAACCGCCTGCTTGCCGTGGGGCTCGACGTGCTGCCGAGCGAACCGGCGACACTCGCCGACCCGCTGGTCGCCGCGTGGCGCGAGAACGCGCCGTGGATCAAAGGCCGCGTGCTGCTGGGGCCGCATTCCGGTTTCTACAGCCCGGATGGCCTCACCGACCTGCGCACCAAGGCCGCGCAGACTGTGTGTTTGTATTTGAAGGACAACAAGCTGATCAACTGCGTGAACGCGGAGTTTTTGAAAAACCCGAGATAGATTCTCGTAGGGTGGGTTAGGCGCGCTTTTTGCGCCGTAACCCTCCACAGCAGGCGCGCACTTTCGAGGAACGGTGGGTTACAGCGTCGATAACCCTGACGCCTAGCCCACCCTGCGAAACCGCATCTACTTCAACCGCCAATAGGTTCCAAACCGCTGTTCGTGATGGCATTCGCCGTATCCGGCGACGCAAGAAATTTGATCACGGAGCGAGCCAGCGCCGCGTCCGGGGTACTCGCTGCGACACCGGCGGAAAACACCGAGACTTTCTGCACCTCCGGCGGCAGCGGTGTGATGTGCGCGATGCCCGGCACGGGCAACAATTCACTCATCTGCTGAAAGCCGATCTCCAGTTCGCCGCGCGCCACCACGGCGCCGACGCGCTCACCGCCGCCGATGTGGCGGCATTTACCGAGCACCTGGTCGGCGATGCCCAGGCGCTGAACCAGCTCGGTGGTGAGATATTGGCCGCTCACGCTGGCGGAATAGCCGATGGATTTTGCCTGCAGCAGCGTGCGTCGAAGGGCATCGGTCGAGCTGATATCCGGCTTGGGCGCTCCCGCCCGCACCGCCATGCCGATGGATGAGCGGGCAACGGGCGTATAGCCTTCCACCAAAACCAGACCCTCGTCGATAAATTGGCGCAGCAGCGTGTCCGCAACAATGACTATGTCGACGATTTCTCCGCGCTTTAGCCGGTTCGGAATGGAGTTCTCACCCGTCCCCACGGAGGTTGAGGCGGTAACAATCGTTTTCTTCGTCAGTCGCTCCAATTCCGGGATCAGCGCCAGATGGGCTGCGGTAAAAGCGCCCGAGGTCATCACCCGGATGTCGTTTGTGTTTGCAGTCATGGCGGTTTGATTCGTTTGAATGGCATTCGCGGGACGGTGAAGCGGGATGAACTATCGCACAATTTTGTCCATACGGGGCTGACGACCAGCGATCCCGGCGGCGCGATCAAAGGCACTCCTTGCGGCACGATTGCGGAATTCCCGGGAATACCGGGGTAAACTACCAAGTAGCGTCCGTAGCAGCAGGCGTGTTTCACGCCGGTCGTTTGCGCAACCCGCCGCCCGGCTACACACGCTAAAATAGGCCTATCACAACGAGGAGAACCCGCATGAAATCCACCACCCTGAAACTGAATACCGTGTGCATCGCCGTGGCTGCAGCCCTTTGTCCTGCGCTTGCGGTCGCGCAAGCCTATCCCGCGAAGATTGTGCGCGTGATCGTGCCGTTCGCGCCGGGCGGCGGCAGCGACATCACCGCGCGCCAGGTTTCCGCGAAGCTCACCGAGCAATTCAAGCAGCAATTTGTCGTGGACAATCGCGGCGGCGCGGCCGGCATCATTGGCATGGAAATGGTGGCCAAGGCGCCAGCCGACGGCTATACCATCATGATGATGTCGGGCAGCTTTTCGGCGACTTCTGCAACGCACCGGCCAGTATTCGATCCGGTCAACAGCATTCCCGGTGTCGCCGAGTTCGGCATTACGCCGTTTGTGCTCACCATACATCCTTCGCTCCCACCCAAGACGACCAAAGAGCTGATCGCGCTCGCCAAAGCCAAGCCCGGTGATCTCACCTATGCCACCAGCGGCGCGGGCGGCCTCACGCACATGGCAACCGAACTGCTGCTCAGCATGACTGGCACGCAGATGCTTGGGGTGCACTACAAGAGCACCGGTGCCGCCATGACCGATTTGCTGGCCGGGCAAGCGCCGATCATCGTCGGCAGCCTGCTGCCGATCGTGCCGCATCTCGGCACCGGCAGGCTGCGCGCGCTCGGCGTTACCACCGCCAACCGCTGGTACTCGCTGCCCAACGTGCCCACGGTCGGCGAATCGGTACCGGGCTACGAGGTTGAGTTGTGGTTCGGCGCAATGGCGCCGCGCGGCACACCGCAGCCGATTGTCGATGCGCTGAACGCAGCCATCAACAAGGCATTGCAGGAACCCGACATGAAAAAGAACCTCGAAGTGCAGGGCATGACCGCCACCGGCGGCACACCGGCAAAATTCAACGAGCGCATTCAGCGTGAATACGGACGCTGGGTGAAGGTCGTGAAGGAACGCAACATCAAGTTTCAGTAACACTGACGAAAGGCGCGCCGCAATCCCGTGGCGCGCCCTACTGCCCGAAACTCTCGTCGAACACCGGATAGTTGCAGGTGGTGCCGAACTTGCCGGTATGAATCGCCGGACGCACCCACGACGGATTCAATTCCTTCAGCGATTTCACGCCCATTAGCCCCAGCGTCGTGTGAATTTCCTGCGCCAGCAATTCGAACATGCGTGTGATGCCCTGCTCGCCGCCTGCGGCCAGCGCCCAGCCTTGCAGCTTGCCCACGCCCACCGCGCGCGCGCCGAGCGCAATCGCTTTCACCACATCGGTGCCGCGCGTCACGCCGCCATCCCACAACACTTCGGCCTTGCCTTTCACCGCCGCGACGATTTCCGGCAGCGTTTCGATGGTGCCTTGCCCGTGGTCGAGTTGGCGGCCGCCGTGGTTGGAAACGTACACCACATCCGCGCCGATTTGCACTGCCAGCCTGGCGTCCTCCGCCGTGGCAATGCCTTTTAATATCAGTGGCAATTTGGTGTGCTGCTTGATCCACGCACAATCATCCCAGGTAAGGCTGGCCTGATGGCGCGGATCGCCTGAATCGGCGCGCTGCAAGTATTGGTTGATGATGTCGCGCTCGCGCCGGCTGTAGTAGGCGCGATCGACCGTGACGCAAATCGCGCGGTAACCGGCCGCCTTCGCGCGATCCAGAAAGCCGCGCATCCACGCGCGGTCGCTGCGCACATAAAGCTGGAACAACAGCGGATGATCGACGCTCCTCGCCACTTCCTCAATGCTCGGCTTCGCCGCCGTGCTGATAAACGCAGTGGTGCCTGCGGCGATCGCGCCGCGTGCCACCGCCACTGCGCCCGCCGGATCGGCGATTTGCAAAAAGTTACCCACCGGCGCGATAAACACCGGCAGCTTTAACTTCTCGCCGAGCAACGTCGTAGTCATGTCGATTGTCGACACATCCACCAGCACGCGTTGCCGCAGCGCCAGGCAATCCAGCGCCATGCGATTGCGCCGCAGCGAGGTTTCGGAATCCGAGCCGCCACACAGCGTGTCCCACTGGAAGCGCGAAAGGTTGTTCCGCGCGTGCATCACCATTTCCTGCAACGTGTTGAAGGTACGCGAGTGATCCTCGCGCCCCGCGGTGCGGGTGAGTTCAACTTCCTGTTTTTTGCCTGCTGTTTTTTTGGCTTTGGCCATTTGCACTTTGCTTTCGAAGATAATTAGATTCCCACGCCCTTCAATGCACTAGACCTGTAACGTTCCCCCGCCCCCGCGCCAATCGCAAATACCTCGCTCAACCGCGCAATATCCTTGGCGCTCACGCTCAAATCCACAGCCGCCGCATTCTGCTCGACGTTCTTCGGATTATTGGTGCCGGGTATGGGAACAATGCCTTCCCACTGCGCGAGTATCCACGCCAGCGCGAGCTGTGCCGGGCTGGCGTCGTAACGTTTCGCCATCATTTCGAGTTCCGCCACCAGCTCGACATTGCGCGCGAGATTCTCCGGCAGAAAACGCGGATGACGGCGGCGGCGGTCGGTTTCGGGAATATCCTCGACCGATTTGATCTTGCCGGTGAGCAACCCGCGCCCGAGCGGTGCATACGCAATGTAGCCAACGCCGAGTTCCTTGCATGCGGGAAAAATGTCTTTCTCGACATCACGAAACCACAGCGAGTATTCGGTTTGCAGCGCGGTCAGCGGGTGCTCGGCATGCGCGCGGCGCAGCGTTTTTGCCGACGCTTCGCAAATACCGATGAAGCGCACTTTGCCGCGCGAAATGAGTTCGCTCATCGCACCCACCGTGTCCTCGATTGGCACACCCGGATCCACGCGATGCAGAAAATAAATGTCGATCACATCCAGGCCCATGCGTTGCAGGCTTGCATCGCAGCATTGATGCACATACTCCGGCCGTCCGTTGGTTGCTTTCTTGCCATCGGGCAAATCGATGTTGCCAAATTTGGTGGCGATCAACACGTCGTTGCGCCGGCCTTTCAGCGCGTGCGCGAGCAGCACCTCGTGTCGCGTGCTCCAGTAAGCATCGGAGCTGTCAAAAAAATTGATGCCCAGATCGAGCGCGCGATGAATTGCAGCGTTGAAGTCGTCTGCCTGCGGTGTATCCAGTTTCACTGCGGTCGCACCGCGCCCCATGCTGATCGCGGAAACCTGTGGGCCGTTGCGGCCTAGGCGTCTGTATTTCATAAGTATTTGTTTTTAAACATTAAATTACTGCGACACCCTGTATCTCAAGCAGCATGCCCGGGCGCGCAAAATGCGACACGGTAATCAGCGCGCTCGCCGGAAACTTTCCGTCCTTGAAAATTTCACCGCGGATTTTCACAAACTGATCACCATGGCGCGGATCGTTGATGAACACCGTCATCGTTACCAGATTGGCCAGCGTGCCGCCGGCGCGCCGCAACGTGTTGTCGATCAAGGTGAATATGGCGCGTGCCTGCGCATCGAAGTCGCCCGAAATATCCTTGCCCGCCTCATCAACAACCGCTGTCTGTCCGGCGAGCCACACCGTTTTTCCGCCTTGCGTGATGACGGCAGGTGAAAACGCGCGGCTTTTCTGAAACGCCGTACCTTCCAGATGTTCCACTTGAGCAACCATATAACCTACAGCCCGTCGCCGACACTGACGTTTTCGGACTTCAGTTCAATGCCCGAAGCCTTGGCCTGCAACAGCAGCAGCTGCGAGAAATCCTGATCGTAGCCGTGGCCAATCAAAGTTTGCACCATGTCGCGCGCAACCGAGGTCGTAGGCATCGGCACGCCGAATTCACGACCGGCGCTCAAGCCCAGATCAATGTCCTTGCGCAACAGTTCAGGCGTGAACGTCACGTGAAAATCAAGATTCGACAACGCCGGTGTTTTGTACGCCGTGAACATCGAGCCCATCACGCTCTTGTTGAGAAAATCGAGGAATGCGTGGCGCTGCATGCCGGCTTTTTCGGCAAGTATCGTGATCTCGCACAGATTCTGGATCACCACGCTGAGCATCACGTTATGACAGATTTTTGCGATGCGCGACAGTTCGCCGTCGCCCACGTATGACGAACCGCGGCCTATCGCATCGAGGTACGGCGCCACCGCGTCAAACGCATCCCTGGGCCCCGACGCCACCACCGTAAGTTTGCCGGCCTTGATCACCTTGGCATTGCCCGACACGGGGGCAGCCAGCATCTTCACACCCTTGTCGCCGAGTTTTTTGCGTATCTCGGCGGACTCTTCGAGTGAAATCGATGTGCTGTCGACCACAATTTTCGGCACACCGCCTTTGGACATGACGCCATTGGGCCCGAACAAAACTTCTTTCACGTCCTTGCCAGTGGACACCATGGTAAACACGATGTCGCAGCCTGCGAGATCGGTAAGATTGTCCACCACTTTTGCGCCGGATTTCGCCAGCGGTTCGGCTTTGGATTTAGTGCGATTCCACACCGAAATGTCGCAGCCCGCCTTTGCAAGCCGCTCCGCCATCGCATAGCCCATGCGGCCGATGCCGATCCAGCCGAGTTTGTGTTGTTTCATATTTGCCATGATGATCCTGAACGAGTGATTGATGGTGCGGCCAAAAGCGGCAGCAGGTGCCGTTTTTGCGAGGGTGAAAGGATACCCCAGTTGCCCGAATTTTTTGCAGGTTTTGCGGCGTTTTTCCCGGGTTTCAAGGTCCAAAAAGCCCTTGCATGATAGCGGGCAGAGCAAAAACGACTGACAACACCGGCTGCTAATTGGGCGCCTTCTGGTGACGCGGCAATGATAGCGTCAACGGTAGCCCCGCCAACCCGATCAGCAACGACGCCATCAGTGCCCAGTGGTAACTGGCAAACACGTCGAAAAACATGCCGCCCAGCCAGCCGCCCAGCGCCATGCCGGTGCTCGCCCCCAGCATTTCCAATGAATATATCGAACCCAGCGGCGCCTTCGCGCCAAACAGCTGCCGGTTAATGATCGGAAAGCCAACCATCTCGCCGCCGTAGCAAAGCCCGAAAATCACCGCAAACAGATAAAACACCCAGGCGTCATGAGCAAAAAACAAAATGATCACCGGCAGGCTTTGGCCGAGCAGCGAAATGGTCAGCACTCTGCGGCCGCCCATCCGCTCGGCAAGCACGGAAAATGCAAAACGGCTGATCACCGACGTGCCGGCAATGGTGGCGAGGATGCTGGCAGCCTGCACGCCGGGAATGCCGTTGAACGTGGCCATCGATACCACGTGAGCCAGAATGATGGCGTGCGAGACGCACCCAATATGGTGTATGCCCATCAGCTTCCACACCGTGCGCTCGCCGAGGATCGCACGCAGGTTCACCGGCGCCGCAGTTTTCGCAGCGGCTGCCTGCGGCTTTTCCAGGAGGTCCCCGGCGTCCTCCGCGCCGTACGGCTTCAGTCCCTTGTCAGCCGGACTGTTGTGAATGAACAACGAAAAAACAAAGAGAATCACGCCGATCACCGCGCCGATAATCATGAACGTCGATTGCCAGCCGCGTGTCTCCAGCAGCCAGCGAAACAACGGCGCGAATATCACCGGCCCTACGCCCTGCCCCGCCCAGTACACGCCCAGCGCTATACCCATGTGGCGATGAAACCACCGCGTCATAATCACCGGCAGCAGCACGCTGAACGCGGCATGTCCCATGGAGCCGACAAAAAAACCGTACACCACGTAAAACTGCCATAACTCCGTGATCGATCCCAGCATCACCGTACCGGTGCCGATGAGAATGGAGGCCATCACCATGAGTTGGCGCGCGCCAAAGCGGTCCCCCAGCCACCCCATGAGCACCACCGCGGGCAGCCCCACCAAAAAGGCCAGGGAATAGGCAAATGAAATATCACCGCGCTTCCACCCGAATTGCGCGACCAGGGGATCGATAAACACCCCGAATGAGGATTGATCGGCGCGCGCTACAATGTTCAGAATGAAAGCGGCGCCCAGAACGATCCAGGCGTAGTGGATATTGTGTTTTTTCAGGAATGACACAGACAAGTGGATTGTTTGAGCCGGCTTGCGTGCGCTTGGGTGCATCAGCCAAGCGCCGTTTTGATTTTATATTTGGATAGTAACACTCAAATTAACACTCAAATAAAGTGACATAATCCGGACGTCACAAGTCGCTCTGTATCCAGTAAATGAAATATTTATTGATCCTCTTCCTGATAGGCTTGGCGGCACTGGAATTTTTTTACCATCTTTCCAATGGCCCTGCGCCGGACGCACACACGGTCGCGGCGCCGCAGGCTAAGCCGCAAAGTCAACGTAATGGTGAACTGCTACAGCAACACCTGCATGGCCACCGCTAGCAGATGTGAGTTTGAAAGACGCCCGGCGCACCCCTATGTCTGCAAATCCTGCGCCCACTGCCGCGTTTCGATAATGGTCTTTACTTCGCTCAAAAATGCTCCGGAGTAAGCGCCATCCACCGCACGATGATCGAAACTTTGCGCCAGTACGCCGACCGGGCGAATCGCAATGCTGTCGCCCTCAGGCGATTCGATCACCACCGGCTTCTTGCGCACGCTGTCGGTGGACAGCACCGCGACCTGCGGCACGTTGATGATGGGCGCGGTAATCACGGTGCCGAAGGCACCGTTGTTGGAAAGGGTGTACGTGCCTTCAGTCAGTTCATCGGGCTTCAGCCTGCCCGCGCGCGCGCGCTGCGCCAGATCGTTAATTTCACGCGCGATTTGCGGCAGCGATTTGTCCGAAACGTCCTTCACCACGGGCACCATCAGACCGTCGAAATTGAGATCCACGGCAATGCCAATGTTGATGCGCTTCATCAACGTGATGCTGTCGCCGTTGAATGTGGCGTTCAGCCTGGGAAACTTGCCCAGCGCCATCGACACGGCGCGCACGATAAACGGCAGATACGTCAGCGAAAAACCTTCGCGTTGCTTCCACGCCTCGCGCGCTGAACGCCGCGCCTGGTCGATGCGCTGAAAATCGGCCTCAACTACCTGCAGCACATGCGGCGCGGTGGTCCATGATTTCGCCATGTTCTCGGCGACACGCTTGCGCACGGCGTTCAGCGGCAACTGCGAGGAACCGGTGGCAGGTTGTGCTGCCGGGGCAATCGCCGCTGAAATCGTCGCGCCCGCGCTCGCAACGAACGCGGTGACATCCTCGCGCGTGATGCGCCCATCCCGGCCCGTGCCGGCTATTTGTGCAACATCGAGATTGTGTTCCGCCACCAGCCTGCGCACCACGGGCGACAGCCGTTCCCCGGCGCCCGCGCGCAGCGGCTGCGTGGATGCGCCGCGCGCGAGCGCAACGCCGACAGGTGCGATCGCGGACGCCACAGAGGCGGCACCAACCGGCTTCGCCGCAGGTGCACTGCCGCTGACGCGTATCACCGCAAGCCGGGTACCGACTTTTGCGGTAACGCCTTCACCCACTAGTATCTCGTCAACAATACCCGCCACCGGCGATGGAATTTCGGTGCTGACCTTGTCGGTCTCGACGTCAAACAGCGTCTCGTCGGCCTTCACGCTATCACCGGCCTTTTTGTACCATTTAACGACTGTGCCCTCGGCAACGGTCTCACCGAGTTGCGGCATGATGACATCCATCCACTGCTCTCCTGATTGACTACGTGATTCTTGCTACTTGGCTTCGTAAACGATCTTCCCGCCCACCATCGTCATCACCGGCTTCAATTCCTTGATCGCGTCCGCCGGCACGCTCAGGTAATCACGATCCAGCACCAGCAAATCGGCATATTTTCCGTTTTGCAGCGAACCCAGATTCGCCTCCTGAAACAGAATGAAGGCATTGCTGCGCGTGTGCGCGATTAGCGCCGCTTCGCGCGTGATGCTCTGGCGATTGACATGGTGGCCGCCGACCATCTTGCCGGTGACCGCAAAGCCCAGCGTGTAAAACGGATTGGAGGTCGTCACCGCCGTGGCATCGGAACCCAGGCCCCACACGATGCCGCTATCCTGCACACGGCGGAACGGCGGCATATCCCACGCCGCGTCGCCGTGCGCCTTGTGCATCAGCACACCCTGTATCAACGGGCGGCTATGAATTTGCGCCGTCATGCCGAGGCGCTTCATGCGCTGCAGTTGCTGCTCGTCAATCTGATCCAGATGGGAAAACGACCAGCGCAAACCCTTGATCGGCGCGGTCTTGTTCAGGTCCTCATAGGCTGTAAGAAACTGCTCGATGGGGCCGTTCATCTCGACATGCGAATTGAGGTAGACACCGCGCTGCGCCAGCGCGCCCGCGATGCGCAGCATCTGCACGATGCCGTCGGGTTTCACTTCTTTTTGCACGCGCAGCAACTGCGTGGTGATCGGCGAATAAACCGATTCGCCCCAGCCGATGTGATCGAAGTAATCGTTACCCTGGAACGGTTTCAGTGCGGGAATTTCCGCCAGCACTTTGTCCACCTGCTCCGGCGTTGCCGGCTGGCGTATGGTGGTCCAGAACACGCGCACATTGAGCTCGCCTTTTTCGGCAAGCTGACGGTAAGGCTCATAGTGCCCCGCCGTCATGCCGCGCCCGCCCGCATCACCCCAGGCCGTAAGACCCATGGCATTGAGATAGGTGACCAGCTTGCGCGCATTGGCCATGCGCGCCTCGTCGTGGAGCTTGGGAATCTTCGCGGCGACAAACGCAACACCACCCGCGCCGCGCACCACACCGGTCAATTTGCCATTGGCGTCCTTTTCCACCGTGCCGCCGGGTGGATTGGGCGTGTTCTCGTCGATCTTCGCGGCCCGCAAGCCCGCGGTGTTAAGGAAGGTATGCCGGTAAATCGATTGCAGCGCTACCGGCGTATCCGGCGCGATTTTGTCGAGTTCGGCCAGTGGAAAGCCGCGCGGATCATCGGTGAATTGTTCTTCCGACCAGCCGCCGAGCACAGCAACCCATTCGCCGGGTCTGGCGGATCGCGCCCGCGTCATCACCATTTGCAGCGCTTGCGCTCGTGAAGTCACACCGTCAAAGCGCAACTCATCATGCTCGGCCGCGCGTATCCAGTGCGAGTGATTGTCGATGAGGCCGGGAATCACCGTGCGGCCCCTGAGATCAATCACCCGGGTGCCGCTGTCGGCCAGCTTGCGTATATCGGCCGTGCTGCCGGTGGCAACCACGCGCTGATGCTTGATGGCCAGCGCCTGCACGATCGTAAAGCGATCATCGACCGTGACGATCTTGCCGTTGACCAGCATGGTATCTACGGCATGCGCGCCGAAAGATAAAAATATCAATAAAAACCAATAGATACGTAATATCGCCACAATACATTCCTCTAATCAATTTTTTCCCGTATCTCGCGCACTACGCGTTCAACCGAAGGAATCGTGTTGTCTTCCAGCAAATCCGCCGACGGCAGCGGAATATGCGGCGTGGTGATGCGAATGATCGGGCCATCGAGATCCCAGAAAATTTCATCGGCAACGATAGACGCAATCTCTGCGCCCCAGCCGCACAGTCGCGGATTTTCTTCTATCGTGACCAGCCGTCCGGTTTTCGCCACTTCCGCCAAAATCGTTTGCGTATCCAGCGGCACCAGTGAGCGCACATCCACCACGGTGCAGGAAATGCCATGATCGCGTTCCAGGATTTCGGCAGCCGCCAGCGCGCGATGCACCATCAGCGCCAGTGCAACTATCGTGCAGTCCTTGCCTTGCCGCAAAACCTTCGCTTTACCGATCGGTTCGATATGCTCGCCGTCCGGGACTTCACCTTTGAACGGATACAGCGATTTCTGCTCGAAGAACAGCACCGGATCGGGGTCGCGTATCGCCGCCGCAAGCAGGCCTTTCACATCGGCAGGGAACGCGGGTGCTATCACCTTGATACCGGGAATCGCCATTGCCCAGTTTTCCACCGCCTGCGAATGCTGCGCGCCAAAGCGTGAACCGGCGCCATTGGCGGTGCGTATCACCAGCGGCAGCGTGATCTGGCCGTCGGTCATGTAGCGCGTCTTGGCGATTTCATTGGCCACCAGATCCCAGCACACGGCGAGAAAATCCGAAAACATGATTTCAGCTATGGGTTTCAGGCCGGTCATTGCGGCGCCCATCGCCGCGCCCAGAATCGCCTGCTCCGAAATCGGCGTGTCGCGCACGCGCCGCGGGCCGAATTCCTCGAATAGCCCGACCGTCGCCTTGAACACGCCGCCCGCCGCGCCGATGTCCTCACCCAAAAACACCACGTTTTCGTCGCGCCGCATTTCCTGCGCGATGCCCGCGGCCACCGCGTCGCGATAGGTTAGTTCCGCCATGCTGTGCTCCCGTCCGCCCACACATTTTTATCGATTGCATCCAGTGTCGGCACGGGCGACACCTTCGCCGCCTCGGTGGCCTCATCCACCTTGCGCATGGATTCGCCTTCGATGTCGGCTAACGTTGCCTCAACAATGCCAAGCCCCAGCAAACGCTCGCGATAAATCTTGATCGGATCGCGCTCCAGCCAGCGATCGAGTTCACCTTCGGGACGATATTTACCGGGGTCGGCGCGCGAATGCCCGCTGTGGCGGTAGGTCATGCATTCGATCAACGCCGGCCCGCCGCCCTTGCGCGCGCGCTCCATGTACTTCACTGCCGTGCGATACACCTCGTCGGCATCGTTGCCGTCGACCACGATTTTTTCCAGGTTATACGCACTGGCACGATCCGCCGCCGGATGCTCGACCGCCGTCACGCTGCTGATCGGCGTGTATTCCATGTACAGATTGTTCTCGCACACAAAAATCACCGGCAGCTTCCAGATTACCGAGAAATTCAGCGCCTCGTGAAACGCGCCAATGTTGGTGGTGCCGTCACCGAAGAAACACACCGCGACTTGCTCGGTGCCGCGATACTGCGCGCTCCACGCCGCGCCCGCCGCCACCGGCAGATGCGCACCGATGATCGCGTATGACCCCATCGCGCCCTTGGTCACTTCGGTCAAATGCATCGAGCCGCCCTTGCCGCCCAGCAAGCCGCACTGCCGTCCCATCAATTCGCCCAGCACGCCCGCCATCGATGCGCCGCGCGCCAGCGTGTGCGCATGACCGCGATAGGTGCAGAACGTCCAGTCGTCGGGACGCATCGCCACGCCAAAGCCCGCGGCAATCGCCTCCTGCCCCAGCGACAAATGACTGGTGCCTTTGATCAGGTTCTGCAAAAACAGATCGTAGGCGCGCTTTTCGCAGTAGCGCAGATCGAGCTGCATCTTATACAGCTCGAGGCGAATGTCGTGGCCCAGGGTCATTGTTTTGGTTGTATCCATATTCGGTTATTCGTGAGGCGTGAAGCGTGAGGAGTGAGGCGTAACACCAGGATGCTTTTGCGCCTCACGCCTAACGCCTCACGCAGTTAGTATTTATTGGCTATAGGCAATTCCTGCGCTGGGAACAACGTGATGATCTTCGCCCCGTTCGGTGTCAACACCACTTCTTCTTCAATACGTGCCGCCGACACGCCATCTTTTGCCGGGCAGAACGTTTCCACCGCGAACACCATGCCCGCTTTCAATTCGTACGGATCCTTGAACGAATTCAGCCGTGATATCAACGGACGTTCATGCAGCCCCATGCCCAGGCCATGGCAGAAGTTCAGTCCGAACGCCGACATCTCGGTCTCAAAGCCGATCTCCGTGCATTTAGGGAATGCCTTCGCGACTTTCTCAGTCGAGACGCCCGGTTTCAGCATCGCAATCGCATCGTCCATCCAGCGCCGCGCTTTTTTGTAAGCATCATGCTGCGCCGGCGTGGCGCTGCCCACCGTGAACGTGCGGTAGTAGCAGGTCTTGTAGCCCATGTAAGTCTGGATCAAATCAAAGTACGCCTGATCACCCGGACGGATCAGCCGGTCGGTGAAGTTATGCGGATGCGGGCTGCAGCGCTCGCCGGCAATGGCGTTCACCGCTTCCACGCAGTCCGAACCCATCTCGTAGAAGCGCTTGGTCGCTAGCGCAACGATTTCGCTTTCGCGCACGCCGGGCTTGAGCGCCTCAAAAATATCCTGATACACGCCGTCGCCCATCGCCGCTGCCATATTGAGCAGCGTGATCTCATCGTGGCTCTTGATCTCGCGCGCGTCGAGCATTACCTGTTGGCCATCGACAACATTCAACCCCAGCTTTTGCAGCGCGAACAGAAACAGCGGTTCGCACACGTCAATGCCGATCGGCATGTCGGCGACACCTTCAGCTTTGAGGATGTCGTAAATTTCTTTCGCGGCTTCCTCGAACAACCCGACTTTGGGATTGATCGCACCACGCAAGCCGACGTTGCCGGCAAGGCAATGATTCTTCGGCAGCCACGGTGCATAAATCTTGTGATGGCGCGCGGCGGAGCCGAAATCCCACACCCACGGCTCGCCATTGCCGGTGAGCAAACACCAGCGCGTCAGCTTGTCGCGCGCCCATTCGCCGATCACCGTGCTGGAAATATAGCGGATGTTGTACTGATCGAACACCAGCAGCGCGCCGAGATCGGATTGCGCCAGTGCATTACGTGTGCGCGCCAGGCGATAGTTGTGCAACCGGCGAAAATCAACGCGCTCCTCGAAATCGACCTGCATGCGTCCCGGCGCCTGCAGCGGCAGATCCCAGCGATGTCCGGGATGCGCCGGATCGTACAGACCATCAGGCGCCGACGACACGCCGCGTTTCGAGTCGATACTTGACGCTTTGATCTTCTTCGGTTCAACTTTTTTTGATTTCCGCGCCATTACAAATTCTCCAATTAAAACAAATGCTTATGAATGTACCGCATTCAGCCCCGCGAACACCCATTCCGCAACTTTTACATCCCCTTGCCAAAATACAAAGCGCCGCTCGCCATCATCTGCATCTTGCCGCAGCGATGCCGGCCCTCAAAGTACGTTCCACTTAGTCCGCCTTAATCCCCGCCGCCTTGATAATCGGCGTCCATTTTGCGAGTTCCGATTTCACAAACGCATTCAATTCTTCCGGCGTGGTTGTCGCCACGACCGCGCCCTGCTTGAGAATCGTCTCCTTGACATCCGGGCTGTTGAGTATTTCGACTACCGCCTGGTTGATTTTCATCACAATTGGGCGCGGTGTGTTCGCAGTCGTGAACAGGCCAAACCACAACAGCGCCTCGAAATCCGGGAGTCCGGCCTCTGTCGCACTGGGGATATCCGGCGTGGCTGCAAAGCGGTTGCGGCTCGATACCGCCAGCGCCTTCACGCGGCCCGCCTTGAGTTGCGTGTGCGCGGTAATCGGCGACAGATACGACACCGGCACTTCGTTCGACAGCAGCGCTGTCAGTGCGAAGCCCGCGCTCTTGTACGGGATATGTGTGAGCTTGACACCCGCCAACTGGTTGAACAGCGCGCCCGACAGGTGACTGATGGTGCCGTTGCCCGCCGAACCGAAAGACAGATCCTTGCCTTTCGCGTAAGCAACCAGCTCTTTCACATTCGACACCGGCACGGACAGATGGGTTACGAGCACCGTAACGCCCGTGGTTACGCGCGTGATCGGCGCGAAATCCTTGATCGGATCGTACGGGATGCTTTTGTAGAGCGACACCGCGCTCACCATCGGCCCGGCGTGCCCCATCACCAGGTTGTAACCATCGGGCGCGGCCTTCGCCACCAGGTCCGCAGAAATGGTGCCGCCCGCGCCGGCGCGGCTGTCGACAACCACCGGCTGCCCCCATTTTTCGTTGAGCTTCTGCCCGATAAAGCGCGACAGGTAGTCGGCAGTGCTGCCGACACCCTGCCCCATCAGGCGTATCGGACGGTTGGGATAATTGTCCGCCGTCTGCGCTGCTGCCAGCACCGGCGCCATGCACAGCAAAAATACCAGTGTGCGTTTCATATGAGTCTCCGTCGGATCAGTTTACTTTCGCGCCTGAAGCGATAATCACCGGCGCGAATTTTTTCACTTCCGAGCGGATAAATTCATCGAACTGCTGCGGCGTGGTGGGCTTCGGCGTCGCGCCTTGCGTCAGCATGCGCTCTTTCATTTCCGGCGCGCTGAGGATGCGCACAATTTCCTTGTTCACCGCGTTGACAATCGGGCGCGGCGTTTTCGCGGCCACCAGCAAACCGTACCACTGGTCGTATTCAAATCCCGGCAGGCCCGCTTCCGCGATCGTCGGCACATTGGGAAACAGTGGCGAGCGGCTGACAGTGCTGACCGCCAGTGCCAGCACGCGGCCGGCTTTGATCTGCCCCATCGCCACCAGTATCGGCGCGAAATTGAATTGCACGCCTCCGCCGATTACGTTGTTCAGCGCATCGGGCGCGCCTTTGTAAGGCACGTGCGTGGCACTGATACCCGCCGCGAGCTTGAACATTTCGCCGTTGATCTGCGTGCCGCTGCCGATACCCGCCGAGCTGAAGTTCATCGTGCCGGGTTTGGCTTTCGCCAGCGCAATCAGGTCCTTCATCGATTTGGCGCCGAGCGCGGGCGCTACCACCAGCACGTTGGGCACGCTCGCCACCTGCGACACGCCGGCGAAATCCTTGATGGTGTCGTACGGCAGTTTGGAAAACAGCGTGGCGTTGCCCGCATGTCCGGTGGACACCATCATCATGGTATGGCCGTCGTAATTGGCGTCAAGCACATATTGCGAAGCGATCGTGCCGCCTGCGCTCGGCCGATTGTCCACCACCACCTGCTGGTTCCAGCTTTCGAGAAATTTCTCGCCGATCCAGCGCGCAAGAATATCGGTCTGGCTGCCCGGTGCGAACGGCACCAGCATGCGGATATTTTTAGTCGGAAATTTTTCCTGCGCCTGCGCGGCACCACTGAGCGTCAGCACACACAGCGCACCAATCAGTTTGACGGATTTCATGAATGCTCCTCCACTATTTTTCGGAATGCGACAACCGGTTTACACGACGCGCTTGAGCTACTTTCTCGTTGTTTGTACGAGACAAATCAAAAATCAATGTAAGTATATGTTTTTAATAATTATTTTACAACAGAGCCAGCCCCAATTGCCGCGCCATCCAGTCCGCCGACTGCGACCGCCAGCGGTAACCGCGATTATTCGCTACATGATTGCCGTCGTCGAGCAGCAAAAATTCCACGGCACCCCTGGCAGCCTTGGCAAGGCGCTCGCCCTCGGTCCACGGCACGATGCGGTCGAGTTTACCCGCGACGATGAATAACGGACAGGAAATCTCCTGCGCGCAGTTTTTCAGCGTTAGCGTCGACGCGAAATGGCGCGCATCGTCCTGCGTTTTCTGGCGCGAGCGCACGCGAAACGTCTCGCGCGTGAGTTCGTTCAACTTATCCCAGTGTTCCGCCCAGTCATACGGCCCCGACAGTGAAATACAGGCCTTGACGCGCTTTTCAAATGCCGCAGCGCGTGGCGCGTAGTAACCGCCGAGCGACACGCCCCACAGTCCGATGCGCGCCGCATCAACATCGCTACGCCGCTCCACCCAATCAATGACGGCATGCACGGCGACTTCGTAATCACCTCGTATGCCGAGATCGTATTCGGATTCGCCCTGCCCCGGCCCGTCGAACGCGAGCGTGGCCATGCCGCGCGCAAGAAATGGCCGCTCGTAAGCATCGGTTTCTTCTTTCGCCGAATCAAGACCCATGCACATGACAACTATGGGTGGCTTCTCAATGCCGGCAGGTTTGCGCAAAATCCCGCGAAAGTGCGTGCCATCGAACGGTATTTCAACGCGTTCGCCCGCGGGCTGCAGAAACGGCAGCGCCTTGTTGCGGCAATTCACCGCCTTCATATGCGCCGCGCGCATCTGCGCGATATCTTCGACAAACACGAATTTCGCGAAGTGGTAACACACGGCGGCACGCGTCCAGTGCTCGCCCGCCGACAATTTGTGGCCCTGGGCGAATACGGCGTCGCCGAGCGCGTCGTGCATCGCCGCGCGCTTGCTCCACGCCGCGCACCAATCGGGCCAGCGTTCCAGCCCCGCGGTCACTTCCTGAAAATCCGTGAGCGGCACGCCATTCGACACGAAACGCGGCGCCCAATGATGTATCGCGGCTTCCACCCGTGAATCGGGCATGACTTACTCCTCCGGTATCTACTCGCCCGCTTCGCGCAGATAGCTTAAATCCATGTATTTGTTGGGGCTGCCTTTCGTCGCGGCATATTTTTCCGATGCCCATACCAGATCCATCACCTGCCGCACGCCCTCGTCGGTAACTTGCGGACGCGGCCGGCTGAACACGCGCGCAAGCGCACGCGCCGCGGCATCGGCCGTCATGTTGAGACGCGCCGGCAGTAGTTGCACGGCTGCGGCCTGGTTCGCACTGTCTTGCAGCCAGGCGTATGCCCGGTTGAATCCGCGTATGAACGCTATGAACTCCGTTTTATGTTCGCGCACCCATGCGCGGCGCGCGGCGGCGATCGGCCCCGGATAGGTCGGAAAAAAATCGCCCGATGCGCCGAGGCTTTTCAAGCCCGCGTCGATCAGGTTGCGATCAAACGGAGGGTTAATGAAACACGCCGAACCTTCGCCATTTTTCATTGCGTCGAAACGCTCCCGCGAACCGCCGACATTCTTGAAATGGGTATCGCTTTCGTTGATACCGTTTTGCTCAAACAATTTTTTTAACAGCAGCGAATAGCCGGTACGCGCGTCGTCCACCACGATGTTCTTGCCTTTGAGATCGCTGATGCTGATGATGTCTTTCGATACGATCAGCGACAATTCCGGCGCGTGCGACTGCCCCATGAAGATAAACAAATCCGCGCCCTGCTCCACGCCGCGCACAATGTGGTCGACTTGCTGGAACCCGATATCGAACCCGCCCTTTTTCAGCGCATCGAGTTGCTGTATCGACGAGCCGGTGATCGTGAGATCGACTTCAGCGCCGGCGTTCTTCCAGAATCCCAGCGCTTGCGCGACGTAAACCGGCCATGTGTTCACGCCTTCGGAAATCAGTGCAAGCTTGATCATAGATTATGCAGGGAAATCGCTACAGCACTGGAGCAATGAAACGCACCCGGGGATAAACAGCCGTTTCGCGGGGCATTCCGATATCAAAAAACGCCCATCCGGGCGCAACGGGATGCTAGGGGCTGCGCTCTACGCTGTCAATGAATTCCCATAGACGGAAGTGACCGGTTCGCCGCTCGCCGCGACGTCAATGGAAATTGGCACAGCAGGGAATGGATGCTCAAGCAAATCACGCGCCATCCGGCGCCCGAAGCTAAGTACACCCCGGACGAGACCGTCGCCGCTGCCTCAGTGCGCGGCTCGCCGGCTGGGGCCGTAGCGCCGCTCACCGCCGTCGCGCCGCTCACGCCCTGCGTAATACAGGTCGATAATCCAGCGGCGATCCATTCCGAGTCTGCGGCCAGACCCGGTACGGCGGTCATCAGCGGGATTCATGGATCATTTTCGCGATAGCATGCATACGCGGGAATTCTAGCATTGCCGCAGGTGTTTTTGAATTGCCCGCAGCCGTAACTGCACCGTGCGCAAAAAAAAATGAAATGGCACAGCGTGTTGGCTGGCCTTCTGCACGCGCCGCACGCAATGTGACGCGCAGGTTACACCGTTCGCGCCAGGCAGTTGAAAAAATCCTCCGCAAATCAAAGAGAAAGCAAAGACAGCTGCGGGATATTGATATAAGTATTTGTTTTTAAAATATTATTTTTTAAGAGTTGCACGGTAAATTTATGCACATTTTCTGTGGATAACCCTGTGCGCAAGCGTGCAGGTGCAGCGTTACGAGCCGTTAGCCATTGCACTTGCGCTGGTTCGCTTAATTTTTCAGCAACGCGCAGCCGGACAACACCGTCACGGCTTCAGTATGCCCAGCAGATTGTAAAAATCGTCGGTCCACAGCGGAAACTTGGGATTGATCGGCAACACGTCGGCCACAGAGTGAATCGGCTGCGCTTCCAGAATCCGCCGGCTCCTGGTAACAATAATCTGATCAGTTGAGGATAACCAGTAATCCGCGCCGGTCTTGTATCCATTCTCCGGCTCGTCAGTCACCATTACCGCCGTCATGCCAAACGCGGCGGCAAGGCGTTCCACCACCGGCGCGATGCCCACGAAACGGTTGGTGGCCTGAAACACGATCACGCCGTCGGGCGCAAGATGCTTCACATAAGTCGCCATGGCTTCACGCGTCAGCAGATGCATCGGAATCGAATCGCCGGCAAACGCATCAATGGCCAGCAGGTCGTAGCGCTGCGGCGCTTCGCGTTCGAGCGACAGCCGTCCGTCGCCCAGCACCACGTCGATCTGCGCCGGACTTCCCTTGAGATACGAAAATTCCGTCATCGCCACCGCCGCCACTTGCGGATCGATTTCGTAGAAACGGAACAGATCGCCCTTGCGCGCGTAAGCCGCAATCGCCCCGGCACCCAGACCGATCACACCGATGCGGCGCGGCGTCTCCGGCAAACTCGCGAACGCGCGTCCATAGCCGCTGGTCGGGCCAAAATACGTGGAGGGTTTGCGCTGATCGCTGGGTGCCAGCAATTGCCCGCCATGATTGATCGCGCCGTGATACATCACGCGAAACAGCACGGGATCGGTATAGTCGCGCGTGCGCACCACGCCGTAGAAATTGCGCACCATCACGCGGATGTCGCGCGAATAGTCGTTGATGTTATCCATCACAAACCAGCTTGTCGTACACACCACCGCAAATGCGACCACCGCCGCCCATTTTTGAATCGCCAGCGCACTCCATGCCACCAGCAGCGCGCACGCAATCAGCGTGTAACCCAACTCGAAATATCCTTTGAGCACCAAGGGCGCGACAATCGCAATCAGCAGGGCGCCCAGCGCGCCGCCCACGGAAATCATCAGGTAAAACGTGGTGAGATAACGTGGCGCCGGACGCAACCGGTACAACTCGCCGTGACAGAACATGCAGCAGAGGAACATCCCTGCCGCATACAGCGGCGCCGCCGTGTACAGGTCAAGCGACTCTGAAAAGTGCGCCATCAAGGGCAATGCCACCGCCACCAATCCGATAAACAACGGGCGCACATACCAGCGCGGGTGATCAAAGCAAATAATAAAAGTGATCAAGTACAGCGACAGTGGCACCAGCCACAAAAAAGGTATCGACGCGATGTTCTGTGTCAGATGATTGGTCACCGCCAGCAACAGGCACGAGCCCATCGCGGAGAACGCAACCCAGGCGAGACGCTCGCTCCATGCCGGTGCTTTGACGCCGGCATCTTCCGTGGGCGCCGTTGCTGTCGCCAAACGCACGTCCGCCGCGCCCGCCGCCTTCGCGCTGGTCCACGCCGTCAGCGCACACAGTACCGCGAACCCTACATACAATACCGACCACGAATAAGACTGCACCGCCAGCCGCAAAAACGGCTCAATCGCCACCGGGTACGACAACAACGCCAGCAGCGATGCAAAATTCGACAGCGCAAATAAACGGTACGGCGCCGCAGTTTTGAAATGCCGCCAATACCACGATTGCAACAGCGGGCTGGTGGCCGACAGCATGAAATACTGCAATCCTATGGTGACGCCGAGCAGCCCCAGTATTGCCAACATCGGCGCCGCGCCGTCTTCGCCGCCCGGTTTCCAACTCGCGCCCGGAACAATCGGCAGCAGCGCCAGGCTTGCCACCAGCAGCGCGATATGCAGCTTCGCCTGCGTGCGCGGCGACATGCGCCGCGAGGTCCAGTCGGCATACGCATAGCCGAGCAGCAGCACGCTCTGAAAAAACACCAGGCACGTCGCCCACACCGACGCCGCGCCGCCGAACCACGGCAGGATTTGCTTCGCGATAATGGGTTGAACGAGGAACAGTAAAAAAGCGCTAAGAAAAATCGTACCAGCGTAGAGCAGCATTCGTGGAATTACCTTAAGTATTTGTTTTTATTTATATTTATTTATATTTATTTATCCTCACCGGTAGCGTGCGAGGACTTTTACAGGCGCATTGCCGCCGGAGAATATCACGCCCACACACGCACCACGTGCATCGCGCTTGCCTTCCGGCAGCACCGCAACGCGTCGTGCCCTGCCCTTAAATTAGGTGCAGTCGGTTGACTGACGGCGCTCAAGGTGAGGTTGCCCGCGCAGCCGTCACCCGGGAAAAACCGCTTTATGTTCGCTGTCGCACAGCCGATGCTGACCTGAAGCGGACAATCGGCAATCATGACGTACGGACGGAAATGGGCCGTCGGCCTTGGCATAACCACTGGCGTGCTAGGTGCGACGTGGCTTGCCGTGGTGTGGTGGCTACCCACCAACGAAGACCTTGCGGCCCGTCTCGCGGTCGAGGCTGAAGCGCGGCTGGGCGTGAAGGTCACCATCGGCTCGGTGCACTGGGCGTTACTGCCAAAACCCGTTGTAGTGATCAACGACTTTCGCACGCTGCAGGCGCAACCGGTGGTTATCCGGCAACTGAGCGCGCATCCCAATGCGCGCGCGCTGCTGCAGCGCAAGCTGGTGTTTGAGCGCGTCGACATCGGTGACACGGTTTTACCGCGCAACTCGGTGCGCGCCTTTCACGCCAAGCCGGGCGCAAGCAATGTCGATGCAGGCGATGACACGCCGCTCGAACACTTCGCGTTTCGTAATCTGACCTGGATTTCACACAGTGGCATCGCCGTGGTCTATGACGGCGAGATTGATTTCGACCCGCACTGGCGCCCCCGCCATGCCGAGTTGCGCCGCCCCGGCATCCAGCCCGCCTTCACGCTGACATTGGCGCGCGAGGGCGATACCGACCGCTGGCAGACGCGTGTTAATGTCGGCGGCGGCACGATGCACGGCAATGTTGTGTTGAAGACTGACGCAAACAGCGTCATGCACTTGAGCGGCCAGTTGGCGCCGCATGACATCGAGGTGGCCAGTGCGGTGAGCGCATTCAATCGCCGGTCACCCGTCGCGGGCAAGGGCTCGGGCCGGACCGTGTTGACCGCGAACGGCAAATCGGCGGGCGAACTGGCACGCTCGCTGCATACGCGCACCGTGTTCTCCGTTGACCCCGCAACGGTATTGCGCTTTGACCTCGACAAGGCCATCCGCACGCTCGGCAAAGAGCGTGACGGCCAGACCGTGTTGCAGGAACTGACCGGCCAACTGGACACACAGAACACCGATGAGGGCATGCGTGCGACCTACACCGGGCTCAAGGCCCGCGCCGGCCAGTACACCGCCACGGGCCACACTACGATCCACCGCCGTCAGATCGACGCCAGCGGTACCCTGTATCTGGTCGAAGGCTCGGTCGGCGTGCCTTTCACCGTAAGCGGACCTGTCGACAAGCCGCAAGCCTCGGTGCCGCCGGGATTCTTCGCGGGCGCTGCCATTGGCACTGCGGTATTGCCCGGTATCGGCACCGTAATCGGCGCCCGCGTCGGCGGCGCTCTCGGCCGGCTGTTCAAAGGGGACGCGCAACAACCCCGGGCGCCGACGCCGGTTGCGCCGAAAAAAAACTAGAACCTATTTCATAGTTATTCGCGTGTGCGGCGGTGGGCGAAAAACCCTTCTATGTTGGTTACCGAACGGAACATTCTGACCTGATACGGATAATCCGCAGTTATGAAAATAAGGTTAAGCAGGGTGAGATCATGCGGTGTTGGCGTCGTCATCGCAGGCTTCGCTTTGTCGGCGTGTGCTGCGGACTCCGCAACACCATTCCATCCACCGTCATCGCAGCCTTTGAAGGAAATTGCGCCGTCTGAACTTAAGATTGCGCCGATGCCGTCTGCAGCATCTGCGCCAAAGCTGACTGAATCTGCACGGCCGCCGGCGAACGCTGCGCTCGCTGAATCCCGCACCCCGGAACAAGCCGCGCAGGCGCGCGCTGCGGATCCGCAAGACCCCTCGGCGGGCGCGATTATCATTAAAGGGCCGTAGGAGCAGGCGCAACCACGACTTTGACGCCATGCCGGTCTGCGCTGGCATGACATGCGGTCGGCACGATCAGAGCACCGATGCGCATCAATTTGTCGCGCGCTCTTACCAGGAGAAGTAACATAAATGAGTTCCGATATAACCAAATCAGCAACCCAGGCCGTCGTGCCAATCCCACCATTGGTAAGCGCCCTGAATCATAGTGAGCAGATCAAAGGCAAAGTTGAGGAGTGCGCACAGGAACTCGCATCGGTCAACGCGGTAATCAAGGAAGAGATTACTGAACACTTGCCGCTGGAACAAGTCGAGCGGGCGCTGCATCAAAGTGAACAGGTTGAAGATAAAGTCCAGGAATGCGCGGACGATCTGTCTCTGGTTAATCAGGCGCTCACCGACGAGATCAGGGAGCGCAGAAAACTGGAACGCAAACTCGCTGTGAGCCAAATCGAATTGGCGGATACCCAGGCCGAACTATCAGATACCCAGGCCCAGGAAAAGCGTGCCCGCCACCTTGCATTCCACGATGTCGTCACCGGCCTGCCAAACCGCAACTTGTTCAATGACAGGCTGAGGAACGCCTTGTCGCAGGCGCGGCGTCATGCGTGGCGCCTTGCGGTAATGTTCATTGATCTTGATAAATTCAAGAGCATCAATGATTCTTACGGACATGACGCGGGAGACAAAGTTTTAAAAATCGTGTCGGAGCGGCTGCAAACCCTGGTGCGCGACGCAGACACCGTCGGACGCCAGGGCGGGGACGAATTCCTGTACCTGATGCTGGAAGTCAAAACCGACGCCGATGCCGCACTTGCTGCCGGTAAAATAATCGAGAGTATCGCCCAGCCCTGCGAGTTCGACGGACTAACGCTGAGCGTGAAGCCCAGCATAGGGATTGCCTTTTATCCCGAAGATGGACGATCGGCGCTTGTTCTGGTCAAGAATGCGGACAGCGCGATGTATGCAGCCAAGCAAAGCGACAAGGGCTATTGCTTCTACGCGCTTCGCAAGCAATTGGGAACATTAGATCGCTGACTGCCTGCCAGATTCGAGGCGAATCTCGTACCAAAAGTGCCGCTCAAGCGACGCGGGCGAGGCTGCGGCCGCTTACCAAATCAGCTCAGGCAAGTGACGAAATACTTTGCGCGAACCTTCCCTCCACTCGCGACCGAGCGCGCTGAAATAGGCGTCCCCCTCATCGAACCGGCGCCGCCGCCGCACTTCTAGACTGTCTTTTTCATAGCTGATCAGGTCGATCGGCATGCCCACCGACAGGTTGCTGCACATGGTCGAATCGAACGAAACCAGCACGCACTTCGCAGCGTCGGCAAGGAGCGTCGCACGCGTAATAACGCGGTCGATGATGGGCTTGCCGTACTTGGTTTCACCGGTCTGAAAGTAGGTTGTGTCCACGCCGGCTTCGATGAAATTGCCCTCGGCATAGATGCGGAACAGCCGTAATCCCTCGCCCCTGATCTGTCCGCCGACAATGAACGAGGCATTGAAGCTGATCTTGCTCTCATACAAGTAAGCGCCGTCGCGCCGCTCGATATCGCGCATCGCGTCCGCCACCAACATCGCCGCATCGAACATCGTGCGCGCGCTCCACAGATTATTGTCCGTGCTGCCAGCAGCGCAGCGCTGGTTCAGCACGCTGACCACGGCCTGCGTTCCGGCGAGGTTTCCAGAGCTTAATAAAACGATCACCCGGTCGCCGCGACACTCGAATACCGTCATCTTGCAGAACTTGGCAAAGTTGTCGATGCCGGCATTGGTGCGGGAATCCGAGGCGAAAATCATTCCCTGGTCAAGCAATACGCCGATACAGTAGGTCATGCCTTGCAGATTCGAGTGCGCACCGTGAAATCAACGCCGTGAAATCAAATGTCTGTCTGGCTCTTTTTAGCCTTTTCCGTACGACGGTTCGTTTGGCGCGGCGCAGTCACCGGATGCGCGCCCTCGCGAACGGCTTCACGGCTCGGCGTCGCGCCCGTGCGTGCATTGAATGGAAACTGCCGTGTGCTGACAGGTGTGTGCGGCACATGCGATTTGGTGGTGCCTTTTGACGGCTTCATCATGGCTTCGATATTTCCGAAAGCGCCTTGGCTGCCGGCCGGATTTCCGAACTTTCAACGGCAAAATCACCCAGCGCCACAATGCCAACCAGCCGCTTGTCACGATTCACCACGGGCAAACGGCGTACCTGGTGCTTGCTCATCATCGTGGCAACCTCTTCAACCGAGTCGTCCTCGTAGACCCAAACGATGCCTTCGGACATCACATCACGAACCTTAGTGTCGACGTTCTTGCCCTCGGCCACGGCACGAATCGCAATGTCGCGATCCGAAATCGTTCCTATCATGCGATCGTCCTCTCCGACCGGCATCATTCCAAAATCACCATCACGCATCTTTTTGGCGGCTTCCCCGATAGTCATGTCGGGACTGATGACTTTCACGTCGCGGCTCATCAGCGCTTTGAGTTGTTGCATGTCTATTCTCCTGTTATCACGGCTTCACAATTGAAGTGTCTCTTTGCGGCTTAAGCACGGTCGCGCAATTCCTTCACGCCGGAGCGCTCGGCGCAGTAATCGCAGCAGAACATACGGCCGCTCTTCTCCAGGCCGTGGCCGATGATGCGCACGCCGCAGTGCTCGCAGACGGGCGCAAGGGTGTGAATCGCGCATTCAAAGCTGTCGAAGGTATAGGTCTTGCCTTGCGCCACCACCTGAAACGATTTGTCGTAGTCATTTGCGCACATGTCGCATTTAGCCATGGCGAACTCCGCTTTGAACTTTAATCCACTGCCTGTTGTTATTAATATTTTCTTCTCCCGGCAGTTCGGGGTCTGTACGCTGGCGCACGTTCGGAGCGCACAACGACAAGCACTACCGGAGCGACTAAAAGACCCGGCGCGTGAATAATTATGAAACAGGTTCTGATTAACTTATATGGGCGCTGGCGCACAGAGCATTCAAGCCGAACCAACTACAGTAGGCATCAATGTGTAGTGAATCGCTTCAAGCACGCGATTTTTGATCTTATCTTAACCACTTGAAAGGCAATCCCATGAACAGCATAGTGTATATAGTAGGCGCCGTCGTCATCATTCTCGCGATCCTGGGGTTTCTTGGCCTGCGCTAAAGCGTCAGGATGATTCAATAGGTGATCTGCGTCCGATACAAGGTGGTTCGCGGTGAATTTCGTAGCGGTGGCGAGCAGCCTGGCCTGTAGACCATAAAATGCGCGAGCACACATGAAACTAGGCGACCAGCGCGCCAGCGGCAACGTCGAGGATCGGCGCGGGATAGGCGTGGTCGGGGGCGGGCTGGGCGTCGGCGGAATCGTGATTGCCGTCATCGCCTACTTCCTTGGCTTCGACCCCAGCGCGGTGCTGAACGTGGCCGAGCAGGTCGTCCCTCAGCGCGAAACACGTGTGGCGACGAAGGGCGCCCCCGCGGACGAAATGGGGCAGTTCGTTTCCAAGGTTCTTGGCAGTACCGAGAACGTCTGGGGCAAGGTGTTCCAACAATCGAACACCCAGTACCGCCCCCCGACGCTGGTGCTCTATGACGGGCAAGTACGCTCGGCCTGTGGCATGGGGCAATCGGCCATGGGCCCGTTCTACTGTTCCGGCGATGAGAAACTCTACATCGACCTCGCGTTCTTCCGCGATCTGCAAACGCGCTTTGGCGCCCCAGGCGATTTCGCCCAAGCCTACGTGATCGCCCACGAAGTGGGGCACCATGTGCAAAAAATCAGCGGTACCTTTCAAAAGATGGAAGCAGCGCGCGGGCGCGCCTCGCAGGCTGAACAAAACCAGATATCAGTACGTATGGAATTGCAGGCCGACTGTTACGCGGGCGTGTGGGGACATCACGCAGGCACCATGAATCAGCTTGAATCCGGCGATATCGCCGAAGCACTCAATGCGGCGACGGCGATCGGCGACGATCGCCTGCAAAAGCAGACGCAGGGCCGCGTCGTGCCGGAGTCATTCACCCACGGTTCCTCTGAACAGCGCGTGCGATGGTTCAAGCGCGGCATGGACTCGGGCCACCCGAAGGACTGCGACACGTTCTCGGCCAGGTCGCTTTGAAACACGCAAGGTTTTCATATCGGCATTAGGAACGAACCGCCACGCGCTCATGCCACCAGCGCCGCTGACTTACGCGTCGCCAGCAATCCAATCACCAGCGCGCCCGCCAGCCAGCACGCCACTGGCGCCATCGACAGCAGCGGGGCATACGCCGATTGCTTGGGTATGCCTGCCATCACGGTCGCAATGCGGCTTAGCGTCGCGAATGCCAGGGCGGCGAACAGCAGCCCCAGTGCCAGTCCTTCGCGTCCGGTGCGGCCCGCCGCCATCGCCGCGGTAAAGCCGCACATCAGCATGCTGCCCCACGCACCGCCAGCGATGAGTTGCGCAGCGATCAGCATATCAAGCGATCCCGCGTTCGCCGCGAGATACGCGCCCACGGCGCCGAGCACGGCTGACACCACCAGTACCTGCAAGGTGCCAAAGCGCTTGCACAGTGCACTGCCAGGCATCATCAGCACGCCGAAACCGACCCAGAACAGCGGCATCAGCCATTCCAGATCGGCGGGCTTGGCGAATTTCAGGAATTGCGCCGCGGTGTTGATGGAAAAATGAATCTGAAATCCGGCAGCGAGCAACAGCAAGCCCAGCAGGAACGGCCAGGTGCGCCCCACCAGTTCGGCAGGCTCCGGCGCAACCGACGACGGCGCGACGGGATTCAGGCTCAGCCGCCGCTCGATATAAACGATACCCGCAGTTGCTGCCAGCAAGGTCAGGCTCGACAACACAAACGGCAGGCGCGGATCGGCGTTTTTCAGCACGATGCCGAGATAGGGCGAAATCGCCCCGCCCGCCGCGAGGCCGCACAACAGCAGGGTGTTCAGACGCGGGACGCTGGGCGCGGCTGCGTATTTGGAGAGCAGCACCCACGGCGGCGCGCGCAGCGCCGAGGAGGTGACCACCCAGGTCAGCATCAGGCCCAGCGCTACCACAGCACCCAGGTGCGCGAAAAATGGCAGCAACAGGAACGCGACGCACGACACCAGCGTCATGCCGATCATCAACGGACCGACCTTGCCCAGCGTGCGTTGCGCGCGATCCGCGGCAACGCCGACATAGATATCCATCACCATGAACACCAGTTGATCGATGATCAGAATCATCGGCGTATAGCTGGCCGGCAGCCCCGCCGTTTCCAGCAGCTTCGGCAAAAACACCACGTAAATGGTCCAGGTGGTCACAAACAGGAACTGCACCACGGCCATGTACAGCGCGATGCTGGCGGGAACGGCGGCTCTAGTCGTATCGTTCATGTGCGAAAAATCACAGTGCCGAAAGTTTGAACGTCGAAAGATTGTCGGACATTGGACGCACCGTCAAATTTCCAACGCCCGTGCGCTTGGATTCCCACGCCATTGCGCCTGAATCGCCCTCGTTCACGTTTGAACTCTCTTGTTACCATGAATAATATTTATTATTAAAAACAAATACTTACATATTATTTCGGTATTACCGCACGCGCCATTTTTGCGCTGGCATGAATGCTGCGACATATCGGTTGCAGGTAAACGACACATAACTGATCAACAAATGGAGACGACAATGATTATCGACATGGAAGATTATCGCAGGATAGACAGTGACAGTGATGCCAGCATGGAAGTGGGACACGATTTGCGCCGGCGCGCTTACAGCAACGCAGTGCCCGCTTTGCAACTGGCGACAGTGGAATCCGAGACGGAGCGTTTCGACGCGCCCGAGATGCCGGATGACTTTGATGATGTCGATGCCAGGGAATTCATCGAACGCGCTTACGGGCTGGCGACACAGATTTAACGCACGACAGCACTATTTTCCGTTCCCACTACCCTTTCCCTTTTGCGGGCCGCTTTTCCCTCCATTTTTGCGGCCCGCTTTTTTTTATTTTCCCCGGCGATTCAAGCCATCGCGGCAATCAGCCGCTCGCGTGTAAACGGCATGTCCCGCAGCCGTACCCCCGCCGCATTGAATAGCGCGTTGCCGACCGCGGCCGACACCGGCCCCTGCGTGCCTTCGCCCGCGCCCAGTGGCGGCAATTCCGGACGATTGATCAGCGCCACCTCGACCTCCGGCACCTCGGTGAACGACAGTATCGGGTAATCATCCCAGCTTTGCTGCGTGACGCGCTCGCGGTCGTATTTCACTTCTTCTTTCAGCACAAAGCTTACCGACTGAATAATGCCGCCTTCGATCTGATTGGCAAGCCCGTCGCTGTTAATGATCTGCCCCACGTCCACCGCGCCCCACACATGGGTCACCCGTATCGTCTCTGCCAGTTCTATGTCCGCGATGATCGCCATATAGCCTGCGCCGTTTTTGTAACGCGCGAAACCGATACCGCGGCCTTTCGTGCCATCGCCTTTTGAATTGGCTTTCCAGTTGGCCATCGCCGCGACTTTTTCAATCACCGCGCGGCCGCGCGGATCTTTCAGATGCCGCAGCCGGAATTCCACCGGATCAACACCCGCCGCCAGCGCCAGTTCGTCCATGAACGACTCGATGGCAAACACATTCGACTGGCTGCCCAGCCCGCGCAGCGCGGAAGCGCGCAACGGCGGATCTGGAATCAGATGGTTGCTCACCTTCTGATTCGGGAAATCGTAAATCGGTATCGCATTGCGATGGCTGCCACCGCCCGGCAACCCCGGATTCGCGGTCTGCGCTCGCACCAGCGGCTTTTCCAGATGCCACGACGCCAGCAGATTGCTGCCCGGCCCGCGCCCCGGCCGCGAGCTGTGGCCGTGGCTCCACACATCCATTTGCCACGAGGTAATCTGCCCCTGATCAGAGAGTGTGGCGCGCGTTTTCACCACCATCGCCGAACTGAACGGTTCCCACGCGAATTCTTCCTCGCGCATCCACTGCAAACGCACCGTGCGTCCCGGCGCGCCGCGCGCCAGCAACGCCGCGTCGAGCGCGACGTCATCGGCGGCATTATGGCCATAACAACCCGCGCCTTCGACGTGGTGAATCACAATGTCTTCCGGCGGCACGCCCAGCGCCGGCGCCATTTCCGCGCGCAGCGGGTAAATGCCCTGACTGTGCGTCCACACGGTAAATTTGCCGTTGTCGAACCTGGCCACCGCGCAAGAGGGCGCGAGCGAAGCATGCGCCAGAAACTGCCTTGTATATTCGCCCTCAAGCGCACGCCCGTTGACGGCAACCGAGGCATCGGCTTTTTCGCTGATCACGTCCGTTTTCGCCTGCAGCTTCAACAGATAACGCGGATTGAATTCCGGCAACGTGGCTTTCTCGCGCCACTGGGCGTTACGGGTTAAGCGGCGCTGCGCGCGTATGGCCTGCTCTTCGCGCTCGGCGACCACGCCCAGAAACCGGCCGTCGCGCACCACCGCCACCACGCCGGGCATGTTGCGCACATCGTCAAGGTCGACGCTGATGAGTTCTGCCTGGTAGCTGGGCGGACGCGACACGCGCGCGTGCAGCAAGCCCGGTGGATCAAGGTCGTTTACATACGTCGGCGCGCCTGCGACTTTGCGCGGTATGTCCACGCGCGGCGACGCCGTGCCGACGATCTTGTGCAGCGTGTGCGATTTGGGCACGGCTTCGCCGGTCGCCTCTCGCTTCAGCAATTCATTGTCGGTGATATCCCAATAGGTCACGCTGCCGCCGCTGCGCGCGGTGACCACGCCGTCGTTCACACTCAATTGCTCTATCGATACGCCCAGTTTGGCGCCGGCGCGCGCCAGCAGCAGTTCACGCGCTTCTGCGGCAGCATAACGAAACGCCACACCGGATTCCTCGATGGAACGGCTGCCGGAGGTGATGCCCTCATTCGGGCTTAACGCGGTAACAGCGGTCACCAGCTTGACCCGCTCGAGATTGATGTCGAGTTCTTCGGCAACAATCTGCCGCAGCGCGGTGAGTATGCCCTGCCCGATTTCGATTTTGCCCGGGCGCATGGTGACGGTGCCGTCAGCATTGATATCGAGCCACTGACTGAGATTGCGATTGGTATCAAGGCTGCCGGGCAGCGCTCGTTTTGCGGTGGTTTCAGCCATGATTATTTCCTCCCTTCGGCAGCGGCGTGTATTTCGGCGGCAGCGCGTTTGACCGCGCGCAATATACGCTGGTGTGTGCCGCAGCGGCACAGGTTTTTCGCCAACGCCTGTTTCAACTCGGCATCGCTCGGCGATGCGTTCACATCGAGCAACGCTTTGGCCGACATGATGATGCCGGTAGCGCAGTATCCGCATTGCGCCGCCTGCTCATCGACGAACGCGCGTTGCAGCGGATGCGGATGATCGATGGAACCTATGCCTTCAATCGTGGTAATTGATTTACCCGCGACCGCCGACACCGGCACATCACATGACTGCACCGGCTTGCCGTCGATAATCACCGTGCAGGTGCCGCACTGTCCCTGCCCACAGCCGTAGCGCACGCCCTTACAGCCGGCTTCGTTGCGCAGCACATAGAGCAGCGGCGTTTCTTCGTCTGCCAAGACGTCATGCACGCGCCCGTTAACCGTGATTTTTATCCCCATACCCCACCTCGTAAATTATTTTTAAAAACAAATACTTAATAAAATTCACCTGCGTTTAACCTGGCGTGCATCGCTCGTGTTTTACGAGGTAGCGCCGTATACTACCTTCCCTGAAAGCGTGCGGAGGAATTCCCCATGAGCCAGACCGCCGATACCGATGCGTTGAAACTGCGAATCGAGCAGCTTTACCTCGAACACCGCGATTTGGACGACGTAATCTCCCGCCTCCTTGAAACCACGCCACACGATCAACTGCAAGTACAGCGCCTGAAAAAACGCAAGCTCTACGTCAAAGACCAGATCAATGCGCTGGAGCGCCAGCTCACGCCGGACATACTTGCCTAGCGTTGCCTGCGCAATACCAGATAGAGCGCGAACAGCCCCAGCACCACGAACCACAGCAGTGACCATCCGGCAATACTCAATCCCAGAAACTTCCATCCGACTTCCGCGCACTCTCCCGAACCGGTCAGCACCTGGGTCACCACATCGGCAAACGGAAATCTTTTCAGCATGTATTCGAGGCCGGGGCCGCACGACGGCACCAGATGCTTCGGCAGATTTTGCAACCACACATGGCGAGCTGCCACCGCCACGCCCAGCGCAGCCACCGCTAACGCCGCAATGCCATAGATGACGATCCCGCGGCGCGCAGGCCCGTGCAACGCAGCCAGCAGGAAAATCGCCGCCAGCAGATAAAACACCATGCGCTGCACCATGCACAGCGGACACGGATCCTGCATCTCCACGTACTGCAGATAATAGGCAAAGCCCAGCAGGCCCGCGCAGATGGCGAACCCTGCGGCGAACCCCAGTCGCGGCGTGAGTGTCATAGCGGCAAGTTTACCGTAAACTATCGCAGCCATGATTCGTATCACACGCAACATTGCGTTGCAAGAATCCGAGATCGAAGAGACGTTCGTGCGCGCCTCCGGTCCCGGCGGCCAGAACGTCAACAAGGTTTCGACTGCGGTGCAACTGCGTTTTGATGCCGCGAATTCTTCCTCGCTGCCGGACGATGTGCGCACCCGCCTGCTCGCGCTTGCCGGCAGCCGCGCCACCGCAAACGGCGTGATCACGATCACTGCTCAGCGCTTTCGCCTGCAAAGCCGCAACCGCGCCGACGCGCTGGAGCGGCTGGTGTCGCTGATACGCGAAGCCAGCCACCGGCCCAAGCCGCGCAAGGCCACGCGCCCCCCTCGTGCATCACGTCAACGCCGTTTAGACACAAAGAAACAGCGCGGCGAGGTCAAGCGCTCGCGCAGCGGCAGAATGGATTTTTAGGAACCGTGTGCTACCTTTGGCAACGAGATTGACGGCGGCGACCTTCCTCCACTAGACTGGTTAAAAGTACGTATGATTACGGGGAATAACCACGCACCAAATGCTGTTTGCCCCGGCAAGCGGGACGCGATCAGAGGATTTCTTTCTGCAACACGGTAAAATAAGGTAAAAAGCTTTTAATATCAATTAATTAGGAGATCCGCATGAAGACAAAACTGATGTTGAGTGGTGTCGCGTTACTGTTGGGCACGGGTTATGGCACAGCCGTCCTCGCGCAGGCCAAGCCCGAGGTGCTGGTCAAGCAGCGTCAGTCCGCCATGACGCTGATCGGCAAGTATTTCGGGCCGATCGCCGGCATGCCTTCCGGCAAAGCGCCGTACAACGCCGACACTGTCGCGCGCAATGCGGGCTATCTTGACGTGCTGGTCAAAATGCCGTGGGACGGTTTTACCGAAAACACCAAAGACGAGAAAACCCGGGCGCTACCAGCGGTTTTCACGGATACCGCCAAGTTCAAGGAAGGCGGCGACCGCTTGCAAAGCATGGTCGCCCAGTTGGCAAAGGTATCCAAAGGTGGCGACGAGGCGGCAGTCAAGGCGGCTATTGCCGATGTCGGCAAGACGTGCGCCGGCTGCCACGAAAATTTCCGCGCAAAATAGTAAGCAACGACCGGCAAAAAGAAAACCCCGCCGCGGCGGGGTTTTCGTATTTGAGGGGGGCTTGGGAGATGGCAACATCGATGCTACTTAGGATGCAAACGTTGTGGCTGATTCTTGCGTGCGCAGTTGCGCCCGCTTTCGCTCAGGGTGACGCAAAGCGCGGAGAATACCTGTCGAAGGCTGCCGGCTGCCTGGGTTGCCACACCGAAGAGAAAAAAGACGCGGTCGCCTATGCCGGCGGTCGCGCGCTAAAGACGCCTTTCGGCACGTTCTACGGGCCCAACATCACGCCGCACCCGGAAGTGGGCATCGGCAAATGGACAGAAGCCGATTTCGCACGCGCGCTGCGTCACGGCAAACGTCCCGATGGCGCAAATTATTTCCCGGCGTTCCCGTATCCGTCGTTTACCGGCATGACCGATGCCGACATGCGCGACCTGTGGGCTTATCTGCGCACGCTGTCTGCGAATGGCCAGCCCAGCCGTAAACACGACGTGGGATTCCCGTATAACGTGCGTTTCGCGGTGACATTCTGGAAATGGCTGTTTTTTACACCCGGCGCGTTCACGCCCGATCCGAAGGCTGCCGAAACAATCAATCGCGGGGCTTATCTCACCACGGCGCTCGGCCACTGCGGCGAATGCCATACGCCACGTAATTTCATGGGCGGCCCGCGGCGCGACCGCTTTCTTGCCGGCGGAAAAGGGCCCGAAGGCAAGGACATACCCAATCTCACGCCGACCCGGCTCAAGAAAAAATGGGGTGACAAGGACCTCGCGGATTTCCTGTCGAGTGGACTGACGCCCGACGGCGATGTGCCAGCCGAGGCCATGGGTGAAGTCATCCGCAACACCACCGGGCAACTCACGCCTGCCGACCTTGCCGCGATGATCGCTTATCTGCGCTCGCTGCCGCCGCTTCCAGAATAAGATACCGAATCGTGAATGAACACTTTCAGTACGGCATATCGCCTCGTTGAGAATCGGGCGGCTGACGTTTTCCCGGGTTGCCGGCTACCGCTTCTTCCGCACGCAGCCTTAGAATGACATAGTCGATTTTGCCATTGCCCATCAACGGCAATTCGTCCATCTTGACGATGTGCCGCGAAATCGCGATCTCCGGCGCACCCATTTCCCGGGCCGCGCGAACCAGCAGCATGCGATCCAGCTTGTCGCTGGTTGTGAACAGGACGGTACTTTCGCCGTACCCCGCGGCCTGCGCCAAGGTCGCAGCGTGCTGATGCCCGGGCGATGCGTGCGCCGCAATGCGTTCGACCACATCCAGCGACACCATTTCCCCCGCGATTTTCGCGAAGCGGCGGGTGCGCCCAATGATGGTCATAAAACCATCGTCATCAATATCGACCACGTCGCCCGTCGAATACCAGCCTGTCCCGCACTCCGACTGCGGCGGCTCGATAACGCCGGGATTGTCGTAACGCAGATAGCCCATCATCAGATTGGGACTGCGCACATGCAACACGCGACCCGTCGCGAGGCCCGGCACGGGCACCAGCCGGGCTTCAACACCGGGCAGCAGGCGGCCTACGCTGCCTTCGCGGAACGCCAGCGGCGTGTTAAGCGACATCGCCGGGCCGCACTCCGTCGCTCCATAACCTTCAAGTATGCGCAGCCCAAACCGTGTCCACCACAACTGCGCCACCTCCTTGCCCAGTTTCTCGCCGCCGCAAATCACCTTGCGCACCGATTGAAAATCGTAGGGATGGGCGTTTCTGGCATAGTGCGCAAGAAACGTACTGGTGCCGAAAATATACGTGGCGTCGCTCAGGTAGGTCAGTTCCGGGATGCTGCGAAAATGCAACGGCGACACGTAAAGAAAAAGCCGCGTGCCCGTCAGCAGCGGCATCAGCGCGCAGGCAATCAACCCAAAACTGTGATACAGCGGCAACGCGCTGAAATAGGTGTCGTTGGGCCCAAAATCGATCACCGAGTGGAGCTGCTCCATGTTGGCAAGCAGCGCCGCATGTGAAAGCACCACCCCTTTGGGCCGCCCCTCCGAACCCGACGTAAAGAGCACGATGGCAGGCTGCTGCGCATCCACGCGCTGCATCGCCTGACGCGGCAGCCACAATGCGTATCCCATCAACCAGAGTTTATCGCCCAAGGTGAGCGTTTCGCGCAAATCCTCCAGATACACCATGCGCACGCCCGGCAGCGTGCCGGCAATGTTCTGGAGCTTCACCCGCTCCAGAAACTGCCGCGAGGTCACGACCGTTTTTATGCACGCTGCCGTGCACGCGCCGCGTATCGCCTCCGATCCGGAACTGAAATTCAGCATCGCCGCAACACGGCCTTGCGCGGCCAATCCCATGATGACGGCAAGGCTGGTCGACAGGTTAGGCAAGATGACGCCTACCGTCTCTCCTGCGGCCGTTTGGCGCGACAACAGCCGGCCCAGCGCCAGTGTCGCTTTCAAAAGCTGGCCGTAGCTTTCCGGATGCCGACGGGCATCTTCGATGATACGAGTAGCGCGGCCATGCAACGATACGGCATCCACCAATGCACCGAACAAGTCACGCGAACGCAGCGGCACACTCATCATGCGCTGGACCATTTCCTGCAAATCCGCCGATCGCTCCCGGCGACGCAGCCTGCCACCATGCCTTGCCGCTGGCGCCGTCTGAACCGCCGGATGTATCGCCAGCGTCACCTGCGGAAACCAGCGTTTGGGCCAATTCCCGGAGACGCGCGAAAAGCAGGAGTACAGTGTGCCGTGGATCCGTACCGGGACTATCCTCGTCCCGCAATGCGCGGCGATAACTGCCGCCGAATCATAAACTTTCATGACACTGCCGTTGGATGTCACGCGTCCCTGCGGAAAGATGACAGCGGTTCCCCCGGCATTCACGTGGTGCACCACCGCCTTTATGGTGAAGGGATGGGAAGGCGCCAGCTCAACACAGTGAACGCCGGAGGTGAGAAACCGCGCCCACGCGCATTCACGCATTTCAGGCGTCATCACCACGAGCGGCGCTCCGGGCAAAAACAACCCCAGTAGAACCCCATCAATCGTGGAATCGCAATTGGCGATCATCAGGCACCCGCCGCCTTGCGCATGCGCAACTTCGCCCATGACATGCACGCGAAATGCCATCCGCAGCAGCCAACGAATCAGTAATCGCATAACGCGAGTAAACACGATTTCAATGTGTTTGTCTGTGAATTGTGAACCACATTGCCCGCCTGGCTATGAAGAAGTTTTGCGCTTGCGCAGGTTCAAATTCAGTAGCGCGCACCGCGCGTATGTCAATCGCCCAACGCAAGCTGTGAAACCGTGACAAATTTCCGCTTTTCGCGAAATTCAAGCTGAAACTTCATTTTTTCGTGTGATATTTAGCACACACACTATTCTATTTCGCTAGACACGGCTGTGAGATTTCCTCAATCTGATCCGAGGAATTGTACTCTAATTCTTTGTTTTTGAACCTGTTTTTTAAATCTATCTATTTGATAGATTTGATTTTTATAAAATCTATCCATTAAATAAAAAAGCGATTCCGAATTTTGGGACGCACCCACATACATATAACCGTCTACACAGGGGAATTAAAATGGAAATGCATGTCCCAGCCGCAGTTCGTGAAGCACATCAACAACCCGCCACGCACCACGAAGCTTTTGGAATCGACTTTGAGTTTTCGCCGCAGTTGGGCGTCCATTTCGACAAGAGTACCAACGCACTGTGGTCCCGATGGTCTGCCGAACCGCGCCCTTGCTTCAATCCCCGATTGCTTGCCGACATTCGTGCGTACTATGACTTTTTATCCCGAACCGAAGGGACATTCCAGTGCAAAGAAGGCGCGTTTCCGATTGAATATGTGGTGCTGGCGTCTGGCATGCCGGGCGTATTCAATCTCGGCGGTGATCTTGATTTGTTCAAACAACTGATCGGCGCCAAGGATCGGCAGGGATTGTTGCGTTATGGCCGGGCGTGCATAGATGTGCTCTACCGCAATTATATCGGTCACGACCTGCCGCTGACGACGATTTCCCTGGTGCAGGGCGAATGTCTTGGCGGCGGCTTTGAAGCAGCGCTGTCCGGTGACGTTATCATCGCAGAAAAGAATGCGCGCTTTGGTTTTCCGGAAATTCTTTTCAATCTGTTCCCCGGCATGGGGGCGTACAGCTTCCTGGACCGTAAAATCGGTCGCAAGGCCGCCGAAGACCTGATCACGAGCGGGAAAATTTACACTGCCGATGAAATGCTGGCGATGGGCGTTGTTGATATCTTGGCGGAAGACGGTGCCGGCGAGGACGAAGTGAACGCCCTGATCAAGCGCCGCAACCGCAGCCGCAACGGTCTCGCCGCGCTTGCTGCCGTGAGGCGTCGCGTGCACAGCATTACCTTTGAGGAGCTGATGGACGTGGTGCAAATCTGGGTGGATTCCGCGCTGCATCTGAACATGCGCGATCTGAAACTGATGCACAGGTTGGTATCGCGCCAGAACGGCCTGGGCGAAGCCCAGCAAGTACACTGATTTTTATCCGTACTTCTCCGGCAACCACGGCAAAAACGTGCCGCGGCAAGCCTCTGTTAGACTTTACCAACGCCACACGACGCGGATGGCGGTGTCGCCCGCAGCGCGCGGCAGTCGCAACACGGAGACATTGACATGGCCAGCAACGAGTACAGTATTCAGGAAGCCGCAGACCTGCTCGGCGTTCCCATACCCAAGCTTCGCCGATGGGACAAACAGGGTGTCCTGGTCGCGGTACGCACGGATGGCGGCCATCGCCGCTACCCGAAGGAACTGATTGATCAGATCGCCAGTTCCGGCGGTGGCGGCGACAAGGTTGCGCAGGAACTCGCAACCGTCAAGCGTTCGCTCGCCGAAAAAGGACGCATCATCCAGTTGTTGGTCGAAAGCGAGGGCCGTTACCGGGATCTGGTGGAAACTTCCCACGATCTGATCTGGGCTACCGATGCGCAGGGCAGCTTCACCTATCTCAACAATGCGGCAAATGACGTCTTTGGGCTCGCGCCCAAAGATCTTTTGGGCCGCTGCTTTTTTGACTTTGAGGTCGATACCGCCCAGTTCGGCAACCGCCGCTTCCTCGCGTTGCTCAAGCGCAGCGGAGAGGTGAAGCATCACGTAACGCACCTCAGAACCGAAAACGGCGAAGACCGCTGGATCGGCATCAATGCCAGAGTCACGACCAACGACATGGGAGAAATACGCGGCATACGCGGCACGGCGCGTGACATCACCGACGAACAGCGCGCGCTGCGGCGCATCGAATATCTGGCGCTGCACGACACGCTGACCGATCTGCCCAACCGTCACGCCATGCAGCGCACCATAGAAGCGGCGATACTATCCGGCGCGCCGGGCGCATTGATGTTTCTTGACATAGATCACTTCAAGTACATCAACGACAATTTTGGTCACCGTACGGGCGACAGCATCATTACCGGCATCGGCAGCGTATTGCGCGAAGCGGTTCGCGCCACGAACGGTGAGCTCTGCCGCATTGGCGGCGATGAATTTTCGATTCACCTTCCGGATGCCTTGCGCAAGGACGCGGTGGAAACTGCGGAACATGTCCTTGCCGCCATCCGGCAATACCGGTTTCAGGCTGGCAAGGACAAGGCCATCGCTAATCTCTCCGCCTCCATTGGCATTGCACTGTATCCGTTCCACGGCAATGATCTGCCGACGCTGCTATCGAATGTGGACATTGCGATGTACCAGGCAAAAGACCTCGGCCGCAATCGCTACGCTCTTTTCGATCAGGAGTCCGGCGTGCTGCGCAACACGCACAAACGCGTGCATTGGGCCAAGAAACTGCGAGACGCGCTGGATGACGACCGGCTGGTCCTGTTCGCCCAGCCCGTAGTCCGTTTGAGCGACAGCAAGGTCATGCATCATGAGGTACTGCTGCGCATCCGCGACGAAAACGATACCTACGTAGGCCCGGTCAATTTTATTGAGATCGCGGAGACTCTTGGGCTGATACAGGATATCGACCTGCGCGTTGTTGAAAAAGTGCTGGAATATATCGACCGTAACGGCCTCGCAGGCAAGAAGGTGCGCTATTTTGTCAATTTGTCCCGCGTGTCGATTTCGAACCAGGATTGGGTGGATCGTTTCATGAAGCTTTTATCCACCAGCCGCACGCAGCCCAATCAACTGGTGTTGGAAATCACGGAAACCGCAGCGCTGTCGGAAATCGATGTCACGCTGAAATTCATCCGCCGGCTGAAAGAGATGGGCTGCCGCTTCGCGCTCGACGATTTCGGTGCCGGTTTCAGTTCGTTCTACTATCTGAAACAGTTCGATGTCGACTATCTCAAAATCGATGGAAGCTTCGTGCGCGATCTGGCCAGCGACAGTGGAAGCCGTCTGTTCGTAAAAGCACTGAACGACGTTGCGCATGGATTGAACAAACAGGTGATCGCGGAATGGGTCGAAGAACCGGAAGTACGCGATTTGTTGATGGAAATGGGTACGCAGTACGGCCAAGGGTTCCTCTTCCAGAGGCCGCAGATGCTGGCCGATGAATCGAGAAATATGTCCCGCGTTTATCGTGCGGGACTGCCATAATGGTACAGGCGACACCGGCTGACGCCGGCTAGCGCATTACCATTCGCCGCGCAGTATTTTTTCCGCCCACAGCAAGCCCGTGACGGCCTTCGCTTCGGTAATGCGGCCGTCGCGCACCCACGCCAGCGCGTCGGTCACCGGCACATGCAGCACTTCCAGACACTCCCCTTCGTCGGGTTGCCGGCCGACCGGCAGCAAATCACGCGCGAGATACAACTCGATACGTTCATTGGCGTAAGCGATGCAGGGATGCAGCGTCGTCAAATGACGCCATTCCCGCGCCGCATAACCGCATTCCTCGCGCAATTCCCGCTTCGCGGTATCCAGCGGGTCTTCACCGGGGTCAATTTTCCCGGCCGGCAACTCGATGAAATGGCGATCCAGCGGATAGCGATACTGCCGTTCGAGCACGATGGTACTTTCATCGGCCATCGCGATGATCATGGACGCGCCCGGATGCAGGATGTATTCGCGGATGGATTCGCGGCCGTTCGACAACAGAACGGTATCGGACATGACGTGCAACAGCTTGCCCTGAAATACGGTTTTCGAGGTCAGCCGTTTCTCGCTCAGATCCTGCCCCGTTTTTTCACGTTCAGACACAGGCAGCTGCCCCAGCATCCATGGCGAAATTAAAGCGAAGCAAGTATCGAACTCGCGCACAGCGACATCAGCGGCTGGGGAAATATACCGAATGCCAGAACCGCGAGACCGTTCACCGACATCAGCACGCGCGCATCGGCCCGGGGCGAGATCGGCGCGGTATCGGTCGGCGCATCGAAGTACATGAGCTTGACGATGCGCAGATAGTAAAACGCGCCGATCAGCGAAAACACCACGGCGATCACCGCCAGCCACACATGGCCCGCTTCCACGATAGCCTGCAAAATTGCGAACTTCGCGTAAAACCCGACGGTCGGCGGCACGCCCGCCATCGAAAACATCAGCAGCAGCATCAGAAACGCGTGCCACGGGCTGCGCTGATTCAATCCTTTGTAATCATCGAGATTGTCCGCCTCGAACCCGTCACGAGACAGCAGCATGATCATGCCGAACGTGCCCAGATTCATCAGCACATACACCACCACATAGAACATACCGGACGCGTAACCGTTGAGTCCGCCGGCGAGTATGCCGATCAGCAGAAATCCCATATGCGAAATCGTCGAGTAGGCCAGCATGCGCTTGATGTTGGTTTGAGCGATCGCCGCCACATTGCCGACAATCAGCGACAGTACCGCCATCACGGCAAGCATTTGCTGCCAATGCGCCTGGATTTCCTCGGTACCGAGCCCCTGCACCAGCAAGCGGATTACAAACGCAAATGCGGCAAGCTTGGGCACCGAGCCGATAAACAGCGTCACCGCGGTCGGCGCGCCGTGATACACGTCCGGAAGCCACATGTGAAACGGCACCGCACCGAGTTTGAAGCCTATGCCCGCGACCAGAAACACCAAGCCGAATACCAGCACAACATTTTTCGCGCCCTCGTCGGCAATCACCGAGGCGATGCGCGTGATTTCGAGAGAACCCGCCGCGCCGTAGATCATCGACATGCCATAGAGCAGCATCCCGGACGCCAGCGCGCCCAGCACAAAATACTTCATGGCAGCCTCGGTAGCCATGCCGGAGTCGCGCTGCAGTGCCACCATGGCGTACAGCGAAAGGCTCAGCAGTTCCAGACCGAGATAGAGCGTGAGCAGATGATTGGCCGATATCATCACCATCATGCCCAACGTTGCAAACATCGCCAGCGCGAAAAATTCGCCGCGGAACATGCCGCGGGCGGTAATGTAATCGCGCGAATAAACCAGCACGGTCATGACGCCAAAATAGGTGATCAATTTAAGCACGTCGGACATCAGGTCGCCCACGAACATGCCGCTGAACGTGTGCACCGGTTCGCCCGCGGTGTTCAGATATACCGCCGTCAGCCAGGTGACCGCTGCGCATCCCGCCAGCGTCAACTGCGTCAGCATATAGATCACGCCGCGATTCTCGTCGCGCACGAACAGATCGGCGACCAGAATCACGCACGCCATGGTCAGCAGGAATATCTCGGGATAAGCCGGCCAGAGGGGTTGTATGTATTGCATGATGGCGTGGTTGGCGCTACTGGGTAATCTGGGTTATTGCACCGGTAACTTCTTGTGCATGACGTGGGACAACAGATCATTCACCGATGTGTGCATCAACTCGGCGAATGGATCCGGCCATACGCCCATGAAGATGACCGCGGCCGCGAGCAGGCCCAGCACCACGAATTCGCGCAGATTGATATCCTTAAGCTCGGCCACGTGCGCATTGGCCACCGCGCCGAATACCACGCGTTTGTACATCCACAGCGTATACGCCGCGCCAAATATCAGTGTCGTGGCCGCCGCGAACGCGTACCAAAAATTAGCCTGCATCGCACCCAGGATCACGGTGAATTCCCCCACGAATCCGCTGGTACCGGGCAACCCCGCATTGGCCATCGCGAACAGCATGAAGAACGCCGCAAACACCGGCATCGTATTCACCACGCCGCCGTAGTCGCCGATCTGCCGCGAGTGCATGCGGTCGTAGAGCACGCCCACGCACAGGAACAACGCGCCGGACACAAACCCGTGGGAAATCATCTGCAGCACGGCGCCTTCCATGCCCTGCGCATTGAAAACGAACAGCCCCAGGGTGACAAAACCCATATGCGAAATCGACGAGTACGCAATGAGCTTTTTCATGTCGCTCTGCACCAGCGCCACCAGGCCGATATACACCACCGCGACCAGCGACAGGAAAATCATGAATCCCGCCAGCGCGTGGCTCGCATCCGGCACGATCGGCAGCGATAGGCGCAGAAAACCGTAACCGCCGAGTTTCAACATGATCGCGGCCAGCACCACAGAACCGCCGGTGGGCGCCTCCACGTGGGCATCGGGCAGCCAGGTATGCACCGGCCACATCGGTACCTTCACTGCAAACGCCATGAAGAAGGCGAAGAATATGAAGGTCTGCGCGCCCATGGTAAGCGGCGTATCGTAAAAATCGAGCAGCGAAAAACTGTTGCCGGAAGCAAAGTAAAGGTAGATCAACGCCACCAGCGACAACAACGAACCAAACAGGGTGTAGAGGAAGAATTTCATCGCCGCGTACACGCGATTAGGGCCACCCCAGATACCGATGATGATGAACATCGGGATCAGCGTGGCTTCGAAGAACACATAAAACAACAGCGCATCGAGCGCGCAGAACACGCCATTCATCACGCCCGAAAGAATAAGAAACGAGGCCATGTATTGCGCGACGCGCTTCTGGATAATCTCCCAGCCCGCCAGCACCACGATGACCGTGGTAAAGCTGTTGAGCAGCAGCAGCAGCAGCGAAACGCCATCGATGCCGAGGTGATAATGCGCGTTGAAGGCCTCGATCCACTCCAGCTTCTGCACATACTGAAAGCCGCTCATCGCCGGACTGAAGCCCACATAGATGGGCAGCGTGATCACCAGACCCAGCACTGCGCCCACCAGCGCGATGATGCGCGCGAGCGGCGCATTACGGTCGGACCCGGTGGCGAGCACCAGCACGCCGAACACAATCGGTATCCAGATCGCAAGACTCAGGAGCGGCAAGGCGTACATTTATATAACTATTTGTTTTTAAACTATTTTTAAGGTATCAGCGACCACAACGTAATCGTCAGCAGCAACACGATGCCGAAGATCATTGCGAACGCATAGTTGTAGATGTAGCCGGATTGCAGTTTGCGGATCATCGTTGAGAACCATCCGACGGCGCCCGCCGAGCCGTTGACCACGCCGTCGATCACTACAATGTCGCCGCCCTTCCACAATCCCGTGCCAATCGCGCGCGCGCCGCCTGCGAAGAACCAGTCATTGAAGCGGTCGAAACCGTATTTCTCCATCAGGATGGTCACCACCACGCCCCACTTCGCGCGCAGCACCGCCGGCAGATCGGGACGAACAATGTAGATGAAGTACGCGATTCCCGCACCCGCCAGCGCCAGCCAGAACGGCAGGCTGGTGAAGCCGTGCGTGATCATGCCCATCACACCGTGGAATTCTGCCTTAAGCGTAGCAATCGCCGGATGCGCCGGCAACACCGAAATGGCATTACCGAAATAATCACCGAATACGAATTGCCCGATGATCCATCCCGCGCACACCGAAGGAATTGCCAGCAGCACCAGCGGCAGCGTCACCACCCAAGGCGATTCGCGCGGCTTAACGTGGTGACTGTGGTGATGATCGTCACGTTTGTCGTCATGCGCTTGTGCGTCATGTTGATGAGCACGCTCCGCATCGCAGGCTTTGACCGCCGGATCGTCGGGATCGGCAAACCGTTCCTTGCCATGAAACGCGTAAAACACCAGCCGGAACGAATAGAACCCACCCACCAGCACCCCCGCCGTTGCCAGCGCATAGGCAAAACCTGAACCCGGCAGCGTCGATGCATGCAGCGCCTCGATAATCGTGTCCTTCGAGAAAAAGCCCGCGAACGGCGGTAAGCCGGCATTCGCCAAGGCACCGATCAGCATCGTGACATAGGTAATCGGCATGTATTTGGCGAGCCCGCCCATCTTGCGCATATCCTGCTCGTGGTGCAGCGCGATGATCACCGAGCCCGCACCGAGAAACAGCACCGCCTTGAAAAACGCGTGCGTGAACAGATGGAATATCGCCGCCGAGTACGCCGACGCGCCCAGCGCCATCGTCATATAGCCCAGTTGCGACAGCGTGGAATAGGCCACCACGCGCTTGATGTCGTATTGCACGGTCGCGATCAATGCCATGAAGAACGCGGTAATCGCACCTATGGTCATCACGAATATCAACGCGGTATCGGACAATTCAAACAGCGGCGACATGCGCGCCACCATGAAGATGCCGGCCGTCACCATGGTCGCAGCGTGGATCAACGCCGAGATCGGCGTCGGGCCTTCCATGGAATCCGGCAGCCACACATGCAGCGGGAATTGCGCTGATTTGCCCATCGCGCCGATGAACAGCAATATGCAGATTACCGTCATCAACGACCATGCCGCGCCGGGGATGATTTCTATGGTATTGGCAGACAGGCTTTTGGCGTTGGAAAATACGGACGCGTAATCCAGTGTGCCGAAATACATCAGTACCAGTGCAATGCCCAGCAGGAACCCGAAGTCGCCGACACGGTTCACCAGAAACGCCTTGAGATTGGCGTAAATCGCCGTAGGCCGCGTATACCAAAAACCGATCAGCAAATAGGAAACCAGCCCCACTGCTTCCCAACCGAAAAACAACTGAAGGAAGTTGTTGCTCATCACTAGCATCAGCATCGAAAACGTGAACAGCGAGATGTAGCTGAAGAAGCGCTTGTAGCCCGGATCGTCCGCCATGTAGCCGATGGTGTAGATATGCACCATCAGCGACACGAACGACACCACCACCATCATCGTCGCCGACAGCGGATCGATCAGGAAACCAATCTCGAACCTGGCATTGCCCGACACCATCCAGGTATAAAGCGCGCCGTTGAAATGGTTGCCCAGCATCACATCCTGATATACCAGGACAGACGCGACCGTGCATATGATCATGCCGAGGATGGTGATCCAGTGCGCCGCGCGCCGGCTCAACGCCCAGCCGCACAAGCCCGCGGCTATGGCGCCTGCCAGCGGGGCCAGCGGCACGAGAAGATAGAGTTTCTGCATTGCGGTCATTTTATGGTGCGGCTTTTGTGAAGCACGCCTCTATCCCTTGAGCTTGTCCAGATCCTCGACATTGATCGTACTCAGGTTGCGAAACAGCACCACCAGTATCGCCAACCCAATGGCCGACTCGGCTGCCGCGACCGTCAAAATAAAAAACACGAATATCTGCCCCGCCGGATCGTTCAGATAATGCGAGAAGGCGACGAAATTCATGTTGACCGCCAGCAGCATCAATTCAATCGCCATCAGCAAAACGATGATGTTCTTGCGATTGAGAAATATGCCAACCACCGAAATGGCAAACAGGATCGCGCCCAAAACCAGGTAATGCGAAAGCGAAATCATTGCTTTCCACCTTGCGGAGGGTCTTCGCGCTTCTCACTGGCCATGGACACGATACGCACGCGGTCCTTGCGCTGAATTCCGATCTGCGTCGCCGGATCCATATACTTGGACAATTTTCGCTTGCGCAGCGTCAACGCGATCGCCGCCACTATCGCCACCAGCAGAATGACAGACGCAATTTCAAACGGGTATACATATTCGGTGTAGATCAGCAGGCCGAGTTCCTTGGTGTTGCTATAGCCAGCAGGCAAAGACGGCGGCAGCGGCGCCTCGCCAAACCCGCCCGAACGGCTGATCAGGATCATGCTCATTTCCACCACCAGCACCAGCGCCACCATGCTGCCCAGCGGCAGGTAACGCCAGAAGCCCTCGCGCAGCTTCTCGAGATTGATGTCCAGCATCATCACCACGAACAGGAACAGCACCATCACCGCGCCAACGTAAACCAGCACCAGCGTGATCGCCAGAAACTCCGCCTGCAACAACAGCCAGATGCCGGACGACGTGAAAAACGCGAGCACCAGCAGCAACGCCGCGTGTATCGGATTGCGCGCTGTAATGACACCTATCGCCGCCACGATCAGCACGGTAGACAGGAAATAGAAGATGAAGGTTTGGAAGGTCACGTTAACAATGTGAATGAGTGAAGGGGGTACCGCCCCTCGCACCCTTGCTAGTCTGTTCTTGCACTTTTACTCCTTCACCCTTTCACTCCTTCACCAGCTTTAACGGTACCGCGCGTCGGCCGCGCGATCTTTGGCAATCTGATCTTCGTACGCATCGCCTATGGACAGCAACATCGGCTTGGTGTAAATCAGGTCGCCCCGCTTTTCGCCGTGGTACTCGAAAATCCGCGTCTCCACAATCGAATCCACCGGGCACGATTCTTCACAAAACCCGCAGAAAATGCATTTAGTGAGATCGATATCGTATCGCGTGGTACGGCGCGTGCCGTCGTCGCGCTGCTCGGATTCGATGGTGATCGCCAGCGCCGGGCACACCGCCTCGCACAGCTTGCATGCAATGCAGCGCTCCTCGCCATTAGGGTAGCGGCGCAGCGCGTGCAGGCCGCGAAAGCGCCCGCTCTGCGGCGTTTTTTCCTCAGGAAACTGCACGGTGATCTTGCGCGCAAATATATAGCGGCCGGTGAGCATCATGCCCTTCACCAGTTCGAACAGCAGGAACGTACGAAAGAAAGCGCGAACCTTGTCGATCATGATTTCCACCATACCCACAAGGGGGTTTGCATCCACGCGCCCAGCACGATGATCCACACCAGCGTCACCGGGATAAATACCTTCCAGCCCAGGCGCATGATCTGGTCGTAGCGGTAGCGCGGAAAGGTCGCGCGGAACCACAGGAAGCTCGACACCACCAGAAACGCCTTGAACAGCAGCCACAGAAAACTCGATGCACCGAGCACGCCCCACGATGCCGGGAACGGTGACAACCAGCCGCCGAGGAACATCAGCGCACACAGGAAAGACACCAGAATCATGTTGGCGTATTCGGCGAGGAAAAACACCGCGAAGGTCATGCCTGAATACTCAACGTGGAAACCCGCGACAATTTCCGATTCGCCTTCGGCCACATCGAACGGCGCGCGATTGGTTTCCGCTACACCAGCGATCAGGTAGGTCAAAAACAACGGAAACAGCGGTATCCAGAACCAGCCGAATATCCCGAACTCGCTTTGCTGTCCTTTGACGATTTCGACCAGATTCAAACTCTGCGCCGCCATCAGCACACCCACCAGCGCGAATCCCATGGCGATTTCATAAGACACAATCTGCGCTGCCGACCGCATCGCCCCGATGAACGCATATTTAGAATTCGACGCCCAGCCGGCGATGATCACACCGTACACCCCCATCGACGTAATCGCCATGATGTAGAGCAAACTAGCATCGATATTGGCCAGCACCATTTCCGGATCGAACGGCACCACCGCCCACGCCGCGAGCGCCGGCATGATCGCCAATACCGGCGCGACCACGAACAGCAGCTTATTCGCGCTGGAAGGAATAATGATTTCCTTCACCATCAGCTTGAGACCGTCGGCGATGGGCTGAAACAGCCCCATCGGTCCCACACGATTCGGCCCCAGCCGCAGTTGTATCCAGCCGATAACCTTGCGCTCCCATAGCGTGAGGTAAGCCACGCTGAGCATCAGCGGTGCAACGATACAAATGATCAGCAGCAGAATTTTCACGCCATACAGCACGTACGGCGCAATCTCGCTACCGAAGACCCATGCCACCACGGCCGCCAGTACCCCCCACAGCCAGTAGCCAAAGTTGACAACAGGCTGGAATACCGCGCTCACACCGCCACCTTTTGCTGTCCCGCCACGCGTTCCAGCGTGAGTTCAGTGGAAGTCGCGCCCAACGCCGCGGTTTCTTCACACGCCGTCGCAAGCCGTATGCAGTCGCCGGGCAATTTATCATCTACCGCATAGGCAACCACGGCCTCACCGCCACCCTGGCGCACGCGCACGCTGTCTCCATCGCGCAAGCCCAACTTGTCCGCCAGCACGCGATTCATGCTTGCCACCGGCGGCTGACCATCGCGCGTCTTTTGCAACGACGGTGCACGGCGCGCAATGGCGTCGGCCGAATAAATCGGCGTTTCGTCAATGCGTTGCAATCCGGAACCCGAAGTGGTCTCGCGCGCAGGAAGTGATAATAAGTAATTGTTTTTATTAACTATTTTTTCTTCCTTGCCGAGTGCCTCGACGCGCACATCATCGGCGCTTTGCTGATCGAAACCCGACAGGTTCAGCAGGTTGCCGAGCACGCGCAGCACTTTCCACGCCGGCCGTGTTTCACCCAACGGCTGCACCACACCCTGAAAACTTTGCGCGCGACCCTCGGTGTTGATGAACGTACCCGCCGTCTCGGTGAACGGAGAAATCGGCAGCAACACATGCGCGTAATCGACAGCCTTGTGCTGATACGCGCTCATCGCCACCACCAGTTCGGCCTGCTTCATCGCCGCAATAGCCTGTCGCGGATCATGCATATCGAGTTCGGGTTCGACACCGAGCAACACATAGGCCTTGAGCGGATTGGCAACCATCTGCGCCGCGTTCGCGACATTTTCACTTTTGTTGATCATCGGCACCGCATTCACCACATGGCCACCGACGCTGTTCGCGGCCTCACCCAGAAAACCAAACCGTCCGCCAATGATTTCAGCCAGCGCCTGCGCCAGCGCGTGCAATTGCGAAGCCTGCACATGGTGCTGCGCAAAGTTGCCAAGGAACACCGCGACATTCTTGCCGTCAGCGAGACTGGCGGCGATGCGTTGCGCAGATTCAGTCACCTGGGTTTTCTCGACAACGGCGAGCACCATCTCAGGCACTGCGCTATTTCTCGCCGCAGCCGCCGCTTTCACCACTTGCGCCAGCGCATCTACCATGGCCGCAGGCGCGACGATCGATTTGTGTGCCACGCGCATCAGCAATTCATCATCAACTGCATGCAGGACACTTAGTTTCAAGAATCTCTTTGCGGACTGCCGCAACCGGTGCGCGATCAGCGGATGATCCTTGCGCAGCGTGGAGCCCACCACCAGCACGCGATCCAGCTGCGACACCTCGGTAATGCTCATGCCCAGCCATGGCACGCCAGCCAGTTTGCCGTCGGCGTTGAAATCGGATTGACGCAGGCGGAAATCGACATTGCCCGACCCCAGGCCACGCACCACTTTTTGCAGCAGATGCAGTTCTTCAACCGTCTGGTGAGGTGTCGCCAGTGCGCCGATGGACTGCGGACCGTGTGCAGCGGCAACGCGTTTCAATTCCTTGGCGACAAAATCCAGCGCGGTCTGCCAATCAACCGTTTTCCATGCTCCGCTCTGCTTCAGCATCGGGCGCGCAAGACGCTGATCGGAATTGAGCGCCTCATACGAAAAGCGGTCTTTATCCGAAATCCAGCATTCGTTGATGGCCTCGTTCTCCTGTGGCAGCGCGCGCATCACGCGGTTTTGCTTGACCTGCAAGGTCAGGTTGCTTCCAAGACCGCAGTGCGGGCTGATCGACGGCTTGCGCGTCAATTCCCAGGTGCGTGCGCTGTAGCGGAAAGGCTTCGATGTCAGCGCCCCCACCGGGCACAGGTCGATCACGTTGCCCGAGAGTTCCGAATCCACAGTCTTGCCGACAAAGGTAATGATTTCCGCGTGCTCGCCACGCCCAATCATGCCGAGTTCCATCACGCCGGCAATCTCCTGACCGAAGCGCACACAGCGTGTGCAATGGATGCAGCGCGTCATATCGGTGGAAATCAGCGGCCCCAGATTCTTGTTCACTACCACGCGCTTGTTTTCTTCGTATTGCGAGCCGCTGGCGCCGTATCCAACGGCAAGATCCTGCAACTGGCATTCGCCGCCCTGATCGCAGATCGGGCAATCGAGCGGATGGTTGATCAGCAGAAACTCCATCACGCCCTTTTGCGCATTCACGGCTTGATCGGAATGTGTCATCACCTTCATGCCGTTGGTCACCGGCGTAGCACAAGCCGGCAGTGGCTTGGGCGCTTTTTCGACCTGCACCAAGCACATGCGGCAGTTGGCGGCTATCGACAGCTTGCGGTGATAGCAGAAATGCGGCACGTAAATATTCGCCAGCCGCGCGGCATCCATCACCGTGCTGCCGTCGGGCACTTCCAGCTTTTGTCCGTCGATTTCAATTTCTAATGGCATGGCGAATTACGCATCAAACTCATTTGTCAAATATACGGCGCCACCAAACACTTCTTGTGATCAATGTGATACTGGAATTCGTCGCGATAATGCTTGATGAACGCGCGCACCGGCATCGCTGCGGCATCGCCCAACGCGCAAATGGTTCGTCCCTGTATGTTGTCCGCCACACGGTTCAACTGATCGAGATCTTCGTTTCGACCCTTGCCGTGTTCGATACGGTCGACCATGCGGTAAAGCCAGCCGGTGCCTTCGCGGCACGGCGTGCATTGGCCACAGGATTCCTCATAGTAAAAATACGACAGCCGCAGCAGTGACTTCACCATGCAGCGTGTCTCGTTCATCACGATCACCGCGCCGGAACCGAGCATGGATCCCGCCTTGGCAATCGAGTCGTAATCCATGTCGGTCGCCATCATGATGTCCGCGGGCAGCACCGGCATCGACGAGCCGCCGGGAATCACCGCCTTGAGCTTCGCGCCGTCACGCATGCCTCCGGCCATTTCGAGCAGTTTCGGGAACGGCGTGCCGAGCTTGATTTCGTAATTGCCCGGCCGCGCCACGTCGCCCGAAATTGAAAATATCTTGGTGCCCCCGTTATTGGGTTTACCCATATTGAGGAAAGCCTCGCCACCGTTGACGATGATCCAAGGCACTGCGGCAAACGTTTCTGTGTTGTTGATCGTTGTCGGCTTGCCGTAGAGGCCGAAGCTCGCCGGGAACGGCGGCTTGAATCGCGGCTGACCCTTTTTACCCTCAAGCGATTCCAGCAAGCCGGTTTCCTCGCCGCAAATATAAGCGCCGAAACCGTGATGGGCGTGCAACTGAAAATTGAATTCCGAACCGAGTATCTTGTCGCCCAGATAACCCGCTGCACGTGCTTCCTCAAGCGCCTCTTCAAAGCGCTCGTACACATCCCAGATTTCGCCGTGGATGTAGTTGTAGCCGACAGGGATGCCCATCGCGTAGGCGGCGATAGTCATGCCTTCGATCACGCTGTGCGGGTTGTAACGCAGAATGTCGCGATCCTTGAACGTGCCCGGCTCGCCTTCATCGGAGTTACACACCAGGTACTTCGCGCCTGGAAACTGCCGCGGCATGAAGCTCCACTTGAGGCCCGCGGGGAATCCTGCGCCGCCGCGTCCGCGCAGCGCCGATTTTTTCACCTCGGCGATGACGTTTTCCGGCGTGATCTTTTCATTGAAAATCCTGCGCAGTGCCTGATAACCGCCGAGCGACTCATAGCCCTTAAGTCGCCAGTTGGTGCCATCGATGCCTTTCATGATGAGCGCATCGGGGCCATACAAATCTTTGGCGAACGGCACCGCTGGCAGTCCAATCGACAGGCCCATTACTTGAGCTCCCCGATCAGTTTGTCGATTTTCTCATTCGACATCGCGCATAGCATTTGTTTGTTATTGCGGATCAGCACCGGCGCATCGCCGCATGCGCCCATGCACTCGCCTTCTTTCAGCGTAAAGCGGCCATCCGGCGTAGTTTCGCCAAAACCAATGCCGAGTTTTTGCTTGAGGTATTCGGCGGCATTCGTCGCGCCCTGCAAGGCGCAGGGCAGATTGGTGCAAATAGTCAACTTATGGCGTCCAACCGGCTTCAGGTCATACATCGTGTAAAAAGTTGCCACCTCATAGACGGCTACCGGCGGCATATCGAGGTATTGCGCGACGAAATCCATGGTCTCGGTCGAGAGCCAGCCTTTTTCGTCCTGCGCGACGGTGAGCGCCGCCATCACCGCAGATTGCTTTTCCTGCGGTGGATACTTGGCAACAGCTTTGTCGATTTTTGCCAGCGATTCTGGCGACAACCCGATGATCGCAACCGCGGGCGCGTTCATCGATCCACCTCGCCAAACACGATGTCCTGCGTGCCGATAATCGCCACCACGTCCGCAATCATATGACCGCGCGACATTTCATCGAGCGCAGACAGATGCGCAAACCCCGGCGCGCGTATCTTCAGACGATAAGGCTTGTTCGCGCCATCGGAAACCAGATAAATACCGAATTCACCCTTGGGATGCTCTACCGCCGCGTACGCCTCTCCTGCCGGCACGTGCATGCCCTCAGTGAACAGCTTGAAGTGGTGTATCAGTTCTTCCATGTTCTGCTTCATACCCACGCGGGACGGCGGCGCCACTTTGTGACTATCGATCATCACCGGGCCGGGATTCTTGCGCAGCCAATCGATACATTGTTTGACGATATTGTTCGATTGGCGCATCTCTTCAATGCGCACCAGATACCGATCATAACAATCGCCGTTCACACCCACGGGAATATCAAAATCGAGCTTGTCGTAAACCTCATACGGTTGCTTTTTGCGCAAATCCCACTCGACGCCCGATCCGCGTAGCATCGGGCCCGTAAAACCGAGGGCCTTGGCACGCTCCGGCGTCACTACGCCGATGCCGACCGTGCGTTGCTTCCAGATACGATTGTCGGTGAGCAGGGTTTCATACTCATCGATATACGTCGGGAAGCGCCGGGTGAAATCTTCAATAAAATCCAGCAACGAGCCCTGGCGGTTCTCGTTAAGATCTTTGATCGCCTTAGCGTTATGAATCTTCGACGCGCTGTACTGCGGCATAGTATCCGGCAGATCACGGTACACACCACCCGGCCGATAGTACGCCGCATGCATGCGCGCACCCGACACGGCCTCATAGGTGTCGAACAAGTCCTCGCGCTCGCGGAAGCAATACAAAAACACCGTCATCGCGCCGACATCGAGCGCGTGGCAACCCAGCCACAGCAGGTGATTCAGCAGCCGCGTGATTTCATCGAACATGACACGGATATACTGCGCGCGCAGCGGCACCTGTATCCCCGCCAGCCGTTCAATGGCCATTACATACGCGTGTTCGTTGACCATCATCGACACATAGTCGAGGCGATCCATATACGGCACAGACTGAATAAAGGTTTTATGTTCCGCGAGCTTTTCCGTCGCGCGATGCAGCAGGCCGATATGCGGATCGGCACGTTCGATGACTTCACCATCCAGTTCCAGCACCAGGCGCAATACGCCATGCGCGGCGGGGTGCTGCGGCCCAAAGTTCATCGTGTAGTTGCGTATCTCTGCCATATCAGATCCGGCAAGTGACGCAGATTGCGAACAATAAAGGGCCGTAGCAGACATTCGCGCAGCGAATGTCGAGCTGAGGGCCAAAACGCGCAACGCGCGTTTCAGTGCAGGCTAACTTGCGCCAGCAAGTTAAGCTCGCAGGGCGGCCGAAGCTAAAGTTCATCGTGTAGTTGCGAATTTCAGCCACGATCAACCCTTACGGAATCCTTCGCTGTCGCCATAATTTTCTTCGCGAATAATGCGCGGTGTGATTTCGCGCGGCTCAATCGTGACCGGCTGATAAATTACGCGCTGTTTGTCGGGGTCGTAGCGCATTTCAACGTTGCCCGACAACGGGAAATCCTTGCGGAACGGGTGGCCGATAAAACCATAATCGGTAAGTAGCCGGCGCAGATCCGGATGCCCGTTGAACATGATGCCGTAAAGATCAAACGCTTCGCGTTCATACCAGTTGGCCGAGGGCCAGATATCGATCACCGAATCAACGACAGGAAAATCATTTTCCGCCGCGAACACACGCAGCCGCAGGCGGCAGTTGTAGCTGATGCTAAGCAGGTGATACACCACCGCGTAGCGTTGGCCATCCCACGAGCCGTCACCATAGGCGCTGTAATCCATGCCGCACAGATCAATCAATTGCTCGAATTTGAGTTCCGGCGAATCGCGCAGCTTTCCCGCCACTGACAGCAGGTGTTCGGCTTTCACCACCACAGTCAATTCGCCGAGCGCGGTCGTCGCGCTCACGCACAGTTCACCGAGCGCGGCCTGCACCACCGTGGTCAGCGTTTCAAGTCGGGAAGCCATTAGCGCGCAATGGTATTGGTGCGTTTGATTTTGTTCTGCAACTGGATGATGCCGTAGAGCAGTGCTTCCGCCGTCGGCGGGCAACCCGGCACATAAATATCGACCGGCACGATGCGGTCACAGCCGCGCACCACGGAATACGAGTAGTGGTAGTACCCACCGCCGTTGGCGCAGGAGCCCATCGATATCACCCAGCGCGGTTCGGCCATCTGGTCATACACCTTGCGCAGCGCAGGCGCCATCTTGTTGCACAGCGTACCGGCGACGATCATCACATCCGACTGGCGCGGGCTGGGGCGAAACACAATGCCAAAACGGTCGAGGTCATAGCGCGAAGCGCCCGCGTGCATCATCTCCACCGCGCAGCAGGCAAGACCGAACGTCATCGGCCACAGCGAGCCGGTGCGCGTCCAGTTGATCAGCGCGTCGGCCGTGGTGGTGATGAAGCCTTTTTCGTTGAGGGTTTCTATGGCGCCCATTTCAGTCTCCTACTACTACACCTGGTTCTGAGCGGCGCCTCCACACGAACTGTGGAGCATGCCCATACATCATGTCGGCGCCCGAAACCGTTCGCTTTGCCGTCGATCCCCGCCAAGGCGAGGCCCCTCGCCGGGTAGCTCACGATTTCACTCCCAATCCAGCGCACCCTTCATCCACTCGTAGACAAAACCCACGACGAGGATGCCAAGGAACACCACCATGGCAAAATAACGGAACGTGCTTTCGCTCTGCTCGCCGAGCACGATCGCCCATGGAAACAGAAACGCGATTTCGAGATCAAACAGTATGAACAGGATCGCCACCAGATAGTAGCGCACGTCGAATTTCATGCGCGCGTCCTCAAAAGCCTCGAAGCCACACTCATATGGAGAAAGTTTTTCTTCACTTGGCCGGTGCGACCCCACCAACCGCGACAGACCGCCGCCCAGCATGATCGGCGCTATACCAACCACGAGGCCGACGCCGATAAACATCAGGATGGGAAAGTAGTTTTCAAGCATGTCGCATCAATTGCGAAGAAAATGTAACTATATGTTTCAAAACAATATTTACCACAAACCTTGGTGCCGACGGAGAGACTCGAACTCTCACGGCTTTCGCCACCGCCCCCTCAAGACGGCGTGTCTACCAATTCCACCACGACGGCATTGAAACCTCATGTACTACACGATTACCGCCACTTTATTTTGGTACTTCCCCCGCTTTCGATCCATCCGCTGGCACTACCGGAGCCGCTTTTTCTCCTGTAGCAGATTTCGCTGCCGGCGCTACAGGCACATCGGGGGCGCCGGGAACCTTATCCGGCGCCGCCGGTGTTGTTGCGGGGCTGCCCATCACACCTTTGTTGACGCCGCGTTTGGTTGAAATCCAGGTAAGCCCCATGCTCGACAGAAAAAACACCACTGCGAGCACTGCGGTCAGGCGGCTCAGAAAATTCGCGGAACCCGCCGAGCCGAACACGCTGCCGGCAGAACCAGTGCCGAAAGCCGCGCCGACATCTGCACCCTTGCCATGCTGAATCAGCACCAAAGCAATGATACCCGCCGCCACAATGACATGCACAATCAGAACAAGTAGTTCCATGACTCTCTTTCGCCTTATCAAGCCAAACGCCAAAACGTCAAACGCTAAGCCGCCCTGCAAATCGCGGCAAACTCTTCCGCTACCAGCGATGCGCCGCCGATCAGCCCGCCATCGATGTCGGGCATCGCAAACAACTGTTCCGCATTCGCAGCTTTCACACTGCCGCCGTATAGCAGCGGCAGCCCATCCGCCACCCGCATGTCCTGCTCGGCCACACGCCCGCGGATATAAGCATGCATCGCCTGCGCTTCGTCCGGCGTTGCCGTCTTGCCGGTGCCAATAGCCCACACCGGCTCATACGCCATCACGGCCTGCCCCAGCCCGGCAATACCCGAATGCAGCGTCACCGCATCCATCTGCCGCGCCACCACCTGCTCGGCCACACCCGCTTCACGCTCGGCCAGCGTTTCGCCCACACACAATATCGGCGTTAACCCCGCCTTCAGCACCGCCGCGAATTTGAGCGCAACTGCCTTATCAGTATCCCCAAACAGCGCGCGCCGTTCCGAGTGGCCGACGATGACATAGCGGCAGCCAAAATCGGCGACCATTCCAGCCGACACGCCGCCGGTATAAGCGCCGTGATCATATTCGCACACATCCTGCGCGCCCCAGGCAATGCCGCTGCCGCGCAACACCTGCTCGGTTTGATTCAAATACGGGTACGGCACGCACACCGCGCAGCGCGTACCTGAAATCGGTTTCAACAACGGAATCAATGACTTCAGCAGAGACTGGTTCGAGGCCAGATTGCCGTTCATCTTCCAGTTACCCGCTACCAGCTTGCCTCGCATTGCAAACCCGCTTTACCAAAACCATTGAATTTTACAGGGGCAGCGCCAGTGGGTCAACGAAGGCGACATCTGCTGCATTGCGGAAATACATTGATTTCATGGGGTTTTTATGATTTCTTGCGCGCTTGCCGAGTTACTCCGCGTTGATTCCAGCAGCTTCTGCCACGCGCATCCATTTGGCGGTTTCGCTGTCGATAAACGCAGGAGACGCTGCGGATATAACAGTGCCGAGTTGCATGCGTTCTGGAGCAAGATGCGCGCTTGGTTCCGACACACAAAGGCCGCGGGCCACCGCGTCGTTGAACCGCGAGAATCAACTCGTGCGGCATGGCTGCGGGTGCAGACATATCCTGCATAATGGCTATGACGACTCAAACAGGAAGCACTTTCATGTTCACCCGCATTTACCGGATTGCGCCGCTGCTGATACTGACGGGACTCGCTCACGCACAGTCTTTTCCCAGCCGTCCCATTCGTCTGGTGCATGGTTTCGCCACTGGCAGTGCCATCGATGTGATGGGCCGGCCGCTCGCCGCCAAATTGTCGGATATTCTGGGACAGCAAGTGATCGTGGACAGCCGTCCCGGCGCCACCGGTGGTATCGCCAATGAAGCCGTAGCCAAGAGTACGCCTGATGGCTATACCTTGCTCACAGCACCGGGATCTTCGCTGACCGCCGTGCCGCATCTGCAACCCGTGCGCTTCGATCCGCTGCGCGACTTTGCCGCAGTGGTGCAAACCACAGCGTTTTCCTACATGCTGGTGGCGCACCCATCGGTACCCATGCAAACCGCGCGTGATCTCGTCGCACTCGCCAAATCGCGTCCCGGCTATCTGACGTACGGTTCAACCGGCGTGGGCAGCGGATTTCACCTGGCGGGCGAAATGTTTTGCCATCTGGCAGGTGTGAAGATGCTGCACGTACCCTATCGTGGCGGCGGCGCTGCTGCCATCACCGATCTGATGGGCGGACGCGTAGATTTGATGTGGGACGCGCTCGCGGTGGTGCGCCCGCAACTCCTGTCGGGAAAATTGAAGGCAGTAGGCGTCACCGGCTCGCGCCGCGCGGCAGTGCTGCCGAATGTGCCGACGATCGCCGAAAGCGGGCTGCCCGGCTACGAAATGCTCGGCTGGCATGGTGTGCTTGCACCCGCCGCGACACCGCGCGACGTGGTCGAGCGCCTCAACGCCACCGTCACCAAAGCGCTGGCGATGCCCGACATCCGTGATCTTTGGGCTGCGCAGAATATGGATATCGTGCCCACCACACCGGCGCAGTTTGGCGATCTCATCCGCCGCGAGCACGAGCGTTACGGCAAGCTGATCAAGACCGCTGGCATCAAGTTAAATTAGGCCGATTTACTTGAAGTTTGCAGAAGAATCCTCAGGCACTGGCTTTACGGTATAGGTGCGACCTGAGGTATCTGGACGCCGCACGTTGCGCCGCGCATCGGCCTGCGGGTTGTTGAGCGTGATCGCCGGCGTCGATACCGGCATGATGGTCAATACATACTCCCCCGCAACCTGCACATCGACATAAAACAGCGTATGCACCGTACCGCCAAGCGGTGGTGTAGCACCTTCCGCGCGGCTTTGCGGATGATTGATGTTGATGATGCGCGACGCCGCCACGGTGCCACCCTGCGTCAACGTCGCCCGATAAGTGTTCCACTTGCCGAACTCGGCAGGATTCTGCGAGAAATCCGCACGAAAATTGAACGCAAGCGGATTCATGGCCGGACTCAGCGCAAATTTCACGGGTGCATATGCACCGGCGGTAGCGCCCTCCGCCGTCTGCAACGGGATACGCGCGACTTCCTCGCCACTCACCACGCCTTCGCATCCCGAAAGAAATCCCGCCAGCAAAAACAGGATCGCGATTACGCAAAATGTGCGCATGCCCGCGCCCTGACTCTTATTTGCCATCCCGTCCGTCAACCTGCGGCCCGTACCGCGCCGGCAATCGCTTTCGCCCAGCGGCTGGCCTTGGCGCGCGACTTCGCTTCGACCATTACGCGTATCACCGGTTCGGTGCCGGAGGGACGCAGCAAGATACGTCCGTCGTCCGCAAGATCACGCTCGGCTTTTCTCAGGACGCTCACGACGCCCGCATGCTCCTGATAGTTCGCACGGCGCTTCACCGGCACATTGATCATCACCTGTGGATACAGCGCCACCGGCGTACAGGCCTCTTCGAGCGTCATACGCGATCCACGCAGTGCGCACAGCACCTGCAAAGCAGCGACGATACCATCACCCGTCGTGTGTTGATCGAGGCACAGGATGTGGCCAGAGTTTTCGCCTCCCAAACGCCAGCCACGCGCCTGCATCAATTCGAGCACGTAACGGTCACCAACCTTGGCACGCTCGAACGGAATGCCGGATGCGCGCAACGCGAGTTCGAACGCAAGGTTGCTCATGAGCGTACCCGCCACACCACCGCGCAAACGACCGTGCCGCTGTGAGTCACTCGCTATGACATACAGCAATTGATCACCGTCGTACGCTCTGCCAGCACCATCCACCATCAGCAGACGATCACCGTCGCCATCCAGCGCTATACCCAGGTCTGCGCGCGCTTCGGTCACTGCGGTTTGCAGCGTCCGCGGGCTGGTTGCACCCACCTTGTCGTTGATGTTGAAGCCATTGGGCGATGCGCCTATGGCAACCACTTCAGCACCCAGTTCATGAAATACCGGCGGCGCCACGTGATACGCCGCGCCATGCGCGCAGTCCACGACTATTTTCATTCCGCGCAGATTCATGTTCGACGGGACCGTGCCTTTGCAGAATTCGATATAGCGGCCCGCCGCATCTTCGATCCTGCGCACCTTGCCCAATCCGGAGGACAATGCGCATTTGATCGGCTCATCGATTTGCGCCTCGATCTCGGATTCGACACTGTCCGGTAGTTTCTCGCCTTCGCCGCTGAAAAACTTGATGCCGTTGTCGTCATAGGGATTGTGTGATGCGCTGATCACCACACCCGCTGCCAGCCGCAACGCCCGCGTGAGATAAGCGACGGCAGGCGTGGGCATGGGCCCTGTCAACACCACGTCCACGCCTGCGGACGTAAAGCCAGCCTCAAGTGCCGATTCGCACATATAGCCCGAAATACGCGTGTCCTTGCCGATCAGGACGGTGGGCCGCTCGCCCTCCCTGCGATGTGCAGCCAGCACCTTGCCCGCAGCATAGCCCAGCCGCATGACAAAATCCGGCGTGATCGGCGCAACGCCTACTTTTCCACGCACACCATCGGTACCGAAATAGCGTCTGCTCATGTTGTTTTCCCGGTTTTCAATTCTGTCCCGCCGCGCCCAGTACCGCCAGCGCATCGCGCGTCGCAGCTACGTCGTGAACACGCACGATCTGCGCGCCATTTTGCACTGCGATCAGCGCGGCGGCGACACTCGCGAACACGCGCTCGGCAGGCTCACGTCCCGTAATTGCGCCCAACAGGGCCTTGCGCGACAGGCCCGCCAGCAGCGCGCCGCCAATGTCCCTGAATTTGCGCAACTGGCGCAACAACGCGAGATTATGCTCAAGCGTCTTGCCAAATCCAAAGCCCGGATCGATGAGGATACGCTCACGCGCAATGTGCGCGCTTTCCGCCACGCGCACGCGCTCGGCAAGATAGCCGCGGACTTCCTCCACCACATCGGTGTAATGCGGATGGTGCTGCATGGTGCGCGGCTCGCCCTGCATGTGCATGATGCAAACCGCTGTATCGCCTGCCGCCACTGCTTCGAACGCGCCGGGAGCACGAAAGCCGCATACGTCATTCACCATCGACGCGCCTGCCGCCACCGCCTCGCGCATCAGGTCCGGCTTTTGGGTATCCACGGAGATCGGAACCGCGCCACCGGCCAGCGCTTCGATTACCGGCAACACGCGCCGGCGCTCTTCTTCCAGACCCACCGGTGCTGCGCCTGGACGCGTCGATTCACCGCCTATGTCGAGTATGTCAGCGCCTTCCGCTATCAATGCCCGGGCATGCGCCAGCGTTTGATTGAACTCAAAATATTTACCGCCGTCCGAGAAAGAATCAGGCGTGACGTTGACCACGCCCATAATCAGTGGACGCGTGAGCGGGAGTTTGAATTTGCCACAACGCAGAAACATCGTGAACAAGTTAACGAATAATCGAGTGAACGGGTAACGGCACTACTTTGCGAACTTCGCCGTTCACGCGATCACTTGTTCACCCGTTCACGAATTTTATGGGCTGCAGCGCGTGCTGGCTAAGTCTCTGCCGCCGGCGCCGCAGGCGCAGTTGCACTCGGCGTGCTGTCGCTCGGTGGCGGCGTGGAAGACTGCAGCGGTTTGGGCGCACGCGGCGGACGGCCTTCCACGATGTCCTTGATCTGGTCAGCATCTATGGTTTCCCACTCCATCAGCGCCTTGGTCATGGCTTCGACCTTGTCGCGGTTGTCCTCGAGTATCTTGCGCGCGACCGCGTACTGTTGATCAATGATGCGCCTGATTTCGGCGTCGACCTGTTGCATGGTCGTTTCCGACACGTTTTTGTGCGTGGTAATGGAGCGGCCAAGGAACACTTCACCCTCGTTTTCTCCGTAGACCATGGGCCCCATGGAATCGGACATGCCGAAACGCGTCACCATGGCACGTGCGAGCTCGGTTGCGCGCTCGAAGTCGTTGGCCGCACCGGTTGAAATGTCATGCACGAACAATTCCTCGGCGATGCGGCCGCCAAACAGAAAGCTGATTTGCGCCAGCATCTGGTTCTTGTACTGGCTGATGCGATCGCGCTCTGGCAGCACCCAGGTCAGGCCCAGCGCACGTCCACGCGGAATGATGGTGACTTTATGTACCGGGTCTATGCCCGGCAACGTCACACCCACGATGGCGTGGCCCGACTCGTGATAGGCGGTGGCGCGCTTCTCTTCCTCGGTAATAACCATGGATTTGCGCTCGGCGCCCATGAAAATCTTGTCTTTGGCACGCTCGAAATCATCCATGTCCACCAGGCGCTTGTTGCCGCGTGCAGCGAACAGCGCGGCTTCGTTTACCAGATTCGCCAGATCCGCGCCGGACATACCTGGCGAGCCGCGTGCGATCACTTCGGCCTTAACGTCGGGGGCAATCGGCACCTTGCGCATATGCACCAGCAGAATCTGCTCGCGGCCGCGAATATCCGGCAGAGGCACCACCACCTGCCGGTCGAAACGCCCCGGACGCAGCAGGGCCGGGTCGAGTACGTCGGGCCGGTTGGTCGCGGCAATCACGATCACGCCGGCGTTGGCTTCGAAGCCATCCATCTCGACCAGCAACTGATTCAGGGTTTGTTCACGCTCGTCGTTGCCGCCACCCAAACCTGCGCCGCGCTGGCGGCCCACCGCATCGATTTCGTCGATAAACACTATGCAAGGCGCGTGTTTTTTGGCATTCTCAAACATGTCACGCACGCGCGCCGCGCCTACGCCCACGAACATCTCCACGAAATCCGAGCCGGAAATCGAAAAGAATGGCACCTTCGCCTCGCCGGCGATGGCGCGCGCCAGCAGTGTTTTGCCGGTACCGGGACTGCCCACCATCAGCACGCCGCGCGGGATGCGTCCGCCAAGCTTCTGGAACTTCGACGGATCGCGCAAAAACTCAACCAGCTCAGCCACTTCTTCTTTCGCCTCTTCGCAGCCCGCAACATCGGCAAAAGTCACCGTGTTGTTGGATTCGTCGAGCATGCGCGCTTTGCTCTTGCCGAACGAGAAGGCGCCGCCGCGTCCGCCGCCCTGCATCTGCCGCATGAAAAATATCCACACGCCGATCAGCAGCAGCATCGGGAACCACGAAATGAAAATCTGCGCGAGGAAACTTTGCTCCTCTTCGGCCTTGGCTTCGACGATCACGCCCGCTTTCAGCAGATCGCTCACCAGCCAGATGTCGGATGGCGCATAAGTGGTAAATTTCTCGCCGCTCTGTTTGACACCCCTCACCGCGCGGCCTTCGATCATGACCTTGGCGATGCGGCCCTGCTTCACCTCTTCGATGAACTGCGAATATTCCATCGGCTTCTGCGCCGACTTTTGCGGACCGACCTGGTTGAACACCGTCATCAGCACCAGCGCGATGACCAGCCAGATTGCCACGGTTTTTACTAGATTGTTCAATGATGCTCCTTGCCGCACTCACATGCGGTGTTCAAAAATTCGCCGAAGTCTGCTGCCGTCCGGCGACAAACAACGCCAAAATTGCCTAGGTCTTTCAATTCTAAACGTTTTCCCGTGCCAGTGCAGCCCGAAAAACCATCACTATCCCATGCTTTTCGATGCTGTTTCACGCCTTTTTCAGTCCCTTGCCGAGCAAATACACTTCACGTGATCCCTTGCGCGAGGCGTCAGGCTTGCGTGATTGCACTTGCACGAACACCTCACGCATAGCTTTGACGTATGCGTCAAAGCCCGCGCCATGGAACACTTTGACCAGAAAATTCCCCTGTGGTTTCAAATGCTTCGACGCAAAATCCAGCGCCAGTTCCACCAGCCCGATCAACCGCGCCTGATCGACCTGCGCTATACCGCTGATATTGGGGGCCATGTCCGAAAGCACAAGGTCCACCGGCGCGCCGGCAAGTTCCCGCTCCAGCGCCGCCAGACCTGAGTCCTCCGAGAAATCGCCACGAATAAACGTCACGCCGGCCAAACCCTGCATTTCCAGCAAATCGATGGCAATCACGCGACCCGCAGGCGCGACAATGCGTCCCACCACCTGCGACCAGCCGCCGGGCGCCGCGCCCAGATCAGCCACTACCATGCCCGGCTTGAGCAGTTTGTCTTTCTCGTTAATCTGCTGCAGCTTGTAGGCCGCGCGCGAACGCATGCCTTCCGCCGTCGCACGTTTCACGTACGGATCGTTGATATGGCGCTGCATCCACGCCTTGCTGCTGGCTTTTTTAATCGTCATGCGCAGACCACTCTACGGGTCGCCAAATGCCGTACACTAACATCCATGAGCAAGAATCTGACACCAGCACAGCACCGCGCGCTCAAAGCGCGCGCGCACCATCTTGAGCCGGTAGTCATTATCGGCGATGCCGGCTTGACACCCGCCGTGCTGCACGAAATCGACGTTCACCTAAGGAGCCACGAGCTGATCAAGATACGCGTTTTCGGCGATGACCGCGATGCGCGCGCGGCCATGATCGGAACTATTTGCGAAGCCCTCAACGCAAGCCCGGTGCAGCACATCGGCAAGATACTCGTGGTGTTTCGCCCAAAACCGCCGGAAACGGCAAAGACAACCGGCAAACCGGAAATAGCATCAACCCGCAAACGCGCCGCGCGTAACGGGCCGCGCAGAACGAAGCGCAGCTATCAAGGCTGAAAAGCCGTGAAAGGGTGAATGTGTGAAGGGGGTACCCAATTCACTCCTTCACCCTTTCACGCCTTCACAGTTGTTACGCTAAACGTATTTAACATCCAGAATCTCATACTCCCGCACACCGCCCGGCGCATGAACTTCCGCGATATCCCCGGCCGATTTGCCGATGAGCGCACGCGCGATAGGCGAACTGATGGATATCTTGCCGAGCTTGATGTCGGCCTCATCCTCGCCCACGATCTGATAAGTAACCTTCATGCCCTTTTCCACATCTTCGAGTTCCACGGTCGCCGCAAACACACAGCGGCCATCGGCATCCAGTGTCGTCGGATCGATGATTTCAGCGTTGGAAATCTTGCCTTCAAGTTCGGCGATGCGTCCTTCGATGAAACTCTGCCGCTCCTTGGCCGCGTGATACTCCGCATTTTCCGAAAGATCTCCATGCGCGCGCGCCTCGGCAATGGCCGCGATAATAGCCGGACGCTGCGCCGTTTTCAGATCGTGCAGTTCGGCGCGCAGTTTCTCTGCGCCGCGCACGGTTAAGGGCACTTTATTCATGGAATCCTCCGCTGCCTGTGCGATAATTGTTTGCTAATTGCCGAGGGCCAACCGCTTATGCAAATTTTGTACCGCATAGGCATGCAGTTCGCGCGCTTCAGCCATGCCCGCACAAGCGGCGCGCGCTCCTGCGATAGTGGTGTATACCGGCACCCGATGCTGCAAGGCCGCGCGCCGAATCACATACGAATCCTTCACCGCTTTGCGCGATTCCTCGACCGTATTCACCACCAGTACAATCTCTGCGTTCTTGATCATATCGACGATATGCGGGCGGCCTTCGGCCACTTTGTTGATCGGCGTCACTTGGAGACCCGCCACGGCCAGCGCATTCGCCGTGCCGCGCGTCGCCACCAGCGCGAACCCCAGCGCGTCCAGCGCGCGGCCGATCTCCACCGCGCGCGGCTTGTCGCCGTCGCGCACGCTGATGAACACCTTGCCCGACGCCGGCAACTTCTCGCCTGCTGCCATCTGCGATTTCACAAACGCTTCACCGAAGGTCTCACCCACGCCCATCACTTCGCCGGTCGATTTCATTTCCGGACCGAGAATGGTGTCAGCACCAGGGAATTTGATGAACGGGAATACCGCCTCCTTCACGGAGTAATAGGGTGGCACAATTTCTGATGTAACCATTTGTTTTTCAAGTGTTTTTCCGGATTGGCAGCGGGCGGCAATTTTGGCCAGCGGCAGGCTGGTGGCCTTGGATACGAACGGAACGGTGCGCGATGCACGCGGATTCACTTCGAGCACATACACCACATCCTCATCGCCGCTCTTCTGAATGGCGAACTGCACGTTCATCAAGCCGACGACATTCAGCGCCTTCGCCATCGCCACCGTTTGACGACGTAACTCCGTCTGCAATTCCGGCGACAACGAGAACGGCGGCAGCGAACACGCCGAATCGCCCGAATGCACGCCCGCCTGCTCGATGTGTTCCATCACGCCGCCAATAATCACCTGCGTGCCGTCGGACACTGCATCCACATCGACTTCAATCGCGTCATTCAGGAAACGATCCAGCAACACCGGTGAATCGTTCGATACTTTCACCGCCTCGCGCATATAGCGTTCGAGGTCTTCTTTCTGATGCACGATTTCCATCGCGCGGCCACCCAGCACATACGATGGGCGCACCACCAGCGGATAACCGATTTCTTCGGCGGCCTGCAACGCTTTCGCCGCGCTGCGCACGGTACGATTGGGCGGTTGTTTCAGCTTCAGTTTGTGCAGCAGCTTCTGGAAACGCTCGCGATCTTCCGCGATATCGATGGAATCCGGCGTGGTGCCGATGATCGGCACGCCATTGGCTTCGAGATCACGCGCCAGTTTCAACGGCGTCTGCCCGCCAAATTGCACAATCACGCCGAACGGCTTTTCAACATGCACGATTTCCAGCACGTCTTCCAGCGTCAGTGGTTCGAAGTAGAGACGATCCGAGGTGTCATAGTCCGTCGAAACGGTCTCCGGATTGCAATTGACCATGATGGTCTCGAACCCGTCCTCGCGCAGCGCCAGCGCCGCATGCACGCAGCAGTAATCGAACTCAATGCCCTGCCCGATGCGGTTAGGCCCGCCGCCCAGCACCATGATTTTCTTGCGGTCGGTCGGCAGAGCCTCGCACTCTTCCTCATAGGTGGAATACATATACGCCGTGTTGGTGGCGAACTCCGCCGCGCAGGTATCCACGCGCTTGTAGACCGGGCGTATGCCGAATTCGTGGCGGCGCTTGCGCACGTCGGCCTCGGTGGATTTGAGCAGATGCGCGAGACGACGGTCGGAAAAGCCCTTGCGCTTCAGGTCGCGCAGGGCGTCTTTGTCGAGATCGCAGAGTTGCTGGTCATCCAGTACCATTTCGATATCAATGATGTCCTTGATCTGCGCCAGGAACCACGGATCGATATGCGTCAGATCAAACACTTCTTCCAGCGTGAAGCCGTTTTCAAATGCGTCTCCCACATACCAGATGCGGTCCGGTCCAGGGCGGCCGAGTTCAGCCTCGATGACCTCGCGGTCGCGCGTATGCTGGTTGAAGCCATCGACGCCCACTTCCAGTCCGCGCAGCGCCTTCTGCATCGACTCCTGAAAAGTGCGGCCGATCGCCATCACCTCGCCCACGGACTTCATCTGCGTGGTCAGGCGGTCATCAGCGGAAGGAAATTTTTCAAAGGCAAAGCGCGGGATCTTGGTCACTACGTAGTCGATGGTCGGCTCGAACGACGCCGGTGTCGCGCCGCCGGTGATGTCGTTGCGCAACTCGTCCAGCGTGTAACCCACGGCGAGCTTGGCCGCGACCTTCGCAATCGGGAAACCCGTCGCTTTTGACGCCAGCGCCGACGAACGCGACACACGCGGATTCATCTCGATGATGACCATGCGCCCGTCTTGCGGGTTGATGCCGAACTGCACATTGGAACCGCCGGTGTCCACCCCGATTTCGCGCAAACACGCGATCGAGGCGTTCCGCATGATCTGGTATTCCTTGTCGGTGAGCGTCTGCGCCGGCGCCACTGTGATGGAATCGCCGGTATGCACGCCCATCGGATCGAGGTTTTCTATCGAGCAAATGATGATGCAGTTGTCCTTGCGGTCGCGCACCACCTCCATCTCGAATTCTTTCCAGCCGATCACGGATTCCTCGATCAGCACTTCGTGCGTCGGGCTGGCGTCGATGCCGCGCTCCACAATGGAAATGAATTCCTCTTTGTTATAGGCGATGCCGCCGCCGGTGCCGCCGAGCGTGAACGACGGTCTGATAATCGTCGGATAGCCCACCATCGCCTGCACCTGCAATGCCTCTTCCATCGAGTGCGCCAGCGCGGAACGCGGACTATCCAGTCCGATTTTGGCCATCGCCTTCTTGAACTTTTCGCGATCCTCGGCTTTGTCGATGGCTTCTTTCGACGCGCCGATCATCTCCACACCGTATTTTTCCAGCACGCCTTCGCGCGCGAGATCCAGCGCGCAGTTCAGCGCAGTCTGCCCGCCCATCGTCGGCAGCAACGCGTCCGGCTTCTCGATGGCGATTATTCTCTCGACCATCTGCCAGGTGATCGGCTCGATATAGGTAGCATCCGCCATGCCCGGATCGGTCATGATGGTCGCGGGATTGGAATTCACCAGCACCACGCGATACCCTTCTTCGCGCAGCGCCTTGCACGCCTGCGCGCCGGAGTAGTCGAACTCGCACGCCTGGCCGATGATGATCGGGCCGGCGCCGATGATCAGGATGCTTTTGATGTCGGTACGTTTGGGCATGTTGTTCCGTGAGGCGTGAGGCGTGAGGCGTTAATAGCAGCCTGCGGGATCGCTCACTGTTTCACGCCCTCCATCAACTTGATAAACCGATCGAATAAATACGCCACATCATGCGGCCCTGGACTGGCTTCGGGATGCCCCTGAAAGCAGAACGCCGGCTTGTCGGTGCGCGTAAAGCCCTGCAGGCTGCCGTCGAATAAGGACACGTGCGTGACTTTACAGTTGGCAGGCAGTGTTTTCGCGTCCACCGCGAAGCCGTGGTTCTGGCTCGTAATCATCACGCGGCCGCTGTCGAGGTCCTGCACCGGATGGTTCGCGCCGTGGTGGCCGAATTTCATCTTGATGGTATTGGCACCGCTGGCCAATCCCATCAACTGATGGCCGAGGCAAATACCGAACAATGGCACACTCGCCTCCAGCAACTCGCGTATCGCGGCTATCGCATAATCGCAAGGCTCCGGGTCGCCGGGACCGTTCGATAAAAACACGCCGTCCGGCTTCATTGCCAGCACGTCTTTCGCCGGCGTCTGCGCGGGCACCACCGTCAATTGGCAGCCGCGCGCAGCGAGCATGCGCAGTATGTTGCGCTTCACGCCATAGTCGTAGGCGACCACGTTAAATTTCGGCTCGGCGAGTTTGCCATAGCCCTTGCCGAGTACCCAGGTGGTTTCGTCCCACGCGTAGTTTTTTGCGCAGCTCACTACCTTGGCGAGATCCATGCCCTTCAAACCGGGGAAATCCTGCGCGGCTTGCAGCGCCGCCTTTTCATCGATCTTACCGGCCACGATGCAGCCATCCTGCGCGCCCTTGTCACGCAGGATGCGCGTCAGCTTGCGCGTGTCGATATCGGCAATCGCCACGACTTTTTCACGCTTGAGATATTCGGAAAGCGTCCACTGCTGCCGGAAGTTCGACGCCAGCAACGGCAAATCACGAATCACCAGCCCCGCCGCATACACGCGATCGGACTCGACATCCTCGGCATTCGCGCCGGTGTTGCCGATATGCGGATAAGTCAGCGTGACGATCTGCCGGCAATACGACGGATCGGTGAGAATTTCCTGATAGCCAGTGATTGCCGTATTGAATACCACCTCGCCGGCGGACAAACCATCAGCGCCGATAGACGTGCCACGGAATACCGTTCCATCCTTGAGCATGAGGATGGCGGGCGTACGCGATGACACGGCAACCTCCTGTTTTTACGATTCTATTTACGAGGCCAGTTACGGCACTAGATATGCAAAGCGGGACAGGCTTGGCCCGTCCCGCTCACGATCGTTAGATTATACGCGAAAGCCCGTCAGCGACAAAACCACAGCACCGGTTTCGACGTACAACCAGTTACGAACGCGCTACCGCAATCCAAGCACATCAAACATATCGAATAGCCCGGATTTCTTGTCCGCCAGGAACCGTGCGGCACGCAAGGCCCCTTCCGCGTACGTCGAGCGGCTGCCGGAGCGCACGGTCACTTCAACGCGCTCGCCCTCGCCGGCAAACATCACGGTGTGCTCGCCCACAATATCGCCCCCGCGCAGCGCGTGAAAGCCGATGGCTTTTGTGTCGCGTTCGCCAGTCACGCCCTCACGGCCATGCGCGGCCACCTGCGACAAATCACGTCCCAGCGCTTTGGCGACAACCTCGCCAAACTTCAGCGCGGTGCCCGACGGCGCATCGACCTTGTGACGATGATGTGCTTCGATGATTTCGACGTCGTAGCTGTCGCCGAGAATCTTCGCGGCAATCTCTGCCAGCTTGAACGTGACATTGACGCCCACCGCCATGTTGGGCGCGAACACGATGCCGATGTCGCGCGACGCTTCGGTGATGGATTGTTTTTGTGTCTCGGAAAATCCGGTGGTACCGATCACCATGCGCGCGCCGTGCTTGCGGCAGGCGGCCATATGCCCCAGCGTGCCTTCAGGCCGAGTAAAATCGATCAACACATCGCAACCCTTGAGCGCATTGTTGTAATCCGCGGTAATTTTCACGCCGCTGGCCGCGCCCGCGAACTCGGCCGCATCCTTGCCGATATTATTGTTGACAGGAATTTCCAATGCCGCTGCCAGCCGTAAATCCTTGCGGCGCAGCACACTCTCGATCAGCGTGCGCCCCATGCGTCCGCTGGCGCCCGCTATGGCAATATTCAACATCGTCATGTTTCCTGTCGCATCGCCTTACAAGCCAATTTTCTCGAGCATGCGCCCGAAGAATCCGCGCTCTTCTTTAGGTTTTTCTTCTGCTTTAGCTGCGGGCTTTGCCACCGCCGTTTTGTCCACTGGTTTCTCCAGCGGCTTATCCGTGGCAACGCTAACGCCCGCACCCACCGGCGTGCCGTCCCCCGTAGTCAACGTCGCAGCCGCCGGCGCCGCAGTTGCCTCGGCTGGCGCAGGCTTCGTTGGCGCTGCCTTGGCCAGTTCCGGCTTGGTGGCGTCCGGCTTTGCCGCAACCGGCTTTGCTGCGTCCGGCTTCACTGGCGCCGCAACAGGTTTGGGCGTGTCGGCGGCGGCTTTTGCAGTCGCAGGCTTCGCCGGGATCACGTCGCCCTCGACGCGAACAAGTTTGTCGTCCTTGAAGAACACCGCGAGCTTGCGCTGCTCAACCACCTCGCCGCCTTTGGCGTAACTATAAAAATAGTCCCAGCGATCAGCGCGAAACGGATCCACCAGCAACGGCGTGCCCAGCACAAACCGCACTTGACTGCGCGTCATGCCGGGCTGCAACTTCGCCACCATTTCCTGCGTAACCGCGTTACCCTGCTGAATGTCAATCTTATGCGGCCCCACGCCGGGCAACAATGGCACCTGACCGCAGCCGGCCAAGCCCGCCGACACGAGCACAGCCATTAAGTATATGTTTTTACTAATCATTTTTGTATTTCAGGGAGGATGGCGAGAGCAACGCAGCAACTTCGTTGTGCACTATAGACCACGCCATCAACGTGTGGTTTCCACCATGAATAATTCCTAATATCATAGCCCAGACTGATCACTCTCCGATAGAGAAGCCGTTGAACTCCACTGAAAACCTCAAAACCAGCGGCCTCAAAGCAACGTTGCCTCGACTGCGCATACTCGAGTTATTCGAGCGCAGTGCGGTGCGCCATCTGTCGGCGGAAGACGTTTACAAGCTGCTGCAAAAAGAAGGCACGGACACCGGACTGGCAACCGTCTATCGCGTGCTCACCCAGTTCGAACAAGCCGGCCTGCTGATTCGTCACCATTTTGAATCCGATAAAGCCGTGTTCGAGCTTAATCAGGGCAGTCATCACGACCACCTGGTGTGCATGCAGTGCGGTCACGTCGAAGAGTTTTACGACGCGGAAATCGAAAAACGCCAGTCGCAGGTGGCCGAAGCGCGCGGCTTCAAGATCCACGACCATTCATTGCATATTTACGCCGACTGCATGCGTGACGATTGCCCGCGAAAATCCGTGAAGGCGTGACGGGTCACTGATAGACGCCTTGTCGCTCGCCGCTGGCGCATTTGATTTCCATCAGACCGCCAGTTGCGGATTCCACGAATGCGTTTCGTCCTGCCCATCCCTGCACCACGAATACAGCGCGTCGTACATTACCTTGCCGAGTTTGAGCATCTCCTGATCGTCGGTGAAATTGCGCGACAATCCGAGCGATACCGCAAGCAGCCCTGCCGATTGCGGTGCAAGGTCAAGGCGCCCGGTGTCCGCGCCGCGCACAATCAGCGCCAGCCGGTCGAGCGCCGGATCAGCCAGCCGGTAGGCTTTGATAAATGCATCAAAGCTGCACAGTTCGCCCACATGCGAAAACGCCACATCCGGAATATCGTACGGCACGGCGTCGCGTTCAGCAGCAACGCGCTTTACCTCCGGCGTCGGCACATATAAAAACTCTGCATCGGCATCGACAAAGCGCGCGATCAGCCACGGGCACGCGATGCGATCAATCTTCGGCCGCTCGCGCGTCACCCAGCGCGTGGCCGCGTCTTTTGGCTTGTGTGCGAGCGCCCCGTCGCTGCCTTTCCAGCCTTCCTCGATGCCGCCGTCAAGAAAGCGCGCGTTAAGCCCTGCGTCACGCAGCGCTTTGGCGGCATGTTGACTGACCTCGTGCCCATGCACGCAATACACCACTACCTCGCGTGCACGCGGCAGGGCACGCGACCAGTCAGTAACGGCCGCTGGATCGCGGCGCAGCGCGCCAGCTATCGTCTCGGTTGCACCGCGATAGGCTGGCGTGCGCCGCACGTCGATCACCAGCGGCGGCCGTGCACCAGCGAGTTCGGCTTTCAGTTCTTGCGGAGTAATGGATACGTCCATGGCTTCGTAATCCTTTCAATTCAGGATGGAAGCAGAGCTTGGACGCGCAGCGTCTTGAGCAATTACAGATTGCGGGGAGCCTGCGTTATCCCCGGCGGAACAAAGTCTAGCGTTGCGGTGGCCGGTGCGTCAACTTCGCAGTAATGCTAAAAAATATCAATAAAAACAAATACTTACTTTAAACCCTTGATTTTCACACCTTCCTTGGTCAGCGCATCAATCAAATCATTGATGTGATGAAACGCAGTGTTCGCAGCGGGCACGCCGCAGTAAATACCCTGCTGAATCAGCACCTCCTCGATGTCTTGGATAGACATCCCCGCTTCCAGCGCCGCGCGCGCATGCATCACAAATTCCTCCCAGCGGCCGATCGCGACCATGGTGCCGAGCACCAGCAAACGCCGCGTGCGGTCGTCCAACCCCGGCCGCGCCCACACCTGCCACGCGCTGCGCACCACGTAATCCTGAAAGTCGCGCGTGTGCGGACGGATTTTTTTCACCGCGCGATCCACATATTTGTCGCCAAGGATGCGGCGGCGCGCTTTCATGCCGGCGTCGTACACCGGGTCTTGCTTCGTTTTTTTGGCCATGCTGTTTTCTTTGTTCCCTGATCAATGAATCAATTCCGTCCGCACCTTTCAGCCTTTTAACATCTCCGCCGCATGTTTACGCGTGGTATCGGTGATTTTCACGCCGCCCAGCATGCGCGCGATTTCTTCGACGCGCTGCGTTTTGTCGAGCGCGGTGACTTTGCTCGAAACCTTGCCGTTGGCCGCGCTCTTCGCGACCTGCCATTGCTGGTCGCCGCACGCCGCAACCTGCGGCAGATGCGTGATGCACATCACCTGATGTTTCCTGCCCAGATCTTTCAACAGCTTGCCGACGATTTCAGCCACGCGCCCGCCAATACCGGCATCCACTTCGTCGAAAATCAGCGTCGGCACCTGCGCCACTTGGCTGGTGATGGTTTGAATTGCGAGACTGATACGAGACAACTCGCCGCCGGACGCCACTTTCGCCAGCGGCAACGGCGCCATGCCCTTGTGCGCGGACACTAGGAACTCGACATTCTCCAATCCGTGCGCGGCGGGTTCTTCCAGCGCATTGAGCGCCACGTCAAACACACCGCCGCCCATCGCCAGCGCTTGCATGGCTTCGGTAACTTTCCCGGCCAACTGCTTTGCGGCCTTGCGCCGCCCGGCCGAAAGTTTTTTCGCCTCGGCCAAGCACGCATCGCGCGCGGCGTCTTCGAGGTTGCGCATGGCGTCCGCGTCACCTGCGAGTGAAAGTTCATCGAGCCTCGCACGTGCTTTGGCCAGCATCTCGGGCAGCTGCTCCGGCTCGGTGCGGTATTTGCGCGCGGCAGAGTGAATCGCATCCAGCCGCTGTTCGGCATCGCGGAGTCTTTTGGGATCGAGATCAAGTTTCTGCTGGTAGTGGCGCAAACTGTACACCGCCTCCTGCAACTGCACCTGCGCCGGCTCCAGCACCTCAAGCACTTCTTTCAACTTGGGATCGTAATCGAGCAGATTTTTCAGCCGCGCAATCACGCCGTTGATTTGCGCAAGACTCGCGCCCTCGCCTTCGGACAAGGTTTCCATGCCGAACTCCGCGGCCTCGATCAGACTCGCTGCATACGCGAGGCGCGAATGCTCCGCCGTCAATTCCGGCCATTCGCCGGCCTTGAAATCGAGTTGCGTGAGGTCGTTCACCTGCCATTCGAGACGTTCGCGTTCCGCAACATAAGCCGCAGCGTTCGACTCAAACGCGCGCCGCCGTTCGGCCTTGTCGCGCCAGTCGCGGTGGGCGATAGCTACCTTCTCGGCTTGCGCTTCAAGTTTGCCGTACGCATCGATCAATTCGCGCTGTGCAGCCGCGCGCGCCAGCGATTGATGCTGATGCTGGCCATGGATATCCACCAGCAATTCGCCCAACTCGCGCAGTTGCGTCGCAGTCGCAGCCGTGCCGTTGATGAAGGCACGCGAACGGCCGCTGGCATCGATAATCCGGCGCACCAGACATGAGCCGCCCTCATCTACAAGCTCTTGTTTTTCAATGTATTTTTTGACGGCCTTCGTTGAGGCGATATCAAACTCGGCACTCACTTCCGCGCGCTCCGCACCCTGCCGCACCACCAGCGCGTCGGCGCGTGCGCCCAGCACCAGCGCCAGCGCATCGATCAAAATGGATTTGCCCGCGCCGGTTTCGCCCGTCAACACCGTGAAGCCGGAGTCGAACTCCAGTTCCATGTGCTCGACGATGACGAAATCGCGGATGGCTAAAGCTCGCAACATGCTGTTGCTTCGCTGTGAAGGCATAAAGGGGTGAAGGCGTGAATGAGGTACTTCATATCAAGTCTTACGTTTGAGTGCTGCGATAAGCGCTACCAACATTGCGAATACACCGTCAATCCGTTTGCGTAGAGTTTCAACATCGGCCAAATATCCAAGCCGGTGTGCAATTTCAACCTGCGTATCAATTTCAGAAAGAGAACCGCTCGCAACATTCAGGAAGTAAAGCAACTCTTTTGTTCCGCCACGCGCGCAACCTTCGGCAATGTTAGATGCCACTGACACAGCAGCCCTGCGCAATTGAGCCGTCAATCCAAACTGTTCATTCTTGGGAAAATCAGCGGTAACTGCATAAATCTCACTCACCAAATCCATGGCACCCTGCCAAACCCGCAACGTCCGGTGATTACGCCTCAATCTACCACTCCTTCACCGCCTTACCTACTCCCGGTTCCAGTTCAGTTTTTCGCGCAACATCCGGTAATAGCTGTGCCCAATCGGATGCAGCAGGCTGATGGTATGCGGGTAACGCTTGATGACGACGCGGTCGGCGTCGCGCAATGCGTAATGCGAATGGCTGTCGAAGTGCGCTCGCGCGTCGCTGTCGCTTCTCATGACGATTTCGATCACACTGTCGCTGCCCACCACGATGGGCCGATTGGACAGCGTATGCGGCGACACCGGCGTCAGCGAAATCACCCGCAACGACGGATGCACAATCGGCCCGCCCGCCGACAGCGCATAGGCCGTCGAGCCGGTCGGCGTGGCAACAATCAATCCGTCGGAACGCTGGTGGTAGATGAACTCGCCGTCGATGCGTACCTCGATTTCGACCATATTGCCTTCGACGCCCTTGCTCACCACCACGTCGTTGAATGCCAGCACGTCCAGCATCTGCTCGCCGCCGCGATGAATTTCACCCTGCAACAACATGCGGTCTTCGGTCACGCACTGGCCGTCGAGTATCCCGGAAATCGTTTCGTACATCGTATCGAGCGAAATGTCCGTCAGAAATCCCAGCCGCCCCTGATTCACGCCCACCAGCGCCACGTCGTAGGGCGCGAGCGTGCGCGCGATGTTGAGCATAGTACCGTCGCCGCCCAGCACGATCGCCAGTTCGGCGTCACGCCCCAAGTCGTCCAGATCGCGTATCGGATAGGGCGAGTTGCGGATATGCGCGCCGGTTAGCTTGTCGATCAGCACCGTGATGCCGCGCTTGGCCAGGAAATCCGCGAGCTTCAGCAGCGGCTCGGCGATTTCCGGGCTGTTGTACTTGCCGATCAGCGCTATGGTTTTAAAGGTTTTTTTCATATCGGCATTAAACCACAACCGGCGCGAGGGTTACACACTCTGCCGTTGCGCTCCGGCACCCGCACTTCACCCCTCATCTCACCATTACGCGCTCAACTAGGTAGAATAGCTGCATGGTCACGCCCATGAATGATCGCGCGCAGTTGCTGCTGAAAACGCTGGTCGAGCGTTATATCACCGACGGCCAGCCGGTTGGCTCGCGCGCGCTGTCCAAAGTCGCCGGGCTGGATCTGTCGCCCGCCAGCATCCGCAATGTGATGGCCGATCTGGAAGACATGGGCTTTATCGCCAGTCCGCATACCTCCGCCGGACGCGTGCCTACCGCGCGTGGCTACCGGTTTTTCGTGGACACGCTGCTCACCATCAAACCGCTTGATCGCGTCGAGATCAACCAGCTCGAAGGCCAGTTGCATCCGGATAACACGCAAAAGCTGGTGTCGTCGGCCTCGCAGATGCTGTCGGAACTCACACGCTTCGCCGGCGTGGTGGTGACACCGCGGCGCAGCGCGGGCTTCAGGCACATCGAATTTCTGCGCCTCTCCGAAAAGCGCATCCTGCTGATCATCGTCACGCCCGAAGGCGATGTGCAAAACCGCATCATCATCACCGAAAAAGCCTATTCGCCTGCAGAATTGGTCGAAGCCGCCAATTTTCTGAATCAGCATTATGCCGGCTTGACCTTCGCTGAAATCCGCAGCCGCGTGCAGCAGGAGCTCCGCGAGTTGCGCGAGGATATGACCAAGCTGATGACGGTGGCGCTGGACGCCAGCGGCCAGGTCGAGAGCGAAACCGAAGCGGACGTGGTGATCTCCGGCGAAAACAAGCTGCTCAATATCGAAGACCTGTCGTCCAACATGGCGCGACTGCGCAACCTGTTCGATCTGTTCGAGCGCAAGACCGGGCTGCTGCAACTACTGGATATTTCCAGCCGCGCGCATGGCGTGCAGTTGTTCATCGGCGGCGAAGCCGGCTTGTCGCCGCTGGACGAATGCAGCGTGGTTACTGCGCCGTACGAAGTCGATGGCAAAGTTGTCGGCACCGTCGGCGTCATCGGCCCCACGCGCATGGCGTACGAGCGCGTCATACCCATCGTGGACATCACGGCGAAACTGTTGTCGAGCGCGCTCTCTCAGCATTGAAGAGGAACCGTGAAAGGGTGAAGGAGTGAAGATGTGAAGGGGGTACCCCCCTTCACGCCTTCACCCATTCACTCCTTCACAACGCCCTTAGCAATGACCTCAGCCGTACTCCTCATCAATCTCGGCACGCCCACCGAGCCCACGCCGGCGGCGGTGCGCAAATACCTGAAGGAATTTCTGTCCGATCCGTACGTGGTCGAAATTCCGCGGATCGTATGGTGGTTCATTCTCAATCTGTTCATTCTGCCCACGCGCAGCAAGGATTCCGCCAAACGCTACGAATCCATCTGGACCAAAGACGGCTCGCCGCTGCGCGCGCACACGGTTGCGCAATCCAAGTTTGTCAGCGGTTATCTCGGAGAACGTGGCCGCCGCGACGTGATTGTTGATTACGCCATGCGCTATGGCGAACCGTCGATTAAAACGCAACTATCTGTTTTAAAAGAGAAAAATATTAGCCGTATCGTGTTGCTGCCGCTCTATCCGCAATACGCGCGCAGCAGTACCGCCACCGCACTGGATGCCGCAACAGCGGCGATGAACGAACTCGACTACCACCCGGAAATACGCAAGGTAGAAAATTTTCACGATCATCCGGGCTACATCGAGGCGCTCGCGGCGAGCGTGCGCGAATTCCAGATGCGCACCGCCAGCCGTCCCGACAAGCTGGTGATGAGTTTTCACGGCGTGCCGCAATACACTATCGACCGCGGCGAACCCTATCAGGAACACTGCATCAAAACCGGCAAGCTGCTGGCCGCCAAACTCAATCTCGGCGAGCATCAATACCAGATTTGCTTTCAGTCGCGCTTCGGCCGCGCTGAGTGGATCAAGCCCTACACCGCCGACGTGCTCGCCGAGCTGGGCAAACAAAAAACCAACCGCATCGACATGATCTGCCCCGGCTTTGTCAGCGACTGCCTGGAAACGCTCGAAGAAATCGCTATTGAAGGCAAGCAGATATTCAAAGAGGCCGGCGGCGGCGAATACAACTACATTCCGTGTCTAAACGAACGTCACGACTGGCTGCAGGCGCTCACCGATATCGCGCTTCAATCACTGGACAAAAAATCATGAGATTACTACTGGTGTGGCTGATCAATGCGGCGGCGCTGTTCGCGCTGCCGTATATCTTCGACTCCATACGAGTCGATAGCTTTTACACCGCGCTGATCGTGGCGCTGATACTCGGACTGATCAACACGCTCATCCGACCGGTATTGCTGGTGCTTACACTGCCGATCACGATACTGACGCTGGGACTTTTCATCTTCGTGCTCAACGGCCTGCTGCTGTGGTTCATCGCCTCGTTCATCAAGGGCTTCACCATCGCTGGATTCTGGCCCGCGGTGTTTGGCGCAATTGTTTATAGTTTGATCAGTTGGGCAGCGACTTCGTTTATTTTGGGCGAGAAGAAGTCGTGATTTTTGCGCGCCACTTTTCACGGATTTTTAGTACTTTCACAAACAGAGGGACTACAACGTAACATTATGTTTTACTCGCGCTATATCAAAGTTAGGTGCCCCACAGACAAAAGTAGCGAGATCGTATGTATGAATAGATGGAACATTCCGAATTCGCTGGAACGAGAGATAGTTGAGAGGGATCAGAACTGCGTCTATTGCGGTATCCAGTTTGCGTCTTCGAATGAGACAAGAAAGTTCAAACCAACTTGGGAACACATCGTCAACGACGCGCGAATCGTAACCCGCGAGAACATAGCCATATGTTGTACCTCATGCAATGCAAGCAAAGGCGCAAAAAATCTAGTTGACTGTTTGGAGTCAAAATACTGCAAGAGGCGTGGGATAACTCAGGAGTCAGTGGCCGAAGTAGTTAGGAGAGCTCTTGTTGATCCGCCGAAATATGGCACTAGCGTCTAAAACGTTGCTACTGCGCCTTAATCCCCGCCTCCCGCATCACCTTCGTCCAGCGCTGCGTTTCATTCTTCAGAAACGCACCAAACTCCGTCGGCGTTGAAGTCAATGCGTCTGCGCCCACACCGAGCAAGCGTTCCTGAACTTCAGACATTTTCAATACCTGCGCAAAGGCGCCGTTGAGCTTCGCCACGATATCTTTCGGCGTACCCAGCGGCGCGATGATGCCGTACCAGCCGTCCATGTCGAATCCGGGCACGGTTGCCGAGATCGCCGGCACGCCGGGCGCGAGTTTGCTCGGTTCGCGCGAGGTCACGCCGAGCGGACGCGCCTTGCCGCTTTGCATCGTCGCGTGCAGCGTGGGTATCGCCGAACACAGGAGATGCACTTGCCCGCTACCCAATTCGGTGACGGCGAGGATGCTGCTTTTGTACGGCACGTGCACGATATCCACACCGGCCATGCCCTTGAACATTTCCATGCACAAATGCGGCGTGGAGCCCTGCCCACCCGATGCATATAGCACCTGCCCCGGCCGCGCTTTGGCGTAGGCGATCAGTTCCGGGATCGTTTTCACCGGCAGTGCCGGACTGGCGACGATCACGAACGGTGTCGCACCCACGCGCGCCACTGGCGTGAAATCGCGATCCGGAAGAAAACGCTGATACAGCACGGTAGCCATCAATTGCGTCAGCGTCACCATGCCCAGCGTATAACCGTCGGGCGCGGCCTTCGCCACGATTTCCGCCGCCAGCAGGCCGCTGACGCCCGCGCGGTTGTCCACCACAATCTGCCGCCCCAATGTTTCGGTGAGTTTGCCGCTGATGATGCGCGCCACCACGTCGGAGCCGGAGCCCGCGGCGGTGGGCGTCAGCAGCCGTATCGGCCGCGTAGGATAAGTTTGCGCGGCGGCGATCAAATTCAGTGCGCTGCCGAAGATGATCGCGGATAGTTTAAGCAGACGCTTTTCCATCATAAATAATATTTTAAAAACAAATACTTACATAACCCTATGCGACTTTGGCCGTTATCCCGCCCTGAGTAATCGCCTTGTTCACGCGCGGCATCACCTCAGTCGCCATCAATTCCATCGAACGCTTGGCGAGTTTCGGATCAACCCAGTCCATACCCGCATAAACAATCTCACCGAAGTCGCCGGCTTCATCGCGCAGCTTGAGAATTTGATCGACGACACTGTTCACGCTGCCGTGCATCACCAGATTGTCGAGCACACGGTCTTCGGTGATCGCCGAATCCGGTTCGGAAGGATCGTTTTTGAAAATCACCTGGCGTTTGCCGGCAATCATTTTGTAGGTCAGCATCTTCCAGTAGAAACGATACGGGCTGTTGATGTCGTCGCGTCCGTAGCGTTTGGCCACCTTGTCGTCGTCAGCGACAAAAATGGTGCGCGCAATGCGCCAGTCCGCCGGATCAGGCGTTTGCCCGACCTTGCGTTTGCCTTCGCTGTAATTGGCCCAGTGGCTCGGCAGCCATTTCGAAAACAGAAAATTCGCCGACAACGGATGAAAATCGCGCTGCCCCATCAGCGTCACGCCCTTGGAAAACGGCGCGACAACTGTGCCGACAATTTCAGGACGCGGTTGCTGGTAGGGCTTGTAAAGGTGCCCACGGCCGATGGCGAGATCGCGCGTGTTTTTCACCGTGACCTTGTAGCGGTTATCCGGAAAGTCAATGTCGTACGGCGATTCGCGCTCCCAGATCGCGAGAATCACGTCGATACACTCCGCAAACATCTTGTTACGATCCTGATCGATATTGCCCAGCGCCTCGGCGTCACAGCGCAGCGCGCCGGCACTGACGCCGAAAATGAAACGCCCCTTCGCCAGATGATCGAACATCGCTGCGTGCGAGGCGAACAATACCGGATGCTGCTGCGATAGATTGGAGGTGCCGGTTCCCAGTTTTATGGTTCGGGTGTCGCTGATCAGCGTCGCCAGAAACAGCAGGCTGTTGGTGACGTTCTCGGTTTTTTCGGTGAGATGTTCGCCAACGAACGCATCATAGAAACCGAGCTTATCGGCAAGAATGATCGCCTCGCGGTCTTCCTGCAAAGTGTCGGTGCAGCTGCGCTCCTGCGGATGCAGCGGCATCGTGAAGTAACCCAAACGCATGTTGTTCTCCTGAATCGGCCTGAATCAAGGCGTGAGCGCCATGATACGCAACCGCGCGCAGCTGAATAATGCACCGGCAGTAGAAACTGTTTGTCCGTTATTTCCGAGGACGCAACTGCGCGGCAGATGTGCCCGCATCCGCTGGAATGCGTGTAATTTCCACCAGAAAATCGATCATCACCCGCAGCTTGCGCGGCACGTGCCGCGTCGGCGGATACACCACGCTGATCGGCTGGCCTTCCACCGCGTACGGCTTGAGCACCTCGATCAAGCTGCCGTCCGTGAGATCATGGCGCACCGTCCACCAATTCGACTGCGCGACACCGAGTCCCAGCAGCGCCGCCTCGCGCACCGCGTCGCCGCCCGTCAACACCAATGGCCCGCGCACCGCCACTTCGATGCGCTTGCCTTTGACGCTGTAGGGCCACACCGGAAACAGCGCGCTCGCGATACAGCGATGCTGAATTAAATCTTCGGGCGTTTCCGGTTTGTCATGCATCTTGAAATAGGCCGGTGACGCGGCGGTGACGCGCTGCCCGCGATTGAGCACGCGCGTCACATAGCGTGGATTGTTGATCTCGCCCACCTGCACCGCGAGATCGAGACCGCGTTCAATCAAATCCACCTGCCGGTCGTCCAGGCTCACGTTGAGCACGATATCGGGATAACGCCGGTTGAATTCCTCGACGCGCGGCAGAAATGTCAGCCGTCCGAACAACGCCGGGAACGACACGCGCAACTGGCCTTTGGGCGTTTCGCCCGCGCTTTTCAATGACGCTTCGGCATCCTCGATATCATTGAGAATCTGCAGGCAGCGCGCGTAGTAATCGCGGCCATCGTCGTTCAGCGCCAGCTTGCGCGTGGAACGAACCAGCAACTGGATGCCGAGTTCTTCTTCGAGCCGCGCCACGGCTTTCGCCACTGCCGACACCGACACGCCCAATTGCGTGGCCGCCGAGGTAAAGCTGCCGCTCTCGGCAACTTTCACAAAAGCCAGCATGCCCAGCAGTTTGTTCACGGCACCCCGATCATGGAAAGAAAGGAAAAACTATTCTACGGGCTTGTCCGTTTGGTACGCAAAGGCTGGGTAATACGCTCGCAATGGCCACGCTACAACGATTGCGCATTTATGGATTTATTCAATAAAAACATATTGTTACAATTTTAATCTTCATTGCTTGAATTCCCTAACTCCGCCCCAAAGTTGGTAAGGTTAATCGGAGACCCAAAGAATGGCCGAATCGCCCCACAACGAACAAGCGGCAGCGTCTGAGCAAGCGTACGCAGCCGAGGCTGCTACTGCGACCACAGCAGAGCCGGCACCGCCCACGCTCGAAGAAATGCTGCAGAAAGCCGAAGCCGCCGTACAGGAACATCGCGATGCGTTTCTGCGCGCCAAGGCGGAAACCGAAAACGTACGCAGGCGCGCGCAAACCGATGTCGCCAACGCGCACAAATACGCAGTGGAAAATTTCGCCGCCGAGCTGCTCGCCGTCAAGGATAGTCTCGAAGCCGCGCTCTCAACCGAAAACGCCGCCGCAGAAAATCTCAAAAGCGGCGTCGAACTCACGCTAAAACAATTGAAGGCTGCGTTCGAGAAATACAATCTCGCCGAGGAAAACCCGGTCAATCAAAAATTCGATCCGCATCGTCATCAGGCGATCAGCATGGTTGAGTCCGATGCCGAGCCCAACACCGTGATCAGCGTGCTGCAAAAGGGCTACAAGCTGAATGATCGCGTGATCCGGCCTGCGCTGGTAACTGTATCTAAGGCCAAGGCAGAATAAGACCACGATTGAAACTGCCGGCGGCGCCCCCATATTAAACACATCGAAAACTTTGTAGATTGAGGTAACAAAATGAGCAAAATCATAGGCATAGACTTGGGTACCACCAACTCCTGCGTGGCGGTGATGGAAAACGGCACGGCGAAAGTCATCGAGAACTCCGAAGGCGCGCGCACCACGCCGTCGATCGTCGCTTACATGGACGATGGTGAAATTCTCACCGGCGCGCCGGGCAAGCGTCAGGCCGTCACCAACCCGAAGAACACGCTGTATGCCGTGAAGCGTTTGATCGGCCGCCGCTTCGAAGAGAAGGAAGTGCAGAAAGACCTCGACCTGATGCCCTACAAGATCGTCAAGGCCAGCAACGGCGATGCATGGGTGGAAGTACGCGGCAAGCAGATCGCCTCGCAGGAAGTGTCCGCGCAGGTGCTGATCAAAATGAAAAAAACCGCCGAGGATTATCTCGGTGAGCCGGTTACCGAAGCCGTCATCACGGTGCCTGCCTACTTCAACGATTCGCAGCGTCAGGCCACCAAAGATGCCGGCCGCATCGCCGGTCTCGACGTCAAACGCATCATCAACGAGCCGACAGCGGCAGCACTCGCCTTCGGCATGGACAAGAAGAAAGGCGACCGCAAGATTGCCGTGTATGACTTGGGCGGCGGCACGTTCGACGTGTCCATCATCGAAATCGCCGAAGTCGACGGCGAACATCAGTTCGAGGTGCTGTCCACCAACGGCGACACCTTCCTCGGCGGCGAGGATTTCGACCAGCGCCTGATGGATTATCTGTGCGACGAGTTCAAAAAAGAATCCGGCGTCGATCTGCGCAAGGACATGCTGGCACTGCAGCGCCTGAAAGACGCGGCGGAGAAGGCCAAGATCGAGCTGTCGAGCTCGCAGCAAACCGAAGTGAACCTGCCGTATATCACCGCGGATCAATCCGGGCCGAAGCACCTGGCAATCAAGATCACGCGTGCGAAATTTGAAGCGCTGGTCGAGGATCTGATCGAGCGCACCATCAAGCCCTGCGAAATCGCGATCAAGGACGCGGGCGTAAAAATCGCCGACATCGAGGATGTGATTCTCGTCGGTGGCCAGACGCGCATGCCGAAAGTGCAGGAAAAAGTGAAGGAAGTCTTCGGCAAGGAACCGCGCAAGGACGTGAACCCCGACGAAGCCGTCGCGGTGGGCGCGGCGATTCAGGCCGGCGTGCTGAAAGGCGACGTGAAGGACGTGCTGCTGCTGGACGTGACGCCGCTGTCGCTAGGCATCGAAACGCTGGGCAGCGTGATGACCAAGCTCATTCAAAAGAACACCACGATTCCGACCAAGGCCAATCAGGTATTTTCGACCGCTGAAGACAACCAGACCGCGGTCACCATCCACGTGTTGCAGGGCGAGCGCGACGTGGCCAAGGCCAACAAGTCGCTGGGCCAGTTCAACCTGACTGACATCCCGCCGTCGCCGCGCGGCCTGCCGCAGATCGAAGTCACCTTCGACATCGACGCCAACGGCATTCTGCATGTGTCGGCCAAGGACAAGGCCACCGGCAAGGAAAACAAGATCAAGATTCAGGCGTCCAGCGGCCTGTCCGAGGAAGAAATCCAGCGCATGGTGAAAGACGCCGAGGCGCACGCCGAGGAAGACAAGAAAGCAATAGAACTGGTCACTGCGCGCAACCAGTGCGATGCGCTGGTGCACTCGGTGAAGAAGATGCTCAAAGATCACGGCGAGCAACTGTCAGCGGATGAAAAATCCAAGATTGAAGCCGCGTTGAAGGACGCCGAGGAAGCGCTGAAGTCCGAAGACAAGGACAACATCGAAGCCAAGTCGAAGGCGCTGGCCGAATCCTCGCACAAGCTCGCCGAGAAAATGTACGCGCAGGAACAGGCAAAGCAGCAGGCGGCAGGCGGCGCGGAGGGCGGTAGCGCGGGCGGCGGGGAAGCCAAAGCCGAGGCCGGCAAGAAAGATGACGGCAATGTGGTGGATGCCGAATATACCGAGGTGAAAGACAAAAAATAGCTGCGTGAGGTGTCAGGCGTGAGGGGTGAGGAGCAACCGCTTCTTGCCCCGGCATGCTTTTTACGCCTTACGCTTCACCCTTAACGCCTCAAGCTCTTAACACAAATGGCCCAGAAAAAAGACTATTACGAAGTGCTCGGCGTCAATCGCGACGCCTCGGACGAAGACCTGAAGAAATCGTACCGCAAGCTCGCGATGAAATGGCATCCGGACCGCAATCCGGATAACCCCAAAGCCGAAGGGAACTTCAAGGAAGCCAAGGAAGCCTACGAAATTCTGTCCGACGCCAACAAGCGCGCTGCGTACGATCAATACGGCCACGCCGGCGTGGATCCATCTGCCGCGGCAGGCGCCGGCGCGGGTTACGGCAATTTCTCCGATGCTTTTGGCGATATTTTCGGTGATATTTTCGGCGGCGGCCGCCAGCGCTCCAGCGTTTATCGCGGCGCCGATCTGCGCTACAACCTTGAAGTGTCGCTGGAAGAAGCCGCGCGCGGCACTGAAACGCGCATCCGCATCCCGGCGCTGGAAGAATGTGGCACCTGCAAAGGATCGGGCGCCAAGCCCGGCACGCAACCCACTACCTGCGCCACCTGCAAGGGCCAAGGCCAGGTGCGCATGCAGCAGGGCTTTTTCTCGATCCAGCAAACCTGTCCGAAATGTCACGGCACCGGCAAGACCATCGCCAACCCGTGCGGCACCTGCAGCGGCAGCGGGCGCGTCAAACAGCACAAAACGCTGGCGGTCAAAATCCCCGCCGGTGTGGATGAAGGCGACCGCATCCGTCTGTCGGGCGAGGGAGAAGCGGGTGTGAATGGCGGACCACCGGGCGATTTGTATGTAGTGATGCATATCAAGCCGCACACGGTGTTCCAGCGTGACCACAATGATCTGCATTGCGAAATGCCGGTGAGTTTCACCACTGCCGCGCTCGGCGGCGATATCGAAATCCCCACGCTCGACGGCTACGCGAAAATCAAGATTCCCGCCGAGACGCAATCCGGAAAAATATTCCGGCTGCGCGGCAAAGGCATCAAAGGCGTTCGCTCAAACACGCACGGCGACCTAATGTGCCATGTCGTCGTTGAAACGCCGGTAAACCTGACCGCGCGGCAACGTGAACTGTTGCAGGAACTCGAATCCATCGATCAGCGCAGCGCCGGCGAGCACAATCCGCGCGCCAAGGGCTGGATGAAAAAAGTGAAAGAATTTTTCGGGCAGCAGTTGTAGCGAAAAAGCTGCGGTTATTCGCGCGGGAATGCCCTACCCCGCGAACATCGGCGCTAGAAATGCGAAAAAGCCGCCCATGAAATAGATCGCTAGCGACATAAAATACATCCACAGAGAGACTTTTCGCGTCCGCGTGCACGCCGCAGCCAGCACCGGATCAATCGGGCAAGGCAGGCTGCGCGCGCGCCACTGCATGAAGCCGGACAACACCAGCATGGCGCCGGCAATTGAAAATATCTCGACTTTGTGTTCCGACAACCATACCAGTTGCGGAAACACGGAGATCATTGACGACAACGCCGCCCCGGCTCCCAGCGCTACTAGCAAAGCCGGCACTGCGCAGCACACCAGGGTGCTGCCACTGGCGAACAGTGACAGCACCGAAGCGAGCTTGCTTTGACCAATGCCGTCCATCGACTATTTCTTGTCGCGGGTAGCAGCTTTGATTTGCTGCACGGTAGTGCCTACGGTCTCGATCTTGGACACGTCGTAACCGGCGTCCTTGATCAAGGCTTTGACGGCATCGTGCGACAACGTCTGGCCGTCTTTAAGCTGTACCGCAACGATTTTGTTTTTGAGATCGACATACACGTCGCTGGTCTGCGACAGCGAGCGCATTTTCTTTTCAATGCCTTGGGCACAGAACGCACACACCATGCCGTTGACCTCAACCTTGATGGTTTGGACGGCGGCCATTGCAATGCCAGTAGACATGCCGAGTGCGAGTAACACAATCGTAAGCAGTTTTTTCACGATGAGTCCTTTCAAAAAATATACATAAAGTTAAAACGAATTTGACGCGAATTGTTGACGCCTGCTTCAAGGAAATAACCCTTGTTGATCAGCCGCAGCATTGGCGTGATTTCCAGCTTGTCGGATAATCCCCGCATGCGCCTGGTTTCGACAATCAACCACGGCTGGGTTTCTTCGTAATGCACTTCATAAAACGAGAATCCCGCCCGCACCGAGCCATAGTCATGATTGATGCCGCTGGCACGATACAGCCGCCCCGTCGCAGACACATACACTCGCGTCGTTTCATAGTCCAATTGGATACCCGGTGAAAGCATGGTCCTGGTGCCGGCGAAATCGTTGCCTTGAACACCGCCGGCTCCGGCCAATAGCCAAACGTTGGCTTGCGAGTCCTTGGTATTCCATCGTTGCAACAACCGCGTGTAGGTAACTTCCGCCAATTCACGGCGCTTGAGTTTGTCGTCGGAGCGCATATACAGACCGCCCACGCCGACCGCATCACGCGCCGTGAACGCGTAGTTCACCCATGCTTCCCGCCAGTTAGGACCAAGGTCGCCCATCGCCATCCACGAGTCTTTAAAGCCCATCGGTCCGGCGTGAGCAGAAAACGCACTGGCAGCAACGGCTGTCGCCAACCATTTCGACACAGAAATTTTCATCGCACATCCCCAAGAATAGCGTGCGTAACATTTCAGGCCGCCCAGTTGTCTGGACAGGCCGTTGAAACCACAACGATTACGCGAGAATGCTAGGCGGACGCTGCAAGCCTTCGGGGATGAAGGACGTAAATCGCAACGAAAGGAAAAAAGCCGACTTCTGGGGCGTGCTTTCGATCATGGACACCTGCGGCAGGCTTACAGCAATGGCGCACATGGCACAGGCTGACACCGCCGCGCAACAGGATGACTTATGGTCATCCTGTTGCGGTTCACCGGGAGTGCCGAAAGATTGATCACCAACGGCGCTCGTCTGATCGTGCAGGCAGTGATCCATCGTCTGCGCAGCAACAGATGCTGACGCAGCAACCGCTGATTTGGCATGCGGACAAATAACCGCCACTGCCGTTGCCTGCAACGGCAGCAGCACCATCAGCACACCGGCGAGAAATCGGCGCGATATTGAAGTCACGCGCTGATTATACAAAAACACCGGTTTAGCCACATCAATAAATATTGTTTAAAAACATATACTTATATAATTATTCCGACGATGGCGCCTGCAATCATTGTCGCCAGCGTACCGGAGACTATTGACCGCATACCGAGCGCCACAATTTCATCGCGCCGCGCCGGTGCCATCGTCGCAAGTCCGCCGATCATGATGCCCAGGCTGCCGAAATTCGCAAAGCCGCACAGCGCATACGTCATGATCACGCGACTGCGTTCCGACAAGGTACCCGGCGGCAGTTGCGCCATCTCACGATAGGCGATGAATTCGTTGAGGATGGTTTTGCTGCCCATCAGCGCGCCTGCGTGCGACGCTTCCGCCCACGGTATGCCCATCAGCCATACCAGCGGCGCCATCACCGTACCCAGCACGCGTTGCAGTGTCACCGGCGTGCCGCCGAACTCCGGCATCAGCGTCAATGCCAGATTAGCGAGGGTCACCAGCGCCACCAGCACAATCAGCATGGCGACGATATTCAGCAGCAGCGTCAAGCCGTCGATGGTGCCGCGCGTAATGGCATCCATGGAACTTTTTGACTCCTGCGCTGCGGCCAGCGTGCCCGCGGTTGCTGCACCCACGGGCGGCACCATCAACGCCGCGATCACGATGGCCGCCGGCGCGGTGATTAGCGACGCCGACAGAATGTGCCCCATCGCCTCGGGCACCACCGGACCGAGGATGCTGGCGTAGAGCACCATCATCGTGCCGGCGATGCCCGCCATGCCACCCGTCATCACGATAAACAGTTCGCTGCGGCTCATGTGTTGCAGGTAGGGGCGAATCACCAGCGGCGCTTCCACCATGCCGACGAAAACATTGGCCGCAGTGGACAAGCCTACCGCACCGCCGACGCCCATGGTTTTTTCCAGCACTTTTGAAATCGAACGCACGATGAACGGCAGCACACGCCAGTAAAACAGCAGCGAAGACAAAGCACTCACCACCAGGATCAGCGGCAGCGCGCGAAATGCGAGGACGAAGCTGGAGGTTTGCGGCTGCTCCGCGAACGGCAACGCGCCGCCGCCAAGATAGCCGAATACGAAGGAAGTGCCCGCCTGCGTGGCTTTTTCCAGCGCCATCAGTCCATCGTTCAGCGAAAAGAAAAACTGCTTGAACAGCGGTACTTTCAGCAGCAACGCCGCCATTACCACCATCAGCAACACGCCGGAAATCAAGATGCGCCACGGCACGGCACGGCGGTTTTCACTGACTGCCCACGCGAGTGCGAGCAGCGCGATTGAGCCCAACGCGCTTTGTAGTGTGAGGGACATTCCTGTTCAGCCTTGATGTGTCAGAACTGCAATTCCCAAACGCCCAACACTGTCGTTCCCGCGCAGGCGGGAACCCATAACACAGTAGCCACTTGAGCCATCGTATAGATTCCCGCCTGCGCGGGAATGACCACTCTGGAGTTGGCAGCTTGATCTAGCTACGCCGCCAAGTCGTTCCCTTCGGCGCGTCTTCCAACACGATGCCAGCATCAAGCAATTCCTTGCGGATGCGGTCTGCCTCGGCAAAGTTTTTTGACTTCTTCGCAGTAGCTCGAAGCGAGATCAGTGATTCGATCTGATCTTCGGAATACTTACTCACACTCACCTGCATTTCAACACTTGCCCCACCCCCAATGAGTTCTCCGACGGCATTGTGGTGTCTTCTTCCTTGCAAAAACCGAACGGAATCACCTTGCAACAACCCCAATTTCTTGGCCAGCGATTTCAGCAACTGCGCCGCCTCAACCGATTTCGACCTGTTGATTTCATTCGCCAACTCAAACAACACCGCCACCGCTTCTGGTGTATTGAAGTCGTCGTTCATCGCATCGCGAAATTTCGTCGCATGAGTGTTGCTCCAGTCGATCACGCCCGCCGCGACATCAAAGTCCTTTAACGCCGTATAAAGCCGCGTCAACCCCTGCTTCGCATCATCGAGATGATGATCAGAATAATTGAGCGGGCTGCGATATTGCGCACGAATAATAAAGAAGCGCACAACCTCAGGATCGTATTTCGCCAATATCTCGCGCACGGTAAAAAAATTGCCCAGCGACTTGGACATTTTTTCATTGTCCACGCGCACAAAGCCGTTGTGCATCCAGGTGTTGACGAAGGTGCATTGATGCGCGCCTTCGGACTGTGCAATTTCGTTTTCGTGGTGCGGGAACTGCAAATCCTGCCCGCCGCCATGGATGTCGAAATGCTTGCCGAGCAAGGAATTCGACATCACCGAGCATTCGATATGCCAGCCGGGGCGTCCTTTGCCCCACGGCGAATCCCATGACGGCTCGCCCTCCTTGGCGCGCTTCCACAGTACGAAGTCGAGCGGATCCTGCTTCGCCATGTCGACTTCCACGCGCTCCCCCGCGCGCAGATCGTCGAGCGATTTTCCCGATAGCTTGCCGTAACCTTCAAACTTTCGTACCGCGTAATTCACGTCGCCGTCGCTGGCCCGGTACGCCAATCCTTTTTTCTCCAGCACGTCGATCATATCGAGCATGCCCTGCACATATTGCGTGGCGCGCGGTTCGTGATCGGGTTTCTCAATGCCCAGCGCGGCGGCATCTTCATCCATCGCAGTGATGAAGCGCTCGGTCAGCACACCCATCGTCTCGTTATTCTCCTGCGCGCGCTTGATGATTTTGTCGTCGATGTCGGTGATATTGCGCACGTAGGTCACCTGGTAGTCGAGCGCGCGCAGCCAGCGCCGCACCACGTCGAACACCACCATCACGCGCGCATGGCCGAGGTGGCAATAGTCGTACACGGTCATGCCGCAGACATACATGTTGACCTTGCCCTTGGCTAAGGGCACGAATTCCTGCTTGCTGCGTGTGAGGGTGTTATAAATCTTGAGCATGGGTGTGTCAGTTGTTTATGTGCTTGCCACCAACGGCCGCAACAGCGAACCGTCGGAGGAACAAGTGTGATGTTCTGGTAGAATTCACAGGCCGTTCAGGTCACGGTATTCGCTATTCCAACGACCCTTAACCGTGCCTCAGACTGCCCCTAAGTCCCTGATAATCAGCGAAAAGTATATCATGACCCTCAACCGCCTTACGACGCTGATCGCGGCATCCCTGCTGTTGATGACGGCATCAGCCATGGCGCAAACACCGCCGCCGGCAAAGACGCAAAACAATGATTATCAGGAAGCGACGCTGCTGTTTCGTCAGGGCCAAGCCGACCGTGCGATGGAGCGTGTGGATGCGTGGTTGAAGGTCCGTCCCAAGGACGCGCGCGGCCGGTTTCTGCGCGGCATGATCCTCACGCAACAGAAAAAGACCGACGAGGCAATACGCACTTACATCGACCTCACGCAGGATTTCCCGGAACTGCCCGAGCCGTACAACAATCTCGCCGTGATCTACGCCGGACAGGGCGACTACGAAAAGGCGCGCGTGCTGCTCGAAACCGCGGTGCGCGCCATGCCCAGTTTTTCCGCCGCGCACGAGAATCTCGGCGATATCTATGCACGGCTGGCGGCAGTATCCTATGAAAAAGCCATCAAACTTGATGCCGCGAACAAAACCGCACCGGCCAAGCTCAAAGCCGTGAATGAACTGCTGCCGGGCGGTAAACGTTAATCCGCAACCGGCGTTTTATTACTGCAACCGCATTTAAACCAACTCAATGGAAACAATATGTTACGAACATTGCTAGCGACCCTTACCCTGTTCATTTCGTTTGTCTCGTCTAACGCACAGGCACAAAACCCGCAGGTTGAAATGCGCACCAGCATGGGCGTCATCGTGCTGGAACTGCAACCCGAAAACGCGCCGGAAACCGTCAAGAACTTCCTGCAGTACGTGAATGAAGGCTACTACAACGGCACGATCTTTCATCGCGTCATCGCCGACTTCATGATTCAGGGCGGCGGCTTCACCGCGGATTTGACCGCCAAGAAGACCCGCGACCCGATCAAGCACGAGGGTGGCAACGGTCTGCGCAACCAGGTCGGCACGATTGCCATGGCGCGCACCGCCGATCCAAACTCGGCCACCTCGCAATTCTTCATCAACGTGGTGGACAACCAGATGCTCGATTTTCGCGGTCCCGGGCCGCAGGAAATCGGCTATTGCGTGTTCGGCCGTGTGATCAAGGGACTAGATGTCGTCAACAAAATCAGAAGCGTGGAAACCATGGCCCGCCCGCCGCATCAAAACGTCCCGAGACAGACCATTACTATTGAAAAAGTGACAGTGCTCGATGCCTCGGCAAAACCCGCAGCCAAGAGCAAGTAAGTCCATAACGACAAGAGAATGCAAATGATCAAGCTCCAGACCAATCACGGCGATATCACCATCGAACTCAATGCCGACAAGGCGCCCGAAACCGCGGCCAACTTCACGCAGTACGTCAAGGACGGCCACTACGACAACACCATATTCCATCGCGTGATCGACGGCTTCATGATTCAGGGCGGTGGTTTCGAGCCCGGCATGAAACAGAAACCCACGCGCGACACGGTGCAGAACGAGGCGAAGAACGGCCTCAAGAACGACCACTACACCGTCGCCATGGCACGCACCTCCGATCCGCACTCGGCCAGCGCGCAGTTTTTCATCAACACCGGCGACAACGATTTCCTGAATCACACCGCACCAACACCGCAAGGCTGGGGCTATTGCGTTTTCGGCAAAGTCACCGCTGGCATGGATGTCGTGGACAAGATCGGCAAGGTTAAAACCGGCCGCAAGGGATTTCACGATGATGTGCCGCTGGAAGATGTCATGATCAAGAAAGCGGAAGTCGTCGCCTGAGCGTGTGAGCGCCAGCGCGTGATGCCGCACACGCTGTTTATTTCCGATCTGCATCTCGCAGCTGAACGGCCGCATATCACCGAGCAGTTTTTCACCTTTCTCCGCGACACAGTGCCCGCGGCGGAGACGCTTTACATCCTCGGCGATCTTTTCGAATACTGGATAGGCGATGATGATCGCGAAGCGCCGCTGAACGATTCCGTTGCGCGCGCGCTCACGGCGCTCGCCGCGCAAGGAACTCGCATACACATCATGCACGGCAATCGAGATGTGCTGATCGGCACCGACTACGCGGGACGCTGCGGCGCGTCGCTGATCGGCGATCCCGTACTTATCGATTTATACGGCACACGCACGCTGTTGATGCACGGCGACACGCTGTGCACCGACGACGTCGAGTACCAGAAATTTCGGCTCTACGCGCACGATGCCGGCAACCAGCGGCAATTTCTCGCGCAGCCGCTGCCCGCTCGCCGCGATCAGATGCTCGGCATGCGCGCGCAAAGCGAACAGGTCAAGAAAGGGAAATCCGTAGAGATCATGGATGTCGCGCAAGCTGCCGTCGAACAAACGCTGCGACTGCACAACTACCCGCGCCTGATACACGGACACACGCACCGGCCGGCACGGCATGTTCATCTTGTCGACGGTCATGCCTGCGAGCGCTGGGTGCTCTCCGATTGGTACCAGCGTGGAAGCTACATGCGCTGCGATGCCGACGGCTGTAAGGCGGCACAACTGCCCGGCTGACGGCCAGTCCTGTATTGCACCGCTCCTGTTAATTATTAAGTATTTGTTTTTATTGATATTTTAAGACTTATCCAGCGCCTGCCGAAAATCGCCGATCAGATCATCAGCATCCTCGATGCCGATAGACAAGCGAATCAGCGATTCCGAGATGCCCATCTCGGCGCGGCGCGCGGCGCCCATTTCCCAGTAGATGGTCTGCGCAATCGGTATCGCCAGCGTGCGATTATCTCCGAGGTGGCTCGATGAAATCACCAGTTCCAGCCGGTTGAGAAAATCGCAGCAGTCGATGTTGCCGGTGAGATCGATGCTCATCAGCGCACCGTAGTTCTTGAACAGTTCGCCGGCCAACCGGTGCTGCGGATGATCCTCCAGCCCTGGGTAATAGACCTTCGTTATCTTGGGATGGCCGGCAAGAAACCGCGCGAGCGCCAGCGCGTTGCCTGACGACCGCTCCATGCGCAGCGCCAGCGTTTCGGCGCCGGTCGCGATGCGATGCGCGGGTTCGGCCGCCAGCGTGGCGCCCACGTCGCGCAAGCCTTTCTTGCGGATTTGCTGGATACCCCACATCGCGGGTTTGGCATTCTTGTAGTTGTCGTAAATGTTTGCATAACGCGTCCAGTCGAAGAGCCCTGTGTCAGTAACCGATCCGCCCAGCGCATTGCCGTGGCCGCCGATGTATTTGGTCAGAGAATTGATCACCAGCCCTGCCTTGTCCCGTTTCGGACGATAGAGATACGGCGAGGTCATGGTGTTATCAACCACGTAAATCAGATTGTATTTCGCGCACAGTTCGCCGATGCGCGTGAGGTCGGCGACCTGCGTGCGCGGGTTGGCGATGGTTTCGACGAACACCATGCGCGTATGGGGCCGGATCGCCTGCGCCACGTTGCTTACGTCGGTCGCATCGACGAAGCTGATCTCGTAGCCTTGGGTATTGAACGTGCCGAACAGGCTGTTGGTATTGCCAAACAGGAACGAACTCGATACCACATGATCGCCGGCGCGCAATAGTGCAACAAAGGTGGATGCAATCGCAGCCATGCCGGTGGCAAAACACGCGGTGGCGATGCCATCCTCCATTTTGCTCACCTTTGATTCCAGCGCGGCGGTCGTGGGGTTGCCCTGACGGCCATAGGCATAGCCTGCGGCGTCGCCCTTGAACACTTTCACCAGATCGCGCGAGTCGGGATAGCCGAACGCCACCGCCGCGTGCATCGGCTTGTGCACCGAATTGTGCTCAATCGGCGCTTCCAGATCGGAATGCAGAATAGTCGTGGTAAATCCGTTCTTCATAATCTTGCCCCATAAAAACAAAAAACCCGGTTCGCTTGCGCTGCACCGGGTTTGAGACGTAACCGCATTCTCTTTAGCCGGATTTATTACGCGCCCGCAAGCTGAATTCAAATCGGCGCGACAAACAGGCCGCTACGTTACCTGCCTCCAAAAGGTTTGTCAATGTGACTTTACCAGACCCTTCAACCGGTAAACGCAAAGTCCACTTCGGGTGCGAGACCGCTGACGATACGCGCAATCGATTTTCCCGAACCGCAGGCATGCGTCCAGCCCAGCGTGCCGTGGCCGGTGTTGAGATAGAGATTGGGCAACCGCGTCTTTCCGATCAGCGGCACGTTGCTCGGCGTGGCCGGCCGCAGGCCGGTCCAGAACTGCGCCTGCGCGCTGTCGCCCGCACCCGGGAAAATATCCTCAACGCGCCGCACGATGGCTTCGCAGCGCACTCGATTCAGATCGCGGTCGTAGCCGTTGAGTTCGGCAGTACCGGCAACGCGCAAACGGTCGCCCAAACGCGAATATACGAGTTTAAATTCGTCGTCGGTGAGCGATACCTGATTGGCTTTGGATTCATCCTTGACCGGCAGCGTGACCGAATACCCCTTGGCGGGATAGATCGGCAGGCGTATGCCCAGCGGCGCCGCGAACAACGGACTTACCGAACCCAGCGCCAGCACATAGGCATCGCCGCGTATGCGCTGAAAGCGGCCTTCGGCATCCGTGGCCTCGACGTGCTCGATCTGCACACCTTTAGCTCCACCCGCGGTACGCAGCGCCGTCACCGTGTGGCTCATCAGAAACTGGACGCCGCGTGTGTGGCACAGGTGCACCACCTCTCGCGCAAACAAATTGGCATCGCCCGATTCGTCCTCCGCCGTGTAAGTGGCGCCGGCGAGCCGCGAGCGAATGTGGCTTAGCGCCGGCTCCAGTTGCACCGCCTCATCGGCGGAAATCACGCGGCGTTCACAACCCAGCTCGCGCATCAATTCCGCGGGCTTTAGCGCGGCATCGAATTCTTTTTGCGTCGTATAGAAATGCAATATGCCCTGCGTGCGGTGATCATAGGAAATGCCCGTTTCATGCCGCAGCGCCTGCAACATTTCGCGGCTATAGAGTCCCAGCCGCACGATCTGCTCGATATTGCGACGGGTGCGCGCAGGCGCGCATTCGCGCAAAAACTGCAGCCCCCACATCCATTGCCGCAGATCGGCACGCAGCCGGAACAGCAGCGGTGCATCCTCCCGTGACAGCCATTGCAGCACCTTGAATGGCGCGCTCGGATTGGCCCAAGGCTCAGCATGACTCACCGAAATCTGTCCGCCATTGGCAAAACTGGTTTCAGCCGCAGGCGACGCCTGGCGGTCGAGCACGATTACTTCATGCCCAAGCTGCTGCAGGTAGTACGCCGAGGTAACGCCCAGTAAACCAGCGCCAAGGACTACGACTCTCACCGCCCGGCTACCGTTTCAAGGCGTCCAGCATGGCCAGCGCGGCGGCATCACCCTGCTCCTCCAACGCCTTGATCACGCCATCACGATCCTGCGGCAGACGATTCTGGCTCATCTTCCACTTTCCCTGCAGGCGGCGCAGCGGAATCTCGATGCCGACGATAGCCCTCAGCATGGTGTTGACGTAATCCGCCGGCGCGTCGGTCACCTGCCACGGCTGCTCGCGTGGCGACTCCTGACTCTCGGTCAGACGCGTCACCAGTTTGCGCAACCATTCGGCGTCCTCGAATACCTTGAGCAGCCCATACGCATGCACCACGGCATAGTTCCAGGTGGGCACGACTTTGCCGTGCTGCGCCTTGGACGGGTACCACGAGGGTGTTATGTAACCGTGCGGCCCCTGAAATACCGCAAGCACTTCCGTATCCGCGTTGAAGGTGCGCCATACCGGATTGGCGCGCGCCACGTGGCCGCGCAAAGTTCCCCAAGGCGCCGGCTCAGCGTCGATCAACATCGGAATGTGGTTGGCTTCGAGTCCCTGCGCGGTAGTCGTCACCAGGGTCGCCAGCGGATGCGCCTTAATCAGCGCATGCATCACTTCGACACGGTCTTCGCGGAAGGCTGCTGCGTCGTACATAAATCAACGACAAAAATAGCTGACGATAGGATTAATCTACAGTTTCCAGCTCGAGCGCGAGCTGCTGGGC
>JAKFYK010000009.1 GCA_021730905.1 Betaproteobacteria bacterium | reverse complement strand
CCTGAAGGGGAGGGAATTGATTTCCTCCCCTTTCAAGGGGGAGAGCTTGCCCAGCAAGCGAGGGGGCAACTAGGAGGGGGATGGGGTGAATATTGTGGACGGTATTCTAAGATTTTTCTAACGCAGCAACTAATGCGTGTCGCGCGCACTTACCGCATCGGCGCGGTTTCGACCGTTTCGAACTCCGCAGGCAATGTGATCTCGATCAGTTCGAGATCATCGGAATGCGCCAGTTCATCGTGCTTGATGCAGGGCGGCTGGTAGACGCAGGCTCCTGCTTCCGCGCGCACCTTGCCTACACCTTCGTAATCGAATTCTATCCAGCCCTTGATCACGTAGTACATTTGAAATTCGAGCTTGTGAAAGTGCGCGCCGGTTACGCCGTGCGCCCCCTCACGTGCACGAATGATGTGCGCGAGCACCTTGCCGCCAGTTGCTTCCTTGATGCCGAGATCGCGGTACTCGAAAAACGAGCGCAATCCGCCGGACTTGAACTGCGCATCGCGCAAATGACTGACCGAGAATTTCATGGTTCCTCCGCCTTCATGCGAGTTCCGGGATCACCCATTTTGGCTTGCGGCCGGCGGCGACGCGCTGGATGTTGTCGTAGCCATTGCGATAGCGATCCGTCCAGTTTTCCCAAGTCGGACCCGCCGAGTGCGGGGTGAAGGTGACGTTCGGCAGCGCGAACAGCGGATGCTCGGGTTTGGGAGGTTCTTCGACCATCACATCGAGGCCGGCGCCAAATATCTGGTTTCCGCGAAGCGCAGCATGCAGCGCATTCTCGTCCACTACCGGTCCACGGCAGGTGTTGATAAGGACGGCATCGGGTTTCATCATCGCAAGCTCGCATGCACCGATCAGGTTGTGCGTCGAGTCGTCGTACGGCACGTGCAGGCTCACGATATCCGAGGTGCGCAGCAGCTCGGTGAACAGCACGAAGCGCACGTCCAGCGCATCCTCCTGATCCTCGGTGAGCCGCGCGATGTCGAAATACTGGATGGTCACACCGAACGCCGCAGCGCGCCGCGCCACTTTCTTGCCGATGTTGCCGAATCCAACGATGCCGAGCGTTCTGCCTGAAAGCTCGAACACGCGCGATTCGACATGATTGCCAACGCGCCATTTCCCCACGACGACGTCGTTGTGGAAATTCACCAGCCGTTTGAGCGTGGCCAGTATCAGCATCAGCGTATGCTCGGCCACGGCAAGGGCATTGGCGCCGCCGTTGTTGGACACGGGCACGCTGGCTCTACGCGCCGCTTCCACATCGACCTTGTCATAGCCGGCGCTGAGGAGCTGGACGAGCTTGAGTTTCGGCATGGCACGGAAGAAATCGGCGTCGATCTTGCGGGCGTGGCCGAGGTAGTAATCGATATCCGCGGCTTCCCGCTTGAACTCGGCGCTGCCGACGTCGGCAATCACCAGCTCGTAGCCCGGGGGTGTCAGCGAGCGCGCGATGTCGAGGATGGGTTCGGGTTGGCGGGGGGCAAGCAATATTTTGGTGGTCATGGCATTTTCCCTTGGTGTGCGGTTGAATAATTTACGCTGAAACGCGAGGGCTGACCAGTTGCGCCGCGAACCCACTTCACACGCGGCCTGAGAACAGGTAGGGTAGTTGCCATGACAACCCCCATCGATCAGGTGCGCGGCTGGATAGCCGAAGCCGACCGCGTAGTCGCGCTCACCGGCGCGGGCATTTCCACCGATTCCGGCATTCCCGATTTTCGCGGGCCGCAGGGGCTGTGGACCAAGAATCCGCTCGCCGAAAAAATGTCGGACATACGCTATTACGTGTCCGATCCCGAAGTGCGCAAGCTGTCGTGGCAAAACCGGCTTGCCAGCCCGGCGTGGTCGGCGCGGCCCAACAACGGCCATCTGGCGCTGGCGCAACTGGAAAAATGCGGCAAGCTGCATGCGCTGATCACGCAGAATATCGACGGCCTGCATCAGCGCGCAGGCATTCCTGCTGAAAAAGTAATTGAAGTACATGGCACATTGCACAAGGCGATGTGCCTGTCGTGCGGCTGGCGCGACGACATGCAGATCGTGCTGGCGCGTGTGCGCACGGGCGAGGAAGATCCCGAATGCAAGGAATGCGGTGGCATCCTCAAGAGCGACACCATTTCGTTCGGGCAGGCGCTGGTGCCGGAAGTGATCGATCGCGCGATGCAGGTGGCACAGGAATGCGATGTGCTGCTCGCGGTGGGCAGCACACTGCAGGTTTATCCGGTGGCGGGCGCGGTGCCGTTGGCGAAACGGTCAGGCGCGAAGCTGGTGATACTCAATGCGCAGGCAACGCAGTTTGACGATATGGCCGACGCAGTGCTGAACACGTCGATTGGCGAAGCATTGCCCTTTTTGTGCGGCACATAAATACATTTAAAAACAAATACTTAAGTTGATCCTCGCAGGAAGCAACCATGGCATTAAAACTCAGAGGCGTGATGCAGAGCACGGTCACGCCGCTCAGGGACGATTTCAGCCCCGATCTGCCGACGTTTGAAAAGCTGGTTGAATTTCATGTGCGCACGGGTGCCACCGCGATTGCATGGCCGCATCACAAGGCCGAGTCGCTCAACCTGACGATTGCCGAACGCAAGCAGTTCGCGGAAGTCGCAGTCAAAGTTACTGCGGGGCGCGTGCCGGTGTCGATACACATCAGCGCGCTGGCGGTCGAAGACACGCTGGAACTCGCACGCCATGCCGAGAAAATCGGCGCCGACGCCGTTCTCGCCATCACGCCATATTTCTGGCACTACGACAACGAAACGCTCTACAACTATTTCGTGCGAGTGGCGACACATACGAGCCTGCCGTTCATCGCCTACAACTCGCCGAGTTATCTCGAAGGCGTGGAAATCACCGGCGACATGACGCGGCGATTGATAGAGCGACTGCCCAATTTTGTCGGCATCAAGGAAGCCAGCTTCGACAGTGAAAAGTTTCTGGAGATTTCGCGCGTGGCGCTGGCGATGAAACCGGATTTTGCGATGATCGCCGGCGTGGAGTTTCTGTTGCCGTCGGTGCCGCTGGGCGGTGCGGGCTCTTATTCATCCGCTGGCGCGATTTGCCCGAATCTGTGCACGTCGCTGTTCGAAGCCTGCGAAAAAGGCGATTGGCCCAGGGCGCGCGAGTTGCAGTACATGCTGGCGCGGCTGTGGGATTTGTTCCGCGACCAGTACCCGTCGTCATTGAAGGGCGGCATGGTGATCATGGGCCGTCCGGTTGGCCCGACCCGTCCGCCGCTGCCCACCGCCACGAAAGAACGCACCGCGCACATACGCACGCAACTCGAGGACATGGGCATCCTCGAGTCCGAACCTCATGGTTGGTAAGCTGGTAACCATGCGACTGATACAGGATATGCAGAAAGGCATTGGCGATGGCCCTATATAACCCGGGGCTGGTTCACACGCCGGTCACGCCCTTCAAAAGCGATCAAAGCGTCGACTACGATACGTATGCGAAGCTGATCGAGTTCCATCTGAAAAACGGTGCGGATGCGCTGGCAGTCGCCATGCACGCCGGCGAGTCGGTGAGTTTGTCAGACGCCGAGCAGCGCAAGATGATCGAATTCGCGATCAAACAAGTCAATGGGCGCGTGCCGGTGATTGCGCATGCGAGCGATTCAGGCACCGGCATCGCGGCCGATCGCGCGAGGTTCGCGCAGGATGCGGGCGCGGCCGCGATTGTGTCGACCACGCCGTATTACTGGACGCCGCCACCCGCCATGGTACTGGAACATCTGGCGCAGATTGGTGCTGCCGTGACGATTCCCTATCTCGTTTATTACACGCCGCACGAAATGGGCGTTACCAAAATCAGCACGGAACAGGTATTGAAGCTGATCGAGCGGTTGCCGAATTTTGCGGGCGTGGTGGATGCCAGCCGCGACTGGCAGTTCATGATCAATATCATCTCCGCCGCGCGGCGCGTGCGCGCGGATTTTCAGATCATGTCGGCCACCGATTTCATGGTGTCGTCGGGTGCGATCGGCGCCAGGACCATGTTTTCGCCGCTGGCGGGCGTGGCGCCAAAACTGATCCGCCAGATGTACGACTTGTGCAAACAGGACAAATACTTCGACGCGCGCCCGTTGCAGGAAGCCGTCGCGACGCTGGTTCAGGCAGTGAAAGCGCCGGGCCTGTGCGGACTGAAAGGCGCGGTCGCTGCGATGGGACGCGATTGCGGCGATGTACGCTCGCCCAACACGCTGCTGGGCGCTGCAGAGCGCGACACCTTGGCATCCGCATTGAAGGCATTGCCGGCGCTGGCAGCCGAACCGCGCGGCTGGTAATAAAACTCCCTCCCTTGCGCGAAGCGTGGGGGAGGGTTGGGGAGGAGGCAATTGCGCAACAAACTTACACAAGCTCGTGCTCGTAAGTTACGCAATCAAGCTACCGATGCCGAGCGACTACTGTGGCGGCATCTGCGGCTCAGGCAACTGGGAGGTTTCCGATTTCGCCGTCAAGTGCCAGTCGATGGATATGTGGCGGACTTTGCGTGCATGGAGGTAAAGCTTGTGATTGAACTTGATGGCGGTCAGCACCAAGAGCAGACCGCGCACGATGGACACCGTGATGCGCTTATTAGTGCGAAGGGATACCGGATTCTGAGATTCTGGAACAATCAGGTATTCGAGGAAACGAATGCAGTACTCGAAGTAATATTGAATGAGCTGCGAGCACGGTGCCCCTATCCTGACCTTCCCCCGCAAGCGGAGGAAGGGACCCTATGATGCTGCGGTAAAAAAGTATACTTCTTACGTTGCGTCAAGCGTGAGCGAGGGCTGGGAACTGAATGGCGCAACGACAAGGCAAGGGAGCATGATTTGAACATCGGTTTGGCGGGAACAGGACGCATGGGCACGGTGACGCCCGACACGCAGCGCGCGCTCGCGACGAAAGTGCGAGCCAGGGGCGCGGCGATGCTCGATTGCCCCATCGGCGGCACTGTGGGCCCGGCAGCCGAAGGCAAGCTCTACGCGTTCATCGGGGGCGATGCAGTGGATGTCGAACGCGCGCGCCCCTTGCTCGAAAAATTGTGCCGGCGCATTGAGCATTTGGGGCCGACCGGCGCGGGTGCTACGCTCAAGCTCGCGGCCAATCTCACCACGCAAATATGGTGGCACACGTTCGGCGAAGCATTGGCTTTATGCAAACCTTTGAATCTGCCGCCGGAAAGACTGATGAGCATTTTTCTCGACACTTCCGGCGCGCCTGATGTGCTAAAGCGCCGACATCCGGATATTGCGGCTGCGCTGGCCGGCAAAGATCTGAAACCAGCGGGGTTCGATATCGAAGCCGTGCATAAGGACGTGCAGACCATGCTGGATGCGGCGAAGTCGCAAGGCTGCCCACTGCCGGTGACTGAATGCGTGGCGGAGGTGCTCGATCAGTCCATACGCGAGGGACATGGTGCGACCGATTGCACATCCTTGCCGGCGATGTGGGTTAGGAAAGCGCGTTGAGCGTATTGAAATTTAATAAATCTAAATGGATATGGAGCGTCATATGAAGGTCTATCTGGGCACGGTATCCGGCAATTCCTACAAGCTGCGCATTTTGCTGTCATTGCTGAAAGCGCCGCATGAAGTGGTGATCATTGATATGAAAAACAAGCAGCACAAGAGCGCCGGGTTTCTGAAGATCAATCCACGTGGCGAAGTGCCGGCGCTGGAAGACGGCGGCAAAGTCATCTGGGATTCGGCCGCGTGTCTGGTGTATGTCGCGCGCAAGTATGGTGGCGAGCAGTGGCTGCCGACGGATGCGGCGGGCCTGGCAGAGGTGACGCAGTGGCTTGTGCTCGCGGCGACCGAGATTCAATGTGGTTTGCAATATGCGCGGCGCGGTGTCGTTCAGGGCCGCTGGACGCTGGGCACGCTGGAAGAGGGACAGGCCTTCGGCAGGATCGCGCTTAACATTGCCGAGCAGCGTTTGAAAAACCACGACTGGCTTGCGCTGGATAGACCCACCATCGCCGAGCCCGCCTGTTTTCCGTACATCGAAACCGCGCCCGAAGGTAAAGTGGCGCTTGAACCGTACCCGGCGATTATCAAGTGGATGGAGCGCTGCAAAAAATTGCCGGGGTGGGTGGGGCGCTGATTTTTCGGGACTGCAGCCCGCGCAGTCCTGCCAAATGGGCTAAAGTGGTAAAGGACGCAAACAGACAATGATTCAACCGAGGAGAATTCCGATGCCTGCAATGATGCGATGGATCGCGGCGCTAACGTTAACCCTGTTGTGCGCGCCGGTTTGGGCTCAGCAGAATTATCCAACACGGCCGATACGCATTATCGTGCCATTCACACCGGGTGGCGCCACCGATATTCTGGCGCGGCTGTTGAGCGTGCGGTTCCACGCGGCGTGGGGACAAGTCTCGCCGGTGGAGAATCGTCCCGGCGGCGGCGGCAACATCGGCGCTGAGGTAGTGGTGAAAGCGCCACCCGACGGCCACACGCTGTTGATGTCCACCGCATCGATGGCGGTCAACGTGACGCTGTTTCCGAAAATGCCGTTCGACATGCGCCGCGATCTCGCGCCGATTTCGCAAGTGGCCTCGGCGCCGATTGTGATCGTCGTGCATCCCTCGGTGCCCGCGCGCACGCTGCCCGAATTGCTGAAGCTGGCGAAATCGCGCAAGGACATACTCTCGTTCGGTTCCAACGGCACCGGCACCACCAGTCATCTCGCGGGCGAACTGCTGCAACAACTCTCCGGCGTGAAATTCACGCACGTGCCGTACAAGGGTGCGAGTGGCGCGATGCTGTCGCTGGTCAGCGGCGAAGTCGAAATCGGCATGCCTGCCACCACCAGCGCGCGCCCGCATATCGCTACCGGCAAGTTGCGCGGCCTCGCGGTAACCACGATACGAAAATCCTCGGTGCTGCCCGATCTGCCGACGGTGGCTTCGTTTTATCCGGGATTCGATATCGACAACTGGTTTTCGCTGTGGGCGCCCGCGGGCACGCCGCCTGCCATTATTAACCAGTTGCACGCCGAAGCGGTGAAGAGCCTGCAGCATCAGGACATGAAAACGTTCATGCAGCGCGAAGGCGCGGAGCCGGTGGGCAGTTCGCCCGCGGAACTGGCCGCGCACGTCAGCCGCGAAATTGAGAAATACGCGAAGATCATCAAGGCCTCAGGGGCGAAACCGGATGCGTGATCGTTGTTGAAATAGTCAATAAAACATGTACTTAAGTACTGTTCATAGTTTCGAGTACGGCACACGCTTCGTCCTGCTGGGAATCACGGTTCTCGCCTTGCATGCACCGCTGGCAATGGCCGCCGACACTGCCAGGGATTATCCATCGCGCCCCGTGCGCATCGTGGTGGGCTTCCCCGCCGGCGGCAACACCGACATCATCTCGCGCGCGATGGCGCAAAAACTCACCGAGCGTTTTGGGCAAACGGTGATCGTCGAGAATCGTCCTGGTGCGGGCAGCATGATCGGTACCGACACCGTTGCAAAAGCCACGCCTGACGGCCACACGCTGCTGCTGGTGAGTGGCGCGTTCAGCACTCAGGCCGCGGTGCTGAAGAAACTGCCGTTCGATCCGGCGCGTGATTTTGCGTGGATCACCAACGCCGTGGTGTACCCGTTCGCGGTGATCGTCAAGCCCGATGCGCGCACGCAGTCCATCGCCGATCTCATCGGCGTCGCCAAAAAATCGCCGGGCAAGCTGAACTACGGCTCGGTGGGCATAGGCTCGGTGTTGCATCTCGCGGCGGAACTATTCAATATCCACGCCAACGTGGACATGACGCACATTCCGTTCAAGGGCGGCTCGGAACTGGTGGTGGAACTCATCGGCGGGCGCATCGACGTGGTGTTTGAGACGCTCACCGGTGCTTATCCGCACGTGCAAGCCGGCAGGCTGAACGCGATCGCGGTCACGTCGCTTGAGCGTTCACAACAGTTGCCGAACGTGCCGACGGTGGCGCAGACGCTGCCTGGCTACGAAGTTACTTCGTATTCGGGGTTCGCCGCGCCCCGCGGTACGCCTCCCGCCATCATCGCGCGGCTCAATCGCGAGATGCGCGCGATCCTTGAGCAGCCCGATATCCGCAGGCGCTTTACTGATTTAGGCGGCACGGTGACCCCAACCACGCCAGACGAATTTGGCCGGCATGTGGCGAACGAAATCGCCAAGTGGAAAAAGATTGCCAGCGCGAAGAAAATAGAAATTCAATAAAAACGCCGCAAGCCAGATTTCGGCTTGCGGCGCCTAGCGGGCCATGGCGACAATTCGAGGGGAGGGGGTGGGATTGTCGTCCTGACCTGTTAGCCTGTTGTCTCCGATCAGGTCCCTGGACGCTGGCTTGCCTGAATCTCGGACTTGATCGCGTTCGAATGCGCTTCCGCTGCCGAAGACATGGTGGTGACCGGCGAATCGGTTGCAACTGCCGGCGGCGTGCCTTGCGCCATGGCGGTGGGTACTGCCGGCCGGGTTGCGGCAATTCGTTGCGCCTCGATTCTGTCGAAGTACGCCACGGTGGCAGGCAGCGGTTCCGGATGCTCCACTGCAGCGCTCGGGAACACGGGACTCACAGCGCCGGTGAGTACGATGTTCGCGTTTCTGCGATCAAAGTACGCCACCAGGGCTGGCAACGGTTCGGGATGTTCCACTGCGCCAAGCGGGAATGTCGGATTGGTCACTTTCAGATGTATATTGGTAAACGGCAGACGGACGATTTTCTCATCTGCCTGAGTACCGGACGTGGCGCGTGTTGCGCCGGATTCGGGAGCCAGGGCCAATGCTTCGGGCGGCGGCGCGGCTTCTGCAGTTTCGGCAGGTGTTTGTACTTCGGTTTGCGCCGCGACAGGTTCCGCAATGTTTTCTGTGCCTTCGGTGTTGATGGCGGCAATGGCTACGTGCGCACCTGCAACGATTCCGGCGACGGCAAGAGCAATAGTAATGGGATGTTTCCACATGGAGTTTCTCCTTGTTTGCGTTGAGACTGATGATTTACTGGAATATCATGTGATGCCCAAAATCTGACCGTGATGCCTGGGGACGGTTCGGTCTGTTCGATATACTTTTCGATCAGTTTTGTTGAGAAAAAATACGCTGTGCCAGGAAATAACCATAAACATGATGTCGCGGCAATCGGCTCAAGCGACACCACGCATGGTTTTCCTTATGTTAGAGCGACTAACAAAATGACCGCTCACCCTTCGACACGCTCAGGGCGAACGGTCATTTTGAGAGCCGTTCGTGGTGATGCTGAGTTTGTCGAAGCATCGAACCACGGACAGCAGGACAAACTATTTTGTTAAGCGCTCTTAGGCAACTGCCGGGAAAAACCGGAACCCAGCCGCCGGATACGGTGAATCATCCGCCACGCGGTCGCCGGCGTAGGTGACGAGCTTCGGCAGCGCCACTGCCGCATCAGCAGGGTCGAGTCCGCGATTCAGGATCAGATCCAGATAGGTGAATTCGAGCATCGCGCTGGCGCCCCAATCGACGCTGGTGGTATAGCCGGATACCGGGAAAGGCTGTTTGGCGAGCGCGCGCTGCCCGTCGAGTCCTACCAGGCACGACGAGAAGTGCAGCAGCTTGAGGTTTCCGGCGTCGCGCACGGCGTCCAGCACGCGCGTGGTATTGATGACTTCACCATGCACGCTCAAGCCTTCGGCGACGCCGTGGCTGGCAATCATCAGGATCGCGGGTTCGGCGATGTAGAGCAATTCACGGCACCAGTGATCGAGGCTCTCGGCGTCGTGAAAGAAGCGCTGACGCACGCGCACCTGCGGCAGCCGCGCAAACACTTCGCGCAGCATGTCGCCGAACGCATATTCGCTTTCAGCGATACTGCGCTGCCAATGCGCCTCCAGCACCAGCAGCCAGGTGATGCCGCGCTCCGGCTGCACGCGATGGCCGCGCCACGGTTTCCACTCCGTGCCGCCCTGCGGACGCCATTCTCCTGTAAACGAATAGCTGTCTTCGCTCAGTTCAAAATGTCCTTCGCCGGAGACGCGCGGCTCGCGATAACGGAATTCAAGTTTGCCGCCGCCAACAACGGTACGTCCTTCAATCTGCGAGGGCCCCGCGCCTTCATAGGAGCCGTGTACCTGGTCCGCTTCCTGCAGCAGCCGCACTCTGCCGAAATCGCTATCCCAGATGCCATCCCAGCCGCGTTCGCCGTCCCAGCGCCGTACGCGTTGTTCGCCCGCGACGGTGTAACTGCCAGTGAATTTTCCGCTACGCAGCAGACGAAAAATACCCTCGCCCTTTTCGTTCGGTTCCTGATAGCGGAAGCGCAGAGTGTTTCCACTGACCGTGCCGTCGAGGCGGCCTTCGCTGCTGCCGTAATGGTAGGTGCCGGTGATGGCAGGGCCGTTTTGTTCGAGCGACATCTGGCCGAACGTGGTCAGCCACTGGCCGGGGAAACCGGGAGAGAGCGGGATTGCGGCCATGGACGCGGTCAATGCAGCCGGTTGCTGATAGTGCGGATGTCGTCCACCTTGCCCAGCGCGCGAATGCTGCTGAACGCGGCGGCGGCATCGGCGGTGGTGATGCGCGGCGCCTGTTGGGCGCAATCCATGAATTTTTCACGCAGCTCATCCCACGTCAGCTCGCGCGAAGGCGAGCCGGGCGGAACGTCCACGCGTATCTGATCCTTGCGCCCGTCCTTGAGCCACACTTCAACTTCAACAAAGCCGCGGCTACCGGAGCTGCGCTTGTCGAACAGTGGATCGTCGCCGCGGCTGGATTCGGTTTCGTGAGCGTCGATGCGTTCGTAGAGCGCCGCGATTTCCGGACGCCGCACCGCTTCGTCGCTGAACGACCACAGCGAGAATTTTCCATCGAGCACGCCGGCGGCTATCGAATAGGGCAGGCTGAATTTTCCTTCGAGCCCGGTCACCGGTCGAGGATAGGTGAGCACATGCATGCCGCCGGGCGGCATGCGGCAAATCACCTTGTCGATGGCGGCGGCGTCGAAGCCGAGCCGCTCGCGCAGCGTCAGCACGCCGTCGATGGCGCGATGGGTGGCGTAACAACAAGGAAATTTTTTGACCGCAATGCCGGGATTGCTGATGACAAACGGTTTGCCGAGCCCGCGCGCCGTGACTTCGGGATCGGATTCCGCCGTGCCGTAGGTCGAATAGAAACCGGCCTTGGCCTCCATGATATCGGGCGCGGCGGTAAAGCCTGACATCGCCAGACGCACCGCCGTCAGTGCGCTGCGCGCAGCCAGTCCGCTGTGCAGTGGCTTGGTCATGGTGCCAAAATTGCGCCGCAGCCCGCTCGACATCGACGCCGCGATGCCGAACGCCTGCTGTATGGCGGGCGCATCCAGACGATGCAGTTTGGCAAGTGCCGCCACGCCGGAGAACAGCGCGAGCGTGCCGGTGGCGTGGAAGCCGCGCTGATAGTGCTCGTTGGTCATGCCCAAACCGATCTTGCCGCCGACTTCGACGCCGATGATGTAGGCTTCGATAAAGGCTTTGCCGCTGACGGGTTTGCCGTTCAGGCTGGCCAGCAGCGCGCTCAGGATCACCGCGCTCGGATGCGCGGGCATCATTGACAGCACGTCGTCGTAATCCAGCGAGTGGCCGTAGGTGCCGTTGATGAGCGCGGCGGTTTCAGGCGAGGCGGTGCGCCCGGTGCCGAGTATCGGCGATGCGCCCGATTCGCGCGCGCTTTCAAGATAACGCTGCAACGGTTCCGCTACCTCCGAACCCACGCCGGCCAGAATTACCGCAAAGGTGTCGGCGATGACTTTGATGGCCTTGCCGTCGCTGTCCTCGGGAAAATCCGCAGTGCCGGTGTTGACGATGAACTCGGCGATGGTTGCGGTAGCGCCCATGATTTATCTCCGTTCACATGATGAAGGCCTGCCGGAAAAGGCAGTCGTGCGGGAAGTTTGCCCGAATGTGGAATAAACGCAAGATTGCCGCGCTACGACAGCCTTGATACATTTCAGCCATGACGACGACAAACGGCTGGGGACTTATAGGCACCGGCAGAATCGCGGAAGACCGCATACTGCCCGGCATCAATTCATACGCAGGCAACCAGCTTATCGGCGTGGTGAGCCGCGATTCGGTGCGGGCGAATGATTTCGCCAAGCGCTTCGGCGCGCGGCACGCCTACACCAGTTACGACGATTTGCTGCGTAATCCTCAGGTGACGGTGGTTGCCATACACACGCCGAATGCGCTGCATGCCGAACAGGCGATCGCGGCGGCGCGCGCGGGCAAGCACGTGTTTTGCGATAAGCCGATGGCGACCTCGGTGGCTGACGCCGAGCGCATCGTGCGTGAATGCGAAAAGGCCGGCGTGAAACTCGGCGTGAATTTTCACAACCGCTTCATGCCATGTTTCATCGAGACCAAGCGCGTCGTCGACAGCGGCGAAATCGGCACGGTGATGCTGGTGCAACTGGAGGCAAGCGCCGGGCCAGGGGCTGCGAGCGTTGCAGCCAGTTGGCGCGGTGATCCGGCGCTGGCGGGGCTGGGCACGTCGATGAACGTGGGCGTGCATGTGTACGACATTCTGCGCTACATCCTGTCGTCGGAAGTGGTGCAGGTGTCGGCGATGTTCGATACCGCGCCCGGCGTGATGGAAAAAACATCGCTCGCGACTTTCAGGTTTGCCAGCGGCGCGATGGCACAGGTGAACGTCAACCAGACCACGCCCAACCCGTACAACGATTTTGTGATTTACGGCAGCAAGGGCCGCATTACCGGCAGAGCGCTCACCCGCAGCCGCGCCGGCGGCGAGTTGCAGGTGATGACCAATGATGGCGCTTCACGCAGCAGCGAATTTCCGGCGATCAACGCGCATGCCGCGTGCGTGGTGGGTTTCAGTCAGGCGCTGCTCGAAGGGCGCGCGCCGGGCGCATCCGGCATCGACGGGCTGCGCAGCGTGCAGTTGACCGATGCGCTGGGCAAGTCGGCGTGGGAGGGCGTGCACGTGAGGCTTGCCGCTTAATTCTGTGGGGTAAACCCCCGCTTATGCCGGGGGACTCCGTCAGGTTTGACCTTTACGACGGTCAAAGGGACGCTCCGAACTGATCACAGCCAATCCGTTGCCGCAGCGCAGCCGCTAAAACGAGCCGCACGATGGTGGCGTTTGACGGGCGCATGCATCGCTACTCCACCTTAGCCCCTGACAGCGTAATCGCTTTCTGCCACTTGGCGGTTTCGTCATTGACGAATTTCACGAATTCGGCAGGCGAAACTGGCGCGGCAGAGACCCCGTTGTCGATAAATCGTTTTTGAATTTCGGGCAGCGCGAGCGCTTTCATCATCGTTGCGTGAATGTTCGCGACTATGGGTTGCGGTGTGCCTTTGGGCACTGCATAGCCTTGCCACACGGTCACTTCAAAATTCGGAACGCCGGATTCGATAATGGTGGGTATATCGGGCACTTGCGGCGCGCGCTTCGCCGAGGTGACGGCGAGCGCGCGTATGCGTCCGGCCTTGACGAAAGGCAATGGCCCGGGAAGATTGAAGAAAAAAGCCTGAATTTCCCCACTGATCGTATCGGTGTAACCCTGCGACGCGTTTTTATAGGGCACGTGGACCAGGTCAATGCCAACCGCCGCCTTGAAATACTCCATCGTGAGATGCGGCGAAGCGCCGATGCCCGATGATGCGAATTTGAATTTTCCGGGATGAGCTTTCATCAGCTTGACGAATTCACTGACATTTGCAGCCGGCAGCGAGGGCGTCACGCACAGGATGTTGGGCATCGTGGCGTAGAGCGAGATCAACGTGAAGTCGCGCAGGTGGTTGTACGGCAGTTTTTTGTAAAGTCCGGCCGTGATCGCCTGATTAATGCCGTAGGTCATGATGGTGTAACCGTCGGGTGCAGCTCGCGCGCCAAGCTCGGTGCCGATGATGCCGGCGGCGCCGGGGCGGTTGTCAACGACCAGTGGCTGGCCCCATGCTTCGCTGAAGCGCTGCGCGAAAATGCGCCCGATGATATCGGTTGAAGCGCCGGCGCCGAACGGCAATATCAGCCGGCCCGGTTTCGACGGATAGTTGTCGGCGGCATGAGCCGCGCATGTGCCTAGCAGCAGTGCCGCGACGATGATGGAGCTGTAACTGATTCGATTGAGTCGCATGAATCACCTCATAAAAAGTATTTAAAAACAAATACTTATAAAAATTTCAGGATGACAGCCTGTGAACTATAGCGCATCAGCGCCTGACCGCCTTGGGCATCGCTTCCTGCCCCTGCGTGCTCTTCACGTCTTTCCAGAACGGCCGCGCGACGTTGACCAGTTCGCCAAGCTGCGCGTAACCGGAGCCGGACAAGCGGCATACCGGATCGAGCAGGCGCGGATCGATGCGCCCGTCTTTCCATACCGATGGCGTGACGTGCGTGTGCACGATGCGCCCCAACACGATGTTGGTGTTGTGGTCGGTGATAATTTGTTTTACCTCGCATTCGATATGCGCTTTGGCTTCGAGCACGCGAAACGGCTTTACTTTGGCCGACGGTGCGGCGGTAAGCCCGGCCCAGCCGAATTCGCTTTCATCGTGCGGGAAATCAGTCGAGGTGAAGTTCATTTTTTCCAGCACGTGCATGGTGACGATGTTGGCGACGAACTGCGGCACTTCGCGCAGGTTGCGCAGACTGTCCTTGATGCCGGTGGAGGCGAACGCGACATACGGTGGGTCATTGCCCATCATGTTGAAATACGAATACGGCGCGACATTGCTCACGCCTTTGGCGGAAATTGTGGAAATCCAGCCGATGGGACGGGGGATTACCAGTGCGGTCATCAGGTAATAAAACTCCTGGGCTTGCCATTCGCCGGGAGCGACTTCGAGATCACGGTCGAGGGTTTGCGGCGGAGCGCTGTGCGATGCAGTCATGCGGATTCCTTTGTTGATACGGGATGGAGATCGAACGGCGGATTCTAGCGCGTGTGCGCGTAAGCGCGCGACGGCGGCTGTGCGCTTACAGCTTCACTTTCATCCGCGCGAACAGTTTGGTCCATTTGTCGATGTCACGGTTGAACAGTTCGCGCAGTTGTTCGGGCGTTCCGGGTGCGGGTTCGGAGCCGTCGCCGGCGAATTTTTCCAGCATGTCGGGCGCGCGCAAAATCTGCACCACTTCGCGGTTGAGCGCCTGCACGATCGCCGGCGGCGTGCCCGCAGGTGCAAGCCAGCCGTACCAGCCGTTGAGTTCGAATCCGGGCAGGCCGGATTCCGAAATGGTCGGCACGTTGGGCAGCAGCCGTGTGCGCGCAAGCCCGCTGTGGCCGAGCACGCGCAGCCTGCCGGTTTTGGTTTGCGGCATAACCGAAATGCCGCCGGCAAACAGAAATTGCACCTGCCCGCCGAGCAGGTCGGTAAGCGCCGGGCCGGTGCCTTTGTAGGGGATGTGTGCGATGTCCACGCCCGCCAGCGAATTGAACAGTTCTCCGCCGAGATGCGACATCGTGCCGTTTCCGGCCGATCCGTAATTGAGCGCGCCGGGTTTGGCTTTGGCCAACGCAACCAGTTCCGCCACCGATTGCGCAGGCAATGACGAGGGGACGGCCAGCAGATACGGCTGCGTGGTCAATTGCACGATGGGCACGAAGGCGACGCGCTGGTCGTATGCGGTTTTGTTCACCAGCGCGGCGTTCAACACCGCGCTCGCCGACACCGCCAGCAGCGTGTAGCCGTCGGGCGTGGCTTTCGACGCAATGTCCATGCCGATGATGCCGCCGACCGCCGAGCCGCGATTCTCGATAATCACGGCGCTTCCCCAGCGCTCACTGAGGCGCAGTGCGACGATGCGCGAGACGATATCCGTACCGCCGCCCGGCGAGGCGGGCACGATGACGCGTATCGGCTTGTTCGGGTACTGCCCCGGCAGGCCCGAAGGTTTTTGCTGTGCAAAAACGGGCGCGGCCGCCAGAAACACGGCGGCCGCGACCCATTGCGTTGCTGCTGATGACAGCATCAATCCATGTAGCTCGGATCGATCTGCGCCATCCAGCGCCGTACCGCTGCCCACAGCATTGCCGGGCCGTCGGATTTATCGATTTCTTTTTTCTGCACCAGCTGCGTGGTCTGCTGGGAAGTTTTTTGTATCACTTCCATCGGCGGGAAAATCAGTTCCGCGCCGCCGGATTGCGCCATCACCTGGATTTCGCAAGCGCTTTCGAGCCGGCGCATCAGGTGGAACGCATGTCCCATGGTCGGGCCGCAGGTGAGCAGGCCGTGGTTGCGCAGTATGGCGACGTTCTTGTTGCCGAGCGCCTGGGCGATATGATCGCTTTCCTCAGCGTCGTTGGTGACGCCTTCGACGTCATAGTAGGCGATCTTGTCGTGCAAATGCATGGCGCCGAGATTGATCGGCAGCAGGCCCTGTTTCTGGCACGCCACGGCGACGCCGGCTCTGGAGTGGGTGTGGATTACCGCATGGGCGTCGTCACGCGCCATGTGGATCGAGCGATGCACCACGAAACCCGCCATCAGCATCGGGTGCGGTGATGGCACGATCTTGTTGCCGTCGATATCGACTTTGAGCAGGTTCGACGCGGTGATTTCGTGATACATCAGGCCAAACGGGTTGATCAGGAAGTGCGACTTCGTGCCCGGCACGCGCATCGAAATGTGGTTGTAAATAATGCTGTTGTGCCAGCCCATCTGTGACACCGCGCGGTAGGCGCAGGCGAGGTCTACACGGGCTTCCCATTCTTCGGGTGAACATTCGATTTTGGGTGCTGCGGTGAGCGGTGCGTTCATGCGGTCTCCCTGTAAGGTGGAGTGGCAAATTGTCAGATAGTGGGCCGGGCAATACGTCAAGATACGTCAAGAGGACTCAAACGGGATCATTTTACTCTCAAGTCCCCAATGTGCGGAATAGCGTGAAAAAAACGCCTGCTGCGGCCAGATAATGGAATTCGGGCCGGCACGACCGGCACGTGGCCGCGTAAAAAACTGGCACGTCAATGGCGGCTCGGTTATCGTTTACAGATGAAACATCCTGTCGTTCCGATTGCTGAAGCTCATATTGCAAGCTTCCGCGAAACGCTGGACACCGTTGTGCGCGAACGGTTGTATCTGGCGATGCTCGAAGCACCGCCGCTGGAGGAAGTGCGGTGTTTTGTTCTGGACAGTATCCGTGATGGCCGTCCGTATTTTGTGGCGCTGGAGGGAGAGCGCGTGATCGGCTGGTGTGATATCAGTTCCTTGCATCGCGCGCTGTTCGCGCACTCCGGCGTTCTGGGCATGGGCGTGCTTGACGGCTATCGCGAGCAGGGTGTGGGTGAGGCGCTGATGGTTGCGGCGCTCGATGCCGCCAGGACAACCGGACTGACGCGCGTGGAACTCACGGTGCGCGAACACAACGTGCGCGCCAAGCGGCTTTACGAGAAAATGGGTTTCGTAGTCGAAGGCGTGAAGCGGCGCGGCGTGCGCCTCGACGGCAATTATGAAGACCTGATCTGCATGGCAAAGTTACTCGAAGGAGTTGATTGAATAAATACATGCAAACCCATCTATGAAAATCACTGAAGTCAAAGCCTTTGCCCTTTCTTTCAAACTCGACAACGCGCCGCGCCGCGGCGTGGGGCAGCCGATCAAAAAAGACACGGTGATCGTGCGCGTGAAAACCGAAGACGGCATCATGGGTTATGGCGAGGCGCATCACGCGCTGGCGCCCACGCTGGTGGCGGATCTGGTGAACCAGAATCTCGCGCCTGTCGTGGTCGGCGGCGACGCGATGGAGGTCGAGGAAATCTGGAACCGCATTTATCTCAAGCAAGGTCAGACCCACGGTCCCGGCAACGCGCTGTACAAGGCGCTGTCGGGTGTTGATGTCGCGTTGTGGGATGTGCGCGGCAAGGCGTTGAAGCAGCCGGTGTATCGTTTGCTCGGCGGTGCGCGCAAGAAGACGCGCGCCTACGCCGGCGGCGTGTGCATGGGTTTCAAACCGCCGCCCGCGTTGCTGGAAGAAGCGCAGAGTTTCGTCGATAAAGGTTACACCGCGCTCAAGCTGCGCATGGGCGACAGCGTGAAAAACGATCTCGAGCGCGTGCGCGCGGTGCGCAAGGGCTTGGGCGACGCCATCGATATCGCAGTGGACATCAACACGCGCTATACCTATCTTGATCTGCAGCGCGCGCTGCCGGGTTTCGAGGAATGCCGCGTGTTCTGGATCGAAGAGCCGTTTGCTCCGGATGCGATCGCCGACTATGCGCACTTCAACGCGCGCACGCACGTGCCGCTGGCGGGAGGCGAGAATCACTTTCTGCGCTACCAGGCGCGGCAACTGCTGGAGACCAAAGCTGTTGACATCATTCAGCCCGATCCATGCAAGGCGGGCGGCATCACCGAGTGCAAGAAAATCGCCGATCTCGCCGCGGCGTTTCGCCGCGCGTTTGCGCCGCACGTCGGCATGAGCGCGATCGATTCCGCTGCATGCGTGCATCTGCTGTGTGCAACGTCCAATGCGTTGATCTACGAAAGCGACTGCTCCGCACATAACCCATTCCGCGACGAGTTGTGCAGCGGCCAGCCTAAGGTGGTTGACGGTTACATTGAGCCGTCGGAGGCACCGGGGTTGGGGTTTGAAGTCGATGAATCGTTGTTTGCCAAACTACCCGGTATACCGGGGCCGTGTTACATCTAAGAGGACGAATCATGCGTGTGATCATCGCAATTCTGCTGGTGTCGCTCGGCATCACGCATGGCTTTGCCGCCGACTGGAAACCCGAAAAAGTTGTGGAGATCGTGGTCAATACGCCGCCGGGCAACGGACCCGACCGTACCGCGCGCGTGATGCAAGCCATTCTGCAGGACAAAAAACACATCGACGTGCCGGTGGCCGTGAGCAACAAGCTCGGCGGCGGCGGCGTGGTGGCGTACTCCTATCTCAACACGCGGCCCGGCGACGGACACACGTTGATGATCGCCTCGAAGGCGCTGCTCACCAACCATATTGCCGGGCGCGGACCGAGCTACACGGAATTCACGCCGGTCGCACATTTGTTTGGCGAATACCTGGTCGTCACCGTCAAGCCCGATTCACCGATCAAGGGCGGCAAGGATCTCATCGAGAGCGTGAAGAAGAATCCCGCGGGCTACAGCTTCGGCATTGCGACCAGCCTCGGCAATCCGAATCATCAGGCGGTAGCGGTGGCATTGAAGGCCGGCGGACTCGACATCAAGTCGCTGAAGAATGTGGTGTTCAACGCCGGCTCGGCGTCGCTGGCGGCGATGATGGGCGGACACGTCGATGTGGTGCCGGTGACCGCCGCGCTCGGAGCGCAACTGATCGCGCAGGGACAGGTGCGCGCGCTCGCCGTGTCTGCACCGAAACGGCTCGGCGGTGTGCTCGCCGATGTGCCGACGTGGCGCGAGCAGGGCTACGACGCCGTGGTATCGCAATGGCGTGGCGTGGTGGCGCCCAAGGGTACAAGCGAGGCTCAAGTCGCGTACTGGGAACGCACGTTAAAGCGCATGACCGAGGCCGATGAATGGAAACAGGACATCGAGAAAAATTTCTGGAGCGCGGAACTGATGAGCGCGCAGCAAATGCGTCAGTTCATGGACAAGGATAACGCCGCGCTCAAGGTGTTTCTGGGAGAACTGGGTCTTTCCAAGTAAATATGTTTAAAAACAAATGCTTATGAGAAAGATTCTAGTCCTGCGGAATGCCTGCGTCGCGGATCGCGCGGCCCCAAACATCGAGCTGGGTTTTGACATGAGCGGCGAGCTCGTCAGAAGTCATTTCTTGCGGCACCAGGCCTTCACGATCGAACAGCATGCGCGCGTCCGTGCTGCGCAGCACGGTGTTCAACTCGCGGTTGAGCCGCGCAACGATTTCTTTCGGTGTGCGTGCTGGCGCAAACAGCCCCGCCCACACCTGCAAGGGGATCGGCGCGACGCCGGCTTCCTCCAGCGTGGGCACGTCCGGCAGCAGCGGGCTTCGTTTGGGCAGCGGGACGGCTAGCGCGCGCAGCCGTCCGTCGCGGATCAGACCGAGAAAGCCCGTGGCCCCAAACATGGTCTGCACCCGTCCAGCGCCGAAATCGGCTAAAGCGGCGGCGTCGCCCTTGTACGGCACGTGCAGCATGTCGAGTCCGTGCATTTTCGCAAAGGTCGCCATCATCACCATGCCGCTGACGTTGCCACTCGCATAGGAGAATTTGCCCGGCGCCACGCGCACCTGCTTGATGAGGTCGCCTACTGACTTTGCCGGCAATGTCGGATGGACAATCAGCATGAAGGTGATGCGGCCAATGAAGCCCACGGGCGCAAACGCCGTTACCGGATCGTACGGCGGGTTTTTGCGCAAATGCGGCAGGCCCGACATCGCGCTGTTGCTGGCGATGAACAGCGTGTGTCCGTCGGGTGCCGATTTGATCACGATGTCTGCGCCGATCGCGCCATCCGCGCCGGGCCGATTGTCGAGCACGATGGGCTGGCCGAGCACAGTGTTCATGGTCTGTACCACGCGTCCTGCGATATTCATCGGTCCGCCGCCGCCGGGAAACGGCACCACCGCGCGTATCGGCCGCGTAGGATACTGCGCTTCCGCGCCGGCTGCGCCCAGCAGCAGCATCACGATGCTTGCAATTAAGCCGGCAGTCCATCTCATGATGACTCTCCCCACCATTTTCCTGATTCTGACACAATGGCCGTCGTTCACAAACGCATTGGAGAATGACATGGCCCAGCACAATGTATCGAAGGAATTTCGGGGCAGCACATTTCGCACGGAAACCGAGCGCACCGCATGGACCAACAAGCGCCAGGAGCAGGCGCTGGAACCCGAGTTGCCGATTGTCGATCCGCATCATCACGCGTGGGATAAAGACCTTGGCCGTTATTTGATCCATGAACTGGCCGAAGATGTGTATTCCGGCCATAACGTCGTCGCCACGGTGTTCATCGAATGCGGATCCATGTTTCGCGCCGATGGTCCCGCAGCGATGAAGCCGGTGGGCGAGGTGGAGTTCGTCAATGGCATCGCCGCGATGAGCGCGAGCGGAAAATATGGGAAAGCGAAGTTGTGTGCGGGCATCATTGGCCATGCCGACCTGACGTTAGGCGATGGCGCGCGGCCGGTGCTGGAAGCGCTGATCGCGGCGGGCAACGGGCGCTTTCGCGGCATCCGCCACGGCGTGACATGGGATAGCGGCAACGCTGCGAAGTTTGGCCGGCGCCAGCCGCCGCGCCATCAGGTGCTCGACCCAGTGTTCCGCAAGGGCTTCGCGCATCTCAAACCGTTGGGTCTATCGTTCGAGTCGTGGCAGTTTCATCCGCAACTGGATGACGCGGCGGATTTGCTGCGCGCTTTCCCGGAATCCAACGTGATTCTCAACCACTGCGGCGGTCTGCTCGGCATTGCGCCGCATGAAAATCGGGACGAAGTGTTTAAGGTGTGGCGCGAAAATATGCGCAATCTCGTACAGTTTCCCAACCTCACGGTCAAGGTCGGCGGCCTGGGCATGACGTATTGCGGCTGGGATTTTCATCTGCGCGACATTCCGCCTTCGTCTGAAGAACTCGCTGCTGCGTGGCGTCCCTATGTCGAGACCTGCATTGAATTGTTCGGCCCCAACCGCTGCATGATGGAAAGCAATTTCCCGGTGGACAAGGAATCGACCGGCTACGGCGTGTTGTGGAATGCATTGAAGCGCATTACGCAGAATTGCTCGCCAGCGGAGAAGGCGGCGCTGTATCGCGATACCGCGGCGCGGGTTTACCGGCTGGCGGTATAAATTGGAAGGCTGCGTTCTGTCATTGAAAAAATCGCGCCGGCTTTCGCGATGAGCGCTGCGGCGTAGATCAGCGCCCGCCGATGGCGATATATCTGGTGGTGCTGCTGTCCGTGCTGAGCCAGATCGGCTTCGGGGGCAGCCGTGTCGCGGTGTCGCTGTATGCGCTTGAACTGGGGGCCAACCAGTTGATGGTCGGCGTGATTGTCGGGCTCTATTCGCTGTGCCCGATGTTTCTGTCGATCGTGATTGGAAGAATTTCGGACCGGGTGTCGCCGCACCTGCCGATGATCTGGGGTTCCGTGATGATGATGGTGGCGCTGCTATTGCCGCTGGCATCGCCGGGGATAGCGGCCTTGTGTGTGCTGGCGTTTCTGAACGGACTGGGTCATCTGGTGTTCGGCATTCCGCTCGAGGCTTCCGTCGGCGGCGTCGGCGGGAAGCAGCATCGCACCCGCAACTATGCACTGATCACCATGGGCTGGTCGGCCGCCAATTTTCTGGGTCCGTTGATCACGGGAATATTGATTGATACCATCGGACACCAGCGCGTGTTTTGGGTGCTGGCGCTGTTTGTGGCGCTGCCGATCCCGTTGCTGTGGTGGCGGCCGCGTCTGCTGCCGGGCACCGCCAAGGAAGCCTCCGGCCAAAACGGCAGCGAAACGCCCAAGAGTGTGCTGGACTTGTGGCGCATACCTGCGCTGCGCGCCACCTTCATCGCCGGCGGCATCATCGGCTCGGCGCAGGATCTGTTCCAGTTTTATATGCCGGTGTACGGCCACGCGGTCGGATTGTCGGCGTCCGCGATCGGCGCCGTGCTGGGCATGGTTGCGCTGGCGGCGTTCGTGATTCGCGCCGCGATTCCGTTTTTGGCGAAAAAGTTAAGGGAGGCCACAATCCTCACGTCCGCCATTTTCGTGGCGGCGCTGGCGTACCTGCTGCTGCCGTTTTTCGTGAACGCCTACGCGCTGGCAGTGATTGCCTTTCTGCTCGGGCTCGGTGTGGGGTGCGCCCAGCCGATGATCATGTCGCTGCTGTATGTACTGGCGCCGGCGGGCCGCATCGCGGAAGCTATCGGTTTGTACAAAACGTTACGTAGCGTCACGCACGTCGTGATCCCGGTATGCTTCGGAAGCGTAGGCACCGCGTTCGGATTCAAGACGGTGTTCCTGTCGAATTCGGGCATACTGGCTTTTGGCGGTTATCTGCAAAGCCGTGCGCGGGTGCCGGCAAATACTTCGCAGACGAAGTGAGAGAATGCAGTACCGCTTTTTTTGAAAGGAACTTGCCTATGCCGCAACTCGTATTCATTCACGGACCGGGCGCGGGTGCCTGTGCCGATGCCTTTGTGCATCAACTCAAGCATTTTCCGGGGAGTGTTGCGCCCACGTTGCCGGGACACCTTGAGGGAACCCATTGCACCGACGTAGCGCGCTACACCGAATGGGTGCGCGGCTGGCTGTGGGCGCAGGGGATAAAAAAAGACCTGGTGCTGGTCGGCTATACGCTGGGCGCATCGATCGCGCTGCAATACGGCCTTGACTATCCGGATGAGATAAAGGGATTGGTGGTGATGACGGTCGCGGCGCGGCCCAAGGTGCGCGCGCCGGATACCTACGAAATGCGGCTGCGCGCCGCGCAGAACCCGCAGGACTACGAAGAATGGCTGGCGTTTCAGCGTCACGCAATGAAGTTCGTTGATCCGGGCTTGCGCGAGCGGCTGATGGAACGTCACAAGCAGGTTGGCCCGATGTCGCAATATTATGACCTGAAGACGATAGATGCCTTCGATGTGCGCGATCGCATTGCGACGCTCAAGCCGAAGCTCCTGCTGTTGCGCGGTCTCGATGATCACGGCAATCCGCCCGAGTATGAGAAAGAAATACACGATGCTGTGCCGGGCTCCAAATACGTAAAACTGCCCGGCGTCGGACATTTCCCGCTCACGGAGTTTCCGGATAAGACCAATCCGCTGATCGAGGAATTCATCGCCACGCTGTGATGGTGTAGAGTGTTTCATAGATCGCGCCAGCGACGAAACGAGGAGGAGCATCCATGGACATGAAAATTGATTATCGGCGGTTGAGGCGTGTTGTTGCGGCGGGTTGCCTTGCTGCCATGACCGGTGCAGCAAGCACGGCATCTGCCCAACAGGATTTTCCGACCAAACCGATTCGCATGATCGTCGGTGTCGCGCCCGGCGGCGCCACGGATATACTCGCGCGCGCGGTCGGCGCGCGGCTCGGCGAAACTTTCAAGCAGCAGGTGATCGTCGAAAATCGGCCGGGCGCAAACCACATCATCGGCGGCGAGATCACGGCGAAATCGCCGCGCGACGGCTATACCATCCAGATGGTGCCCGAAGGCTTTGTAATCAATGCCTCGGTGTATGCCAAGCTGCCGTTCGATCCGCTGCGGGATTTTTCGCCGATCGCCATCGTTGCCAATGTGCCTAACGTACTGGTGGTTCACCCCTCGCTGCCGGCGCGCACGGTGAAACAGTTCGCCACCCTCGCGCGTGCGCGTCCGGGGCAACTGAGCTACGGTTCGTCGAGCGTCGGCTCACCCAGCCATATGTCGGGCGAACTGTTCAAGGTGATGACCAAAGTGGATTACGTTCATGTGCCATACAAGGGGCAATCGCTGGCACTGGTGGATCTGATGGGTGGCCATATCCAGTTTTTGTTTCCGTCCATTCCTTCATCGGTCGCGCATATACGCTCCGGCAAACTAGTGCCGTTGGGCGTGACCACCAAACGGCGCGCGGGCGCGCTGCCCGATGTGCCGACCATCGACGAAGCCGGCATTACCGGTTACGAAGTGAGCGGCTGGTACGGCGTGATCGGCCCTGCCGGCATTCCGCAGCCGGTAGTGGCGCGCCTGAACAAGGCGATCAACGATTATCTGCAGGCGCCTGAGTCGCGCAAGCAACTGTCCAACGAAGGTGCTGATCCGCGCACCGGCACGCCGGAAGAATTCGGTGCAGCGATGGCGACCGACCTGCAGAAATGGGCAAAGGTGGTAGCCGCGACGGGCATCAAAATAAAATGATGGACTAGTAGAACTACGGACGGCGCAATACCAACGCTGTCATTCCCGCGCAGGCGGGAATCCATACGATTCCGCATATGGCACTGCGTTCTGATCGCTATCCTTGTGTTATCAATATAAGTATTTGTTTTAAAACATATTTTTGAACAAAGCAAATATGCCTCGACTCAACGGAAAAGTAGCCTTCCTAACCGGCGGCGGTGCAGGCATCGCCAAGGTGAGCGCGCTTGAGTTTGTGAAAGAAGGCGCGCGTGGCGTTGCCATCGTCGATATCAACGCAGAAGCGGGGCGTCGCGCCGAGCAGGACATCAAGGATGCTGGCGGTGACGTGATTTTTATCCAGGCGGACGTCACGCAGGATGCCGCGGTCAAGCAGGCGATTGATGCGACAGTGGCGAAGTTCGGAAAACTGGATGTGCTGGTGAACTGCGCCGGCGGTTCCGTGCTGGAAGATGTTCCCGTGCACGAGATGAGCCTCGACATCTGGCACAAAACCATCACGCTCAATCTGCTGCATCCGTTTCTGGTCTGCAAGCACGGCATACCGCACCTGATCAAAGCCGGCGGCGGTTCCATCATCAATTTTTCCTCGATGGTGGGCATGACCGGCATCTACCGGCCGGCGTACGCGGCGGCGAAAGGCGGCATCATGTCGTTCACCAAGACGCTCGCCGCGCAATACGTGCAATACGGCATACGCGCCAATGCGATCGGGCCTGGCAGCATACGCACCGAACGCGCCATCAAGCGTTATGAAAACAAGGAATGGATGCAATCCGAAAAGCCGACCGGCGCGGTCAGGGAACGCATGATCGTGCAGAAACTGTATCCGTTTTCGGTGGGGAACCCGATTGATATTGCCGCGATCGTGGTGTTTCTGGCGTCGGATGAATCGCGCATGCTGACGGGAACGACCATCGCGGCGGATGGCGGGCGGTCTTCTTATCTTAAGATTTATGCGGGAGAAGAGTGATTTGATTGCGCATGCTCGCAAAATAACGGCGCCACGATAATATACGTGTGCTTGTGGCAGAATCTGTCCTGCAGGAGAATTCACAACGCGCAGGGCGCAACACATTCCCTTCTCGCTCGAGAGGTCACCATGGCAGAAAACAATCCCGACAGGCAACTGCTCATCCGTTCCCGCGTGTCCGACGGTTATCAGTTTTCCGCGAGCAGCCTCAAAGGACTTCAGCATGTGTTGACCGACTGGTTTCCGCGAGCGGTCTATGTTGACCTGACCGATGACACGGCAAGCGTGGACGTCGTGGTGCGAAAGGATTTTATGAGCGGGAAGAACGTATTCAGCACGTCATTCGTCAGGGCTGATGGCTCGGCGATCAAGAGCAAGGAGTATGCAGAGGACAGGATGCTGGGCAAGGTTTGCGAGCAATACGATCCGCGAAAATCCCGCTACGACGGACAGAAAGACGGATTCGATCATCGCCTGGTGTTCTACGCCGAGCGCTCCGTCACCCCCATGAACCGCCCCAAATAGTCAGCGTTTGCGGCGGGTGGCCTTCCTGCCTTAAGGTTTGTGCGGACGGGAAACCGATTTAAATGCAACTTCTCAATTAGCGGAATAGAATTCGAACCGGCAACCATCGTTCGTCGCGTCCCATCCCAAACATTGGAGGAGCCCATGTTTTCGAGACCGATTTGTGCATGGCGTGCATTGATCGCATCCGTCGCGGTTCTGATGCCAGCTGCCGCGCTGGGGCAGGCCGCTTCGGCAGGCGCAGGACAGGCCTATCCCACCAAACCGATACGCCTGATCGTTCCCTTTTCGCCGGGGGGCACCAACGACATCCTGGCGCGCATGGTTGCAACGCACCTGAGTCAGACGCTGGGCGAGAGCGTGATCGTGGACAATCGCACCGGCGCGGATGGCATCATCGGCACCGACATCGCAGTAAAAGCGCGGCCCGATGGTTACACGCTGCTGCTGGTGTCCTCGGCTTACGTGATGAATCCCGCAGTGCGCAAACTGCCCTACGATACGCCCAAGGCGCTGGATTTTGTCGCCAAGCTCGGTGCGAGCTTCCTTATTCTGAGCGTCGGACCGTCGATGCCGGTCAACTCCGTCAAGGATCTGCTGGCAATGGCGAAAAGCAAACCCGGCGAGCTCGTGCTGTCGAGTTCCGGCGGTTTCATGCATTTCGCATCGGCGCTGTTCACCAGCCTGTCGAAGCACGATTTCAATATCGTGCTCTACAAAGGCGGATTCCCCGCCATGATCGACGTGATGGGCGGGCAGGCCCACGCGAATTTTGCGGTGAGCGTGCCCGCTATCCCGCACCTGCGTTCGGGCAAGCTCAAGGGCCTGGCCGTTGGCACGCTGAAACGCGCCGAGTTGCTGCCGGATCTGCCGACGCTCGATGAAGCGGGTGTCAAAGGCTACGATGCGTCGAACTGGTATGCCGTCGCGAGCGCATCCGGCACGCCGCGCCCTATCGTAATGAAACTGCATAACGAAATTGTCCGCTACTTCAATATGCCCGAAACGCAAAAACAATTGACCGCCATGGGCGCCGTGATCGACCTCAAAACACCGGACGAGATGCGCAAAATCATCCCGGCCGAAATCGCCAAATGGACCAAGGTCGCTATCGATACCCGTATGCCACGGGCCGTTGACTAGATCAGGGGAGAGGCGACCATGGACATCCGCAACGGGTTGTGGCGTTTAACGTCCGCGCTTGCATGCTGCACTATCGCGCTGACTACCGACGCCGGGGCGCAGACTGCTTCGACAAGTTCGGCTAACGCATGGCCCGTGCGCCCCATTCGTTTGATCATGCCGTTCCCGCCCGGCGGCGCTACGGACGCGAATGCGAGAGCGCTGGCAAAAGAGATGGAGGCTTTTCTCGGTCAGCCGCTGGTTGTCGACAATCGCGGCGGGGCGAATGGCATCATCGGCAGCGACATCGTGGCGAAGGCCGCACCCGATGGTTACACCTTGATGCATATCTCGGTTGCATTCGCGATCAACCCGAGCACCCACAAGAAACTGCCGTTTGATTCGAGCCGGGACTTTACGCCGATCACCAACCCGATCGTGGGGCAGGGCGCGCTTCTTGCGGTCCATCCGTCGTTACCCGCACGCTCGGTCGCCGAATTGATTGCATTGGCCAAGAGCCAGAAACTTGTCTTCGGTTCACCGGGCGTGGGCAACGTTTTGCACTTGATCACCGAGGCATTCAATTTGCGCGCCGGCATACAGATGCTGCACGTGCCTTACAAGGGCGCCGGGCCAGCCATGATTGCGCTGCTCGGAGGGGAGGTGCAGGTGATGGTCGTGCCGCCGATAATAGCCGCGCCCCATGTCAAATCCGAACGGCTGCGTCCATTGGGTTACAGCGGCGCGAAGCGCCTCGACGCATTGCCGAATGTGCCGACCATCGCCGAAGCCGGCCTTACCGGATTCCAGCAGGACACCGGTTGGCACGCCTGGTTCGCACCCGCGAAAACCCCCGACAAGATCGTCTCCCAGATTTATGGCGCGATACAAAAATCGCTTCAGTTGCCCAAAGTGCGTGAGTATCTGATGTCAGGCGGCTACCAACCTGTTGCCGACCCGCCAGCCGTGTTTCAGAAAAATTTTCAGGCTGACCTCAGGCGCTGGGGTGAGCTCGTGCAACTGGCTAAGATAGCGCCTGAATAGCGCGCTGCGTGCAAGTCAGGCGGTCCGGCGCTACAACCTGCGCGCTGCCCCGGCGGCAAAGACAGGCAATGCGCCGAGGCTCACTTTGCTTTTACCGCGATTATTCGATCTTGACGCCGGTTGATTTAACTACTTTCGCCCACATCGCGGTTTCGTTGCGGACCATGGAGCGGAATTCCTCGGTGGAATTTCCGGAGGTTTCCGAGCCGCCGGCCAGCACCACGTCGTTCACATCCGGCCTGCGCATGACTTTTACCGATTCGGCATTAAGCCGGTTGATGATGGGCTGCGGTGTGCCTGCCGGCGCGAACATGGCGACCCAGCCTTCCACCGCGAATCCGGGTACGCCGGCTTCGGCGACGGTGGGCAGCGTGGGCAGTGCCGGCGAGCGTTTGGCGCTGGTCACGGCAATGGCCTTGAGCCGTCCGGTCTTGACATGCGGAATGGATGACGGCGGCGTGGCAAACGACAACTGCGTCTCGTTACCGACGACGGCCAGCAGCGCCGGACCACCGCCCTTGTAGGGGACACTGATCATGTCGGTGCCGGTGCTCATCTTGAACAGTTCCACTGCCAGATGGTTGCCGGTGCCCACGCCGGGGTGCGCGTAGCGCAGCGGTTTGCTTGTCCCGGTCTTTGATGCCGCGATCAGTTCTTTTATCGAGGAGACTTGTACCGACGGATGAAGCACGACGACATTGGCGTATTTGATCAACTGCGTAACCCCGGGCAGATCGCGCATCATGTTGAACGGCAGCGATGTATAAACGCTGGGATTGATGGTCGCCGGGCCTTCAGTGGTAAGCAGCAGCGTATAACCGTCGGGCGCGGATTTGGCCACGATATCGCAGCCGATATTGCCCCCGCCGCCGCCGCGGTTGTCGACGACGACAGTCTGGCCGAACGCTGCGGGCAGATGCTGCGCCAGTATGCGTGCGGTAAAGTCTGTCGATCCGCCGGGTGGGAATGTGACGACGATGCGCACGGGCCGTTCGGGATAATTTTGCGCCAGTGCGCCAAGCGGTGCACCCAGCACGACGATTACAGACACAACACAAGTTATTGATTTCATTTGTAATATCCTCCTAGACTCATATTATTATATGCCACGTTGTGGCGCAAGAGTATTAGTATAGTTACTGCGAATGCTGTGCATGCAGCGCAACGCTCGTTGCTTATGGCGCTTCAGGGATGCCATTGTGGTCAGCGTCAGGCACGTTACCATGCAAGCTCCCACAGGGAGAACACCATGAACAAAAAAAACCACATTCACCGGTACTCTCGCCGCCGCCATCCTGATGCTACTGGCGCCGTTCGCGTCTGCGCAACCGTAGTCGAACAGGCGGCGGAGCATCGCTTTCAACTTGATTTTCGGGTGAACGACGCGGCGCAGGCGAAGTTGTTGCCGCCGGGGTGGGAGATGGTGATTGCTACGCAGGGTCCCGCCAAGGACTGCAATCTGCGCATGATCTTCATCGATCGCATGGCGACCATAGGTGGCGACGGCAAGGCGGCGGCGCGGCACACCGCGCGGCTGACCTATCTTGCGATTCCGGTGACGGAAACCGGAACCAAAATCGCGGCGCTGTTCGATGGCACGGAAAAAGTGGTGAGCTGGGATTCGTTCCCGTGGTACATCCGCACGGTGAGCGCGCCGTAGGCAACCGCTGAAATAAATTTGCGCCGGAATCCGGCGTGAATCAACGACATCCGCTTTCAGTCTTCGCGGATGCCGGCATCGTTGATGACCTTGCTCATGCGCGCAACGTCTGCTCTTATCGCCGCCGCGAATGCTTCCGGCGTACTGCCAACCGCTTCCACGCCGGCGTTGAAAAACAGTTCCTTCACATCAGCCCTGTGCAGTACCCGCACCATTTCCCGATTCAGCAGTTGGACAATAGCCGCAGATGTTTTGGAGGGCGCGAATACGCCATAGATCGACAGCGATTCATATCCCGGCAGGCCCGCTGAGGCGACGGTAGGCAGGCCCGGGGCCAGCGCTGTGGGTTCCGCGCTGGTCACTGCCAATGCCCGTAATCGGCCTGATCCGGTATGAGGGGCTACCGTACCGGCGGTCGCGAACATTACCTGTATTTGTCCGGCAATCAAATCATTGATCGCGGGTGCGTTGCCACGGTAGGCAACACGCACGATGTTGACGTTCGCCATCGACTTGAACAACTCGGCCGCAACGTGCGTGGTAGCACCCGACCCACCTGAACCGTAGTTGAGCTGCCCCGGCCTTGCTTTGGCGATGACGATGAGATCCCTGACGGATTTGACCGGCAGCGAAGGATGCACCACCAGCGTGCTGGGCGAGCGCGCCGCCCAGGTGATCGGCAAAAAATCCCGCGCCATGTCGTAGGGCACATTTTTTCGCAGCAGCGGAATGATCCAGATATTGCTGGCGTAAACCAGCAGCGTATAGCCGTCGGGTGGCGCGCGGGCTACGATTTCGGCGGCGATAATTCCGCCCGCGCCGCCGCGATTGTCGACGATCAGTTGCTGCCCCAGGCTGTCTGCAATCCCGCGCACAATGGCCCGCGCGGCAAAATCATTGCCGCCGCCTGCTTCCGCAGTGACGATGCGGATGGGTTTGCCGGGATAAGGTTGTCCCAGCGCGGTGGCGGTGCAAAGAACCACTGCACCCAACGGCAACAGCAGGAATGTTTGCAGCGATCGCGACAGGGGTTTCATTTTCTTTAGGAGTTCCACGTCTCCCGCCAAGGGGAGCGCCTGCACGCCAAAACCCGCGCATTCTTTCGCTGCCTGAGTCAGATCGTCGCTGATCATTCTTGCCACCAGGATGAGGTCAGCGCCTTCGCGGGCAAAAATCGCGGCTATTTCCCTGCCTATGTTGCGGCTGGCGCCCGCGATGAGTGCAGTCTTGCCTTTGAGTCGCATGTCACTTCTCCTGACGGTGCCGTTGGAAACCGGACTTGTTGAAAGCTTCCTGCGGCATTGAGATACATCTGAAACGGCGTGCTGCGGAAAGGCAGCTTAGAGTTTTCCGAAAGCCACGCCTTTATAACCCCATCCGCAGGCAGCCACCGCCTCCTGGATCGGCTTTTTTATCTCACTGGTGCTGAAACGGTAGTGGTACACCTGCCCGGGTTTCAGTTCCTCGGTAAAGGCATAGGCCGTGCCAAACTCGACCGAGGACATCTGCCCCTGGAATTTTGAAGCCGAGAACGACAGTGACGGCACGCCTGCGCGCCATGAAACGGTGCATTCCTCGTCCTTGCCGCGCACCTGGTGTTTTGCGTTATCAAACTTCATGTAAATGCGGAAGACTTTGGTGAGACTTGCTTTGGCGAAAATTTCATACCATTTTGCATCCACGATTTTCCACTCGGCAATCAGATCGACATTTTCGGTCGCACCGTCAATGATTTGATAAGGGGCGGTCTCACGATTCAGCGCGAGCAAACGCTGACGGACTTCATCTACGGAGAGTACCACTGCGTTCTTGTCGGGTTTCTTGCCAAAGTCAAAAAGTCCCATTGGATTTTCCTTTCGCAGGCGGGTTGTGTTTTACCGATCTGCGCTACATGCTATGCGCTTTTCTTCGCCATAGCAGGTTAATAATCGCCAACAACACCAGGAGTATGCCTGCGAGCAGCAGCGCATAATACGGAAACAGTCCTGCCATTTCCGGGAATTGATTTTTTCCTTTGCTCGAAAACAAGCCCCAGGCACCAAATGCCGCAAGAAAAATGATGGCGGATGCCGTGCCTGCATTGATGCATTTTCTGATATTTAACGGCACGCCTCTTGTTTTTGAGAACAGCAGTACCAGCGCTGAAATACCGCCGGACCACAAAAACCAGTCGGCGGTATCATCCGATAAGGGGTTTTGCACTGCCCATCGGCCGATCGCATAAATCAGCACGGAAAGCACTAGTACACTGAAGCTGATTTGCGGAACAATCTTCTGCATTGGTAAACGATTCCGCTAGGCAAGCTTGTAAGACACCAATTCCAGCCGCTCGGTGTGGAATACTTTATTATCGCGCCGGCTCGCTCGTTCTCTCGCCACCGGCCTCTGAAACTCGGGAACGAACCAGCGCCGGGTCGTGAATTCGATGGCGCCCGCAGGATTCGAGTTGCTGCCGCGGCCTTCGAGGAAAAATGCGTTGAAGGTGCCCGCGGGAACCGTCACCTCTTCGCGCGTAACGACGTGAATATTCTGCTCTTCCTGAAACGTGACGCCCTTTGGACTGGTGACGTCATAGCGAGTGCCCCAGCGTTTGCCGATCGCAAATTCCTGTGGTACGTACTGCGCCGGCGAGTTGACGTTACCGCGCCTGTGACGCAACTGGTTGCCGAGAAGATCGGTAACCAGGCCGGTATCGTGGATCGCCACTGTGTCCGTCACCTGAGTAACGACCTCGGTGAAGGTGCGCCGCTCGTGCTTTGAGGTCAGGATGACTTCGCGGTAGGTGTAGGCATCACCGACCTTGGCAATGCGGGTGAACGCCGATCCCTTGGTGAACGGGTTGTTTGCCTGCGACGCAAGCTGGATACGTTTTTCACCCTGGCGTGCGAGTACACGGTCGAGCCGCAGTTGTGCCAGTTCCGAAAAATCACCGCTCGGGTGGCGTCTCAGGTAGTCCTCCAGCGGCGCAGGCTCGTTGGCGTTCTGGATGCGCTGCCACAGCGCGAGTTCTTCCTTGAACAGCCGTTCCTTCTCTGCGTCCGACAGCTTCTTAAGGTGCTCGGGCGGCAGCACATAGAAGTCCTCTTCGAGCGACGTGCTCTCCCACGGGACCTGCGCGCCGTTGGACTTGCGCCGCACGCCGAGCCGCACGCGCTTGAACACATCCTCGATCCTCGTCTCCTTGACCCGTATCTCGCGCAGCAGGTGCTCGGTGTAGAGCCCGTTCGTGCCTTCGCCGTCGCTCGCCACATTGCCGGGAGAGGTGGCATACGCGAGCAGAGTGCCGGGCGGCGCGTCGATCTGCGACAGGCCCTTTTGTTCGACGCGGAAGTCGCGGGCAAACGGATTTTCGCGGCAGGCGTCCAGCACAATGACATTCATCGGATTGGCGGCTTTGGTGATGCCCTCGATCAGGCTGCCCAGGCCCACGCCTTGCGTGGAAACGTCGTCCATCTTCTTGATGGCCGCGTCCACCGGCAGCAGGAAATTCCGCCACGCAAGTTGCAGGCCGTGGCCGGCGAAATAGAACAGGCCGACGCACTTTCGCTTCGCCAGCGTCTGCACATGAGCCTGTATCGCCGCGGCCATCTCCGCCCGGTCGCTATCGAGCTTCAGTGTGACCTCGAACCCCAAAGTCTTTAACGTGCTGCCGATGGCGTTTGCGTCGTTGGCAGGGTTCTTCAGCTCCGGCGCATTGCGGTAACGGCCATTGCCGATGACCAGTGCAAGTTTGGGCAGCCGTATCAGCTTCAGCGCGTCTTCTGATTGTGCCCATACACGCGCGTACGGCAGCGGCAGGAACAACGAACTTCCCGTGATCCCCCACTTGAGCACGAGCCGTCGATCGGCTTTCATGCTGCAAATTATGCCCCTGCGAGACCGGAAACACTACCTGACACAGCGATGCAACGGTAATCGCGGATTTCCACATGATGTGACCCATTGTGGACGCGGCGCGCGACGGCTTATATGATGAGCTTGCGGCTTCAGCGTGTGGTGCCGTTGCGGTGGTACGGGAGTGAGGCCCGCACGCAAACCGGCACGAAATCGTCATTGGAGGAAAACCATGCAAGCGCAAAAACACAATTCCATCGAAACGCCCTGCGCCTGGAAAGGCGCGGATATGAAGAACCGGACCGACTGGTTGCGGCCGTTCAGCGCCGCGGAACTTGCCGAGATTGATGCTGCTTTGCAAGCGGTAAAGCGGCGCGGGATCGATCTATTTGACATCGAGAAGAAAGATTTTGCCTTGCCAAATTTCGCGCAGGGTTTGGCGAAAATCGCGCAGGAGCTCGAGACCGGCACCGGCATGATCATGCTGCGCGGCCTGCCGCTGTCCTATTCGCCCGACGATCTGCAAATCGTGTATTGGGGCATCGGCACGCATCTTGGCACCGCGGTGTCGCAAAACAAAACCGGCGAGTTGTTCGGCATTGTGAAAGATTTCCAGGAGAACTATGTCAACACCACACGTCGCGGTTCGAAGACTTCGGCGGGGCTTCAGTTCCACAGCGATCGCTGCGACGTGGTGGGACTGCTGTGCGTGCGCAAGGCAAAATCCGGCGGCGCCAGCCGCATCGTCAGTTCTGTCTCCATACACAACGAGATTCTGCGCCGGCGTCCGGACTTGATGGACACGTATTATGAAAACTGGGTGCATAGCTGGCAGGGTGAAGAACCGCCGGGCAGCGGGCGTACTTATCTGCGGCCGGTATTCGGATTTCGTGATGGGTACTTTACCGGCATGTTCTCGCCGGCTTACACGCAATTTGCGCAGGATTTTCCCGAAGTCCCGCGTCACACGCCGAAGCAACTCGAAGCGCTCGAACTCTACGGCCAGCTGGCGGACGAGCTTGCGCTGGACATGCAATTCGAGCCTGGCGACATACAGCTGCTCAACAATCACGTGATTTATCACGGGCGCACCAGCTTCGTGGATTATCCCGAAGAAGAAAGAAAGCGGCTGCTGCTGCGACTGTGGCTGTCGGTGCCTGACGCGCGCCCATTGCCGCAAGGCTACGAGGAAGTGTTCGGCAATACCGAGCGGGGATCGGTGCGCGGCGGCGTGCCCTGCCGCGAGGGCTGGTGGCGCGACGTGACGCAGTTTCGCAAACACAGAACCGGGATTCATGCAGCGAAGAGCACAAATTGAATCGAGCCGCAGTCGTTGCGGCAGCCGTTCAATACGGCCGAGGCGAAGGCGTCTTTCAGCAAACAGGGACTCGAAGCGCAGACCAACACGCCGGAGCAATACTCGATGTTTATCAGCAGCTAGCTGGAACAGAACGCAAGGCTGATAAAGGCTATCGGGCTCAAGTCCGAGTGACCTGATGGCCCGGCGCCAGGTCAACCGTCGAAAGGAAACAACGTGAGCCAGCAGCGCATCGGTTTTATCGGCGTGGGTTTGATGGGGAGCAGCCTGTCGAAGCATTTGATGGAAGCCGGTTTTCCGGTGATCGTGCATGACACCGATGTGGCGCGCGTGGCGGCGGCGGTCAAGCTGGGCGCAAAGACCGTAAAATCGCCGGAGCAGATTCCGGGGCAGGTGGACGTGCTGATGTTTTCGTTGCCGACTTCCGATATCGTCAACGACGTGGTGCGCAACCAGCTCAAACTATTCGAGACCGGCAGGCCGGGCCTGATCGTGCTCGATGCAACGACGGCTGATCCGGAGCAGTCGGCAGCGCTGGCGGCGGATCTGGCGAAGGTCGGCATTCGTTTTCTTGACTGCACGATAAGCGGCACCAGCGAGATGTGCGCGGTGAAAGACATTATTTTCATGGCGGGCGGCAGCCAGGACGCGTTTGCCGAATGCGAGCCGATGTTCGCGGCGATGGGCCGCGAGTGGATGCACATGGGCGCCAACGGCTCCGGCGCGATCATGAAGCTGTGCGTGAACCTGGTGCTGGGATTGAACCGCATGGCCCTCGCCGAGGGGCTGACGCTGGCGCGCAAGGCGGGTATCGAGCCGCTGCAGGCACTGGAAGTACTGAAAAAATCTGCGGCGTTTTCCAAAATCATGGACCAGAAAGGCTATCGCATGGTGGAGAAGCGCTTCCATCCGCCCGCGGGCAAACTGCGCATTTATCTCAAGGACGTACGTGCCATGCTCGCACTGGGTGAGCGCCTGAACTGCCCGTTGCCGCTGATTGGACTGCACGCGCAGGCGCTGGCATCGGAGGTTTCCAAAGGGCGCGGCGAATGGGACAGCGCGGATATCATTTCGTTTTACGACGAACTGGCGGGGTATCCGGCGCCTAAGGCGCCTGCCGAAAGCAAGTAGCGCGTGGCTACTGACCAGCCTGCAAGTTGACCCAGCGCGCCACCGCGCGCGCGATTGAAGCGATACCCGCAGCATTGACATTGCCCGGCCAGCGATCGCTTGCGGCATGGAAATGCAGATTGCTGCCGGCGAGCGACAGCACGTTGCCGCCAAGATGCGTGAGGTCGTGGCCTTCGCCGGAGATTTTAGCTAAGGGTTCGATGTGGATATGTGGCGCGGGGTAGCCTTCGGCAATCAGCAGATCGCGCATGGCTTCCGAATCCGCAGTGTTTGTTGTTCGTATCATCATCGCAAGGTTGCCCGCACCGCCGAGATTGGCGCCGAGATGCAGCCAAATTTTCGCCTTCTTGATCAACGGCGCTTGCTGTTGCATGAGGGTTTGCAATCCGAGGTGGCCGAGTTCGTGGCCGCAGGTGGCATAGGCATGCACATCGCATTTCAATTGCCCTGCTGCTTTGAGCGTGCCCGCGGCGTAAACGGCTGCGAGCCACGCGACCATGCCGCCGGCGCGCTCGGCGGTGGATTCCCACCAGCCGGTGCGCGGTGTCACGATAGCCAGCGGTTGTGTGCCGGTTCCATTGCCGTTCGCAACGGCAGCGACATTGAACGATTCGGCAGCCACGCGCCGGTATGAACTCACCAGTTTGACGGGCGTATTCTTGCCGGCGTGCTCGTTGAGAAATGCATGATGCATGCCGGCGACCTGCAACACCGGCGGGCCGAACGGATGGTCGTAAAATTGCGCATTGATCGGCGCCAACGAATCACCGGTGACGCGCGTGGCGACGACCAGCGCGGCATGCGGTGTGCCACGGCGCAATTGCTCCAGCGGCTGGCCTTTGATCGAAGCTGCGTTGGAAGGAAATTCCGCATAGCCGACTTCACCTGTGCCGCCGCTTGCACAAAGCTTGCCTGAAATACCTGCTGGCGATGTGGCCGGTGAATCAAACATCGGCAAGCCGTCAATGCGCAGGTTCGCGCATTCCAGCCATGCTTCTTCAATGATGGTGTGCTGAATAGGCACCGGCATGCGCAAGACCGCAGCGCCGCTCTTCGTTGCTTCGCTTTCAAACCATGCGCCACTGGCGAGATCGCCGGGCGTGCCGACGCGGTGGATGCCGCTGGCGTCGAAGGCGGCGACGAGTTGCGCGACCCACGCTGGGGTGAATTCAGTCATCGATGGAAGTAATGTAAGTATTTGTTTTATTTGTTATTTTTAGACGATGCCACTGCTGTCGTGCCGGCGCAGGCGGGACCCCATAGCACAGTGCCATATGACGCATCGTATAGATTCCCGCCTGCGCGGGAATGACAATGGGGTGATGAACTCGATCGAAGTGCGGTTCAAGCGCTACGCCGGCGCGCGCGGTACCGTGACACCCACCAGCATATCGCGCGATAACAACCCCGCAAGTTTTTCTTCGCTCCATCCTTCCGTGCCCTGCGGGCGCATCGGCACCACCAGATAACGCATGTCGGCATTGGAATCATGCACGCGCACCGTCACGTTGTCCGGCAGCACAGTGCCGAATTCACGCAGCACCGCGCGTGGCTCGAACACTACGCGCGAACGGTAATTGCGGCTTTTGTACCACGTCGGTGGCATGCCGAGCAGCGTGCGTGGATAACACGAACACAGCGTGCAGACGATGACGTTATGTACTGCCGGCGTATTCTCCACGGCGATCAGCCGTTCGGCTTCGAGTATGACGCCAGCCTCGGCACAGGCCGCACGACCATCGGCGATCAGCCGTTGCTTGTACGCAGGGTCAACCCAGGCACGCGCCACGACTTGCGCGCCGCGATAGGGGAATTCTTCATCAAACTGCTCCATGCGTCTGGCCACCTGCTCGGCGGTGAGCAGTCCTTTTTGTTCAAGCAACTCCTGCATGGCGCGGCTCATGATTTCGTATTCGCCGGGCGGACCATTGTCGTGTTCGTTGACCGGGGCATGATCGTCGTGATCATGATCATGCGTGTGGTCATGATCGTGATGGCTGCGCGCGTAGTAGTCGAAAACAGGTTTGCTCATGGGGTTTCCTTTATCTCGCAGGCTCCAGCCAGTGTTCGAATATTTCCATTTCGATGATGTCGTTCGGCGGCCCGGCGTAGCCGGGCCACACGTGAGTTTGCAAAAAACGCACGCGGTAAAGCACTTTTTCCGGCTTGCCGTCGAAGCCGTAGGCGAGTTCTTCCGGATTCGGATACGCGCCGCAGATGCGTTCGATCACGCCCTGCTTGCCGCGAATATAAGTCGGCGTGCGGCGGTGTCCCGGCGGATGTGCGTGCTTGACGATAACCTTGTCGCCAATATCGAAACGGTGTTCCGGCGCCAGTGTGTAGGTAGAACGCAGGGAGACTTCGCTGCTCATTTTTTGACGGCCTTCTTGATCGGCGATTCCATTTCATCCGGCACATTGAAGCGCGCGCGGATTTCCGCCATTTTCGCCGCCAGTTCCTGCTCGGTGAACAGGCCTTTTTCGAGCAGCACGGTGCGCATGGCGCTGGTGGTGATTTCGAAGTACTGCATGTCCTTGTAGCGATCGCCGAGATCCTCGGCGGCGCGCCTCAGTTCGTCGGTACAGGTGATTTTATGCATTTGCACCACCGAGCGAAAGGCGTTGGCCTGGCGTTCCCAGTGCCGCATGCCATGATCGGTGGTGTCCACGGGCCCGGCGGGTTCGCCGCCGATGTCTGACGGGATTTTTACAGAAGGTGTGTTGCTCATAAGTGGTGCACCTGATTGATGACCGTTGAAAAGTAAGAGTGCCTAACACAACGACGCATGGGTTTCATTGCGTTAGGCACTCTAAATCAATTCCGCTGGCCGAGGCAACGATGGACGAAAAAACAAGCAGTTAGAACGAGACTCACAGAGATCCCAATGATTCATGGAAGGCATCGTATGGGTGGCTGACATCGCATGATAATCTTTCACGCGATGGCGCAAAACCTTTTATTTGACCGGGGTATGACGCCAGCGTAGCATCGGGTTGGGAGGGGCGACTGTTGCATGCAAGTCTAACCCAGGAGACACCATGACGAATCGAACCATTCGCGACGTTATTGAACAGCAGACGCCGGTGACGGCGCCGACCGACATGACGGTGCGCGCCGCCGCGACTATCATGAAAGAGCGCCGCGTTGGTGCGATGATGGTGGTGGATGGGGGGCGGCTGGTTGGCGTGTTTACCGAACGCGACGCGCTGTGCCGCGTGGTTGCGGAGGGCCGCGATGCGACTACCACCACGCTGGCCGAAGTAATGACCAGCAACCTGCGGACGGTCGGTCCCGACGCGGCGTTTATGTCGGCGCTGGAACTGATGCACGAAGGCCGTTTTCGCCACGTGCCGGTGGTCGAAGACGGCCGGCCCATCGGCATGGTTTCGGTGCGTGATGCAATGGGACCGGAGCTGGAGTCGTTCGTTTACGAAATGCTGCGCCAGGAACAGGTATCGCAAGTACTGGCGTAGTCTATTGAACGCGGCGGTAACAAGGGGACACTTTAGCCGCACTCCAAATTACTTCCCTGCGTTCTCCATGATCCATTTCTGGATCATGTCGGCGACCTGCAGGTTGTTCCTGTCCATCATCATCATGTGACTGTTGCCGGGGATGCCCATCTCCGGCAGCAGCATGAATGTGGCACGACCGCCACCGCTGTTGATCATGTTGACGGCCTGCACGCAGCCTTCGCGCCGTTTGTCGCCGTTGACGCCCCACGCGCCCTTGCTATTGTCGCCCCACACTGAAACAAACGGAACTTTCACGAAGGGTGTCGCGATATCTTTGGCGCTCACCGTTTCACACCCGCCTTCAACACTCACCAGCGCTTTGACCAGATGCGGACGTTGGCGCGCGACTTCCAATCCGTACACGCCAGACTGCGAGTGAACCATGATGACGGCAGGGCCGATTTTGTCGAGCAGCGCGATCAGCGCGCTGACGGTATTGCGGCCGCCGCCTTCGAGCGTGGTCTCGGCGTTGGGCACCAGTTGTGCGAGATACTGGTCCATCGCTTCCATCGGAAACTGCACGTTGGGGAAGGTCTTCGGATACTCGGGACCGAAGCGGAAATTCGGCCACGAACGTTCTATGGTGCCTAGAAACAGCGTGGGCAATGCAGCAGGCTCGGCGGCTTTATCGGCGACAGCGTTGATCGGTGTCGGGTTAAAGCCCGAACGTCCGCGCCCGGCGTGATCGACCACGTACACCGGAAAAGACTTGCGCAGGAAGTAAGTCGCCCAGCCTTCGCGGCCGTCGGGCGTGGTCTCGTACGTCATGCCGGTGTGACCGGAGCCATGCACCATCACCACCGGCACGTTTTTCCTGCCCGCGGGAATGCGATATTGCACGTACATCTGATTGATGGTGATGCTGCCGGGCGGCGCGCGGCCGGTCACCAGAGACGAGCCGGGATGATTGGTCTTGTAGCTGCGGCCATTGACGAAAAAACTGCCGTAGTCTTCAAGTTCGAGTTTCCCGCCGATGGATGCAGCCATGCCGGTGCCTGTTGTCAATAACAAAGCAGCAATGATAAAGCGTTGCAATACTTTGGGTAAGCCGTTTGCGTGGCGCATGAAAGCCTCCTTGATAAGGTGCGTGGAACATTCTGGCAGCGTGTGTCGGCGCCGTCCACTGCGGACGGCTGTGTGCAATAATCATTGTGTAACGCGAGAGGGATGAATGCAATTTCACGTGGGCAAACTGGAGCAATCAAAATTCGCCGTGCCGCATGGTTACGCCGGGCATGCGCGCGGCTACGAGCGCGCGGCACTGATCGACCGCGGTATCGGCTCGGTACACATGGGCGTGGGCGTGTGCCGGCTCGCGGCGGGCGGCAGCGTGGATACCTGTGTGCATGCCAACGAAAAAGGCATTTACCTGTTCGAGGGCGAGATCGAGTTGAAGCGCGGTGCGGAGGTGTTCAAGCTCGCGCGCGACGATTACGCGCTGATACCTACCGGCACGCCGCACGCCTTCCGCAACACTGGAAGCAAGCCAGCGCACTGGTTCGACATGCAGGCGCCGCAACCCAAGCCGCCGGGCACGTGGCAGGACACGTTTTTTGTGGCAGACGAAACTGCGTGGTTGGAATGTGCGCCTGCGTTGCCGGCGGCGGGTGTCGCGCAGGCCGGGCATTTCGAGCCGCGCAGTCCGATCATTAATCCGAATGTGGGCGTATCGGGCTTGCGCGTATTCCGCTTCATGGAAAAAGAATTTGGCGCGCAGTGTTTTTACATGATGCGCGGCGAGCTGGCGCCGGGTGGTGTGCGCGGCTATCACGATCATCCGGTCGAGGAAAGCTATCTCGCGCTAAGCGGCGAGGCGATCATGTCGATCGAGGGCAAGGATTTTCATCTGACGCCCGGCGATTTCGTGTGGACGGGTGTGGGCGCCTGTCATGCCTTTAAACACGTTGGCAACGAGCCGTTTCGCTGGATCGAGACGCAGGCGCCACAGTTTCCAGCGCACCAGGGCACACGCAACTATAATGTGTGGGAAAAATTCAAGATGGCAGACGCAATCCGCTGATGCCGCGCAACTTAACCCGAGGAGTAGTAATGAGACTGTTTGTTTTGTGTTCCGCCCTGTCGGCCGTTGCGATGATGAACGGTGCGGGGCTTGCAGCAGATGCCGTCAAGGATTTTCCAACCAAACCCGTGCGCATCATCGTGGGTTATGCGCCCGGCGGCGGCGTGGACATGGCGGCGCGGCTGGTGGGACAGGCGCTGGGCGAACTGTGGAATGGCAGCGTGGTGATTGATAATCGTCCCGGTGCCGCAGGCGGCATCGGGACGGAAATGACGGCGAGGGCCGCGCCCGACGGTTACACCATGATGTTGTGCAACATTGCGACGCACGGCATCACGCCGGCGCGCGTGGCGAAGCTGCCGTATGATCCCATCCGGGATTTTTCATTCCTGTCGAGAGTGGGCGGCAATCCCAACGTGCTGATGGCGCATGCGTCGCTGCCGGCGCGCACGATTCCGGAACTCGTTACCTATGCGAAAGCCAATCCCGGGAAGTTAAGTTACGGCTCGTCAGGTGTGGGTGCTTCGCCGCATCTGTCGGTTGAACTGCTGAAAATGATGACCGGCATCAGCATCGTGCATGTGCCATACAAGGGCGCGGCGCCCGCGCTGGCCGATGTGATGGGCGGGCAGATTCCGCTGTCGGTGGGCAATCTGCCGGGCGGGCCGCTGGCCGCGATCAAATCCGGCAAGGTACGTGGCCTGGCGGTCACCACGCTGAAGCGCAGCGCCAAAGCGCCCGACGTGCCGACGATGGCTGAAAGCGGCGTGCCCGGTTACGAAGTGAACGGCTGGTACGGCATCTGTTCGCCGAAATTGCCCAAAACGCTGGAAGCGAAAATCAACGCCGATCTCATCAAGGTGCTGGCGAGCGATACATTGAAAAAGCGTCTCGACGATCAGGGTATCGATGTGCAATCGTCAACGCCGGACGAACTCGTCGCGCACGTGCGCGCGGAAATAGCCAAGTGGATCAAGGTGGTGAAGGAAGCCAACCTGGGTGCGACAGAATAAAAATATAAATAAAAACAGATGCTCGAGCGGCTGGTGTGTGGAATGATTTTGTGATTTCGGGAGGAGATGGGTGAGACTGATCGTTTTGATACCTGGCGCAATGTTTGCGTCTGCCGTGAGTGCTCAGTCTGGCGAATCCACTTATCCATCGCGTCCGATACGCATGATCTATCCGTTTACGGCCGGCAGCACGGTGGATGTGATGGCGCGCGTGGTGCAGGACCAGCTCACGCAACGCCTCAACCAGAACATCGTTGCCGACAGCCGCCCCGGCGCCAACGGCATCATCGGCACTGAAATAGTGGCGCGGGCGCGTCCCGATGGCCATACGATGCTGATCACCACTGGATCGTTCACCGGGAACGTCGTCGCTACCAAAAAACTGCCTTACGATCCGGTGAAGGATTTTGCGCCGATCACGCAGATTGCGCGCTCTTACGGGTTGCTGCTGGTGGTGAATCCCGGAGTCCCGGCGCAGTCGATCAAGGAGCTGGTGGCGTTTGCAAAAGCCAATCCGGAAAAACTGAGCTACGCATCGAGCGGCGTGGGCAATATGACCCATCTGGTCGGCGAATTGTTGAATACGCTGGCAGGCGTTCAAATCAAGCATGTTCCGTACAAAGGCAGCGGACCGGCGTTGACCGATGTGATCGGGCGGCAAGTGGACATGACGTTCATTTCCACGGTGTCGGTGATGCCGTTTATCAAAAGCGGCCGCGTCAAGCCGCTGGCGCTGACGGGCGGTGATCGCTCGCCGGTGGTGCCGCAGGTGCCGACGTTCAAGGAAATCGGCTACCCTGACTTCGAGATGACGGGTTGGTACGGGCTGTGGTTTCCGGCTAAAACGCCGGTGCCGGTGGTGGCACGCATCAGCGCCGTGGTAAAGCAGGCCGTCGCGTCGCCGGAGATGAAAGCGAAACTCGATGAGCTGGGCTTAATTGGCGTCGGCTCATCGCCGCAGGAGTTCGCCAGGTATTTGCAGGAAGACCTTGCGCTGCAACTGCGCATCGCAAAAAAAGCCGGCGTCGAGCCGCTATAAACCGCAGCTATTGAAATCAACGGGGAGTCTTCATGTTCGAGTATTTTCCGAATAATTACACGTGGAGCCTTGCGGTGATGTCCGCGCTGAACCGCGGCGCGCAGATATCCGAAATTGACGAAGCGTGCAGGCCGCTGAAGGAGGTTGCCGGCATCAAGGCGCTGGCGGGTGACCCGACACAGCAGCGCGCCTGGTTCGAGAGCTGGATGAAAGTGTCCGAGCGCGTGCAACGGCTGGGCGAAGCCGATGAAGCCGCAGGCCATCCGTTATCGGCGGGGCGCAAATATTTGCGTGCGGGGCTGTACTATCTGCTGGCGGAACGCATGCCCAGCCACAAGGATCCGCGCCGGCTTGATGCCTACAAGCGTGGCATCGACATATACAAGCGCGGCCTCATCTGCCGCAAGGAGCCGGTGGAGTTTGTCGATGTCCCGTTCGGCAAGCACAAGTTGCCGGCGATATTTTCCAAAGCACCGGTGCCGGGCCGCGCGCCGTGCGTGGTGCATTTCGACGGGCTCGATGTTACCAAGGAAATCATCTATGCCGCGGTGGCCGACGAGTTCCGCCGGCGCGGCATTTCATTGCTGATCGTCGATCATCCGGGTGTGGGCGCGGCATTGCGTTTGCAAGGGCTGGCCAGCGGCCCGGACACCGAAAAACCGGCAGGGGCGAGCGTAGACTATCTGGAAACGCGTACGGATGTGGATCCCAAACGCGTCGGCATCATGGCGCTGTCGCTCGGCGGCTACTATGCGCCGCGCGCGGCCGCGTTTGAAAAACGATTTGCGTGCGCGGTGGCATGGGGCGCGATCTATGATTACGGCAAGTGCGTGTCCGATCGTATCGGCGGTCGCGGCGAGCCGTCGGTGCCGGGGTATGCCGAACACGTGAACTGGGTGTTTGGCTGTGGCAAAATCGAGGACACGCTGAAGGTAGTCAATCAGATGACACTGGAGGGCGTTGCCGACAAGATCACCTGCCCGTTGCTGATTGTGCACGGCGAGAACGATCGCCAGGTGCCGCTGTGGCACGCGGAGCGAACGTATGAAGCGGCGGTGAACAGTCCGGGCCGCGAGTTGAAGATTTGCCGACTGGCCGATGGTGGCGCTGAACATTGCGGCGCGGATAACGGGCCGCTGGTGGTGGATTACATGACCGATTGGGTTGCCGAGAAACTGGGCGGCAATGTAAAAGGAATTTGAGCAAAGCAAGCAGTTACAGGAGGTAGCCATGAATCACCCACAGGAAGTTCCTGTGCGCGAGCGCGTCAGCGCCGAGGAATGGGAGATGCGCGTCAATCTCGCGGCAGCGTACCGCTGTGCTGCGCATTTGCGCATGACGGATCTGATTTACACCCACATCTCGGCGCGCGTGCCGGGAGGAAAGCCACATTTTCTGCTCAACGCGTTTGGGTTGATGTGGGACGAGATCAAGGCATCGAACCTGGTCAAGGTGGATTACGACGGCGAAATCATCGACGATCCGACCGGGCTGGGCGTCAATCAGGCCGGATTCGTGATCCACAGTGCAATCCATCGCGCGCGTCAGGACATTCACTGTGTTGCGCACACGCACACCGCTGCGGGTATCGGCGTGTCGGCGCAGGAGCAAGGCTTGCTGCCGCTCTCTCAACACGCGATGCGCCTCACCGGCAACGTGAGTTATCACGACTACGAAGGCGCCGCACTTGACCTCGATGAACAAAAGCGTCTGGTTGCCGACATGGGCAATTGCATGACCATGATTTTGCGTAACCACGGCCTGCTTTCGTGCGGGCGCACCGTGCGCGAGGCGTTCGACTATATGTATTATCTCGAACGCGCCTGCCAGGCGCAGATTGCCGCACTGGCGGGTGGTGTCAAACTGTTGGTGCCGTCAAAAGAAATTGCTGACAAAGTCGCGCAACAATTCAATCGCCCGGGCTATCAGGAGAAAAAAGGCGAATGGCGAGCATTGCTGCGTATGCTGGACAAGACTGACCCTTCCTATAAAACCTAATTCAAACGGAACCTGAAAATGGCAATGACCAAAGGCTCGATGTCGCAACCCAAAGACTACAAAATGATCGTCGAGAAAGACGTATGGATACCGCTGCGCGACGGCACGCGCGTGTGCGCCGATATCTTTCGGCCGGATGGGGGAAGTGAAAAATTTCCGGTGATCATGTCCCTCGGCCCCTACATGAAGGACAAACTGTGGGTACCGCCACCCGATCTGGAAGAGAAACCCAATCCTTACATGAACTGGGAAACGGTGAATCCGGAATGGTGGTGCCCGCGCGGCTATGCGATGCTGCGTGTGGACACGCGCGGCTCGGGTAAGTCACCGGGCAAGTCCGAACCGAGTTCGTATCAGGAGTCGCTCGACGCTTACGATTGCATCGAATGGGTGGCAAAGCAAGAGTGGTGTACCGGCAAAGTCGGGACTTGCGGTATTTCTTATCTGGCGGCGTTCCAGTGGAAAGTCGCCGGACAGCAACCGCCGTCGCTGAAGTGCATTATTCCCTGGGAAGGCCGTGCCGATCAGTATCGCGATCAGGCTTATCACGGGGGTATCTTTGCAATGGGCTTCATTGCCAATTGGGCCAACCGCGGCACCGCGTGGAATTTGCTCGACAAGCCGCACACGTATAACCCTGACGCGTTCGATAACAATTTGTTGTGGAACTTCATGCGAAATAGCCTGGATTCCGAGTACTGGCGCATGGCCAGCGCGCGCTGGGACAAAATTGAGGTGCCGCTGATGAGCGCGGGCAACTGGAGTGGTTTTGGCATGCATCTGCGCGGCAATACCGAGGCGTGGCTGTGCGCGAAGTCCAAACACAAGAAGCTGCGCATCCACAGCGGCACGCACTTCCACGCGTTTTATTCCGAGGAAGGGCGCATCGATCAATTACGTTTCCTGGATCACTGGCTGAAGGGCATAGACACCGGTTTCATGGACGAGCCGCCGGTGAAGCTCGAAATCCGCACCGGCGGCACTGAGCGCTCGCCGTTCCGCCATGAGGACGACTGGCCGATTCCGCGCACGCAGTGGACCAAGATGTATCTGCGCATTGATCGCGCGCCTGATGCAAATCCCAAGGCCGTTGAAGGCGAGTTGGTGAACCAGCCGCTGGATAAAGTGGCAACCGCAAGCTATGGTGCCGCGGCGCCGACGCGGCCGGGCAAAATACCGCGCGGCGTGTCGTTCGAAACGCCGCCGATGGCGGCGGATACCGAAGTCACCGGCCACATCGTACTTAACGTGTGGGTGTCGAGCACCAAGGAGGACATGGATATTTTCGCCACCATTCGCAATATCGATCCGTTGGGCAACGACGTGATGGAGATGGGACAGATGGGCGAGCCGTTGCAGTGCGTGACCAAGGGCTGGCTGCGCGCGTCGCATCGCAAACTGGATCCGGCAAAATCGCTGCCATATCGTCCGTATCACGCGCACAATGAGCGCTGGCCGTTGAAACCCGGCGAGCCAGTCGAGTGCCAGGTCGAAATTATCGCTACCAGCATGGTGTTCAAAAAAGGCCACAAGCTGCGCCTCGATATTTCGCCGGCGGATGGTGTGGGCACGCAGCACTTTACGCATTTCCCCGCAGACTATAATCAGGGCGGTGTGAGCACCATTCATTCGGGTGGTGACAAGCCGACGTATCTGTTGTTGCCGATCATTCCGCCGAAGTAAAAACGCATGCGGTACTTGACGCATAACGCGCGCAGGGCCTTGCGGTCATGCTCGGTCGCCATGACCTGCAGCGCGTGCGTGGCATTTGCGCTGACAGCGCTGACGGCTGCGGCACAGGAATGGAAGCCGTCGAAGAACATCGAGATCATCGTGAATTCCGGCGCGGGTGGTGCAGGTGACCGTGCCGCGCGCGTGCCGCAGCGACTGCTGCAGGGTTTGCCGGGGATGCCGAGTATTGCGGTCATCAACAAGCCGGGCGGGGGCGGCAGTGTCGCCTACACTTATCTTGCGCAGCACGAAAAGGACGCGCACTACCTGTGCAACTTGAGTACCGGCCTGCTCACCAATGAAATCGTCGGCGTCAGCAAGCTCTCCTACCGCGATCTCACACCGCTCAATATCCTGATACGCGAGTATGTGGCAGTGTGGACGCGTGCCGAGTCGCCGCTGGCTTCGGCCAGGGACGTCATCGCGCGGCTGAAAAAAGATCCGGCGTCGCTCTCGTTCGGATTTGCCACGGCACCGGGCAATCAGAACCATATCGTGATCGGCATGCTGGCAAAAGCCGCGGGCATCGATCCGAAGTCGATCAAGACGGTGATCTTCGCTTCCGGCGGCGCGGGCATGACCGCGGCGCTGGGCGGCCATGTCGATGTGTGGGTGGGTACCACGGGCGGTGCGCTGCAGCACATGCGCGGCAGCAAGGCGCGCGTGCTGGGTGTGAGCGCGGCGCAGCGGCAGGAGAGTGGACTGGAAAACGTGCCGACGTTGCGCGAGCAAGGTATTGATGCGGAGTATTATGCGTGGCGCGGATTCGTCGCACCCAGGGGCCTCACTCCAGCGCAGGTCGCGTTCTGGGATCAGGCGTTCGCGCGCATCATCAAGTCCGATGAATGGAAGAAAGAGCTTGCGGATAACGGTTGGGCGGAAGGATTTATCAGTGCCGCGGAGATACGCAAGCGGCTCGATTCCGAATTTGGATTGCTTACGACGATGCTGGGCGACCTGGGCCTGGTGACGCGTGGCGCGAAAACCAATTAGGCGACTGCAGATGCGCATGTTGTGGACGACAGCCTGCTCGACACTGTTGCTGGCGGGCAGCGCGGCAGCGCAGAATTTTCCGGAAAAAACGGTAACCATGATCGCGCCGTTTACCGCCGGCGGCTCGGTCGATCTCGTCGCGCGCGCGCTGGCGCAGCAGATGAGCGAGTTGTGGAAGCAGCCGGTGATCGTCTCCAACCGCCCCGGCGCCAGCGGCAACATCGGGGTCGAGGCTGTGGTGCGCGCGCCGCCCGACGGTTACACGCTGTTGATCGGCACCACGGCGCTCTCCAGCAGTCCGGCGCTGTTTCCGAAATTGCCGTTCGATCCGGTTCGCGACCTGGCGCCGGTGAGCCTGGTGGTCACCATGACCAACGTGCTGGTAGTGCATCCGTCGTTGCCGGCGCGTTCGGTGAAGGAATTGCTGGTGCTGGCGAAAGCGCATCCCAACACGCTCAACTCGGGTTCCGCGGGCGTGGGCAGCTCAAATCATCTGGCGCTTGTGTTGTTCAATATGCTGTCGCGCGCGGGCATCGGCCATGTGCCGTACAAAGGCGCCGCGCCTGCGGTGGCCGATGTGATGGGCGGCCATGTGTCGATGACGTTCGCGCCGATCGCAGCGGTGGTGCCGATGATCAAGGCCAAAAGATTGCGCGCGCTCGGCGTGACTGCCGGCGCGCGCTCGTCGATTTTTCCGGAGCTTCCGACCATCGCTGAGAGCGGCGTAGCGGGTTACGATGCCGCTGGATGGAACGCGCTGTTTCTGCCGCGCGCGGCATCGCGCGATCTCGTGATGCGCGTGCATGGCACACTGAAAGAAAGTTTATCCGCGCCGCGCTTGAAAGAAGTATTCGCGAACGCGGGCGCGGATGCGGTCGGCAACACGCCTGAAGAGTTCGCGCGGTTTTTCCAAAGTGAAATCGTGAAGTGGGGTAAGGTAGTCAAGGCTGCGGGAATTCAGGGAGAGTAAACCAGCGATAGACGAAGGAGCGGGATATGAATAAAAGTGTTTTAAAACAAATATTTACTGAATATGTGCTATTGGGTATCGCGGCTATGACGTCCGTGTATGTATTACCCGCCGCCGCGCAGCAATATCCCGCCAAGCCTGTGCGTCTGATAGTGCCGTTTCCGCCGGGCGGCGGCGTTGATGTGACGGCTCGTATCCTCGCGCAACGCCTTACCGAGCGCACCGGACAATCGTTCATCATCGACAATCGCGCCGGCGCCAGCGGCATTATCGGCACCGAAGCCGTGGTCAAGGCCGTGCCCGACGGTTACACCATGTTGGTGGGTTCGCAGACCACGCATTGCGTGGTCCCCGCGATTTACAAAGTGAATTACAACACTGGGCGCGATCTGGTGGGTGTAACCGAGATTGCCAAGTCGCCGATGCTGCTGCTGGTGCATCCGCAGTTGCCGGTGAAAAATGCCGGCGATCTGATCAAGCTCGCAAGGACGCGTCCCGGCCAACTGACGTTCGGCGCAGCGCACGGTGCCACCATACACATGGCGGCCGAACTGCTGAAAATCATGGCGAAGATCGACATGATGCTGATTCCGTACAAGGGAGAAGGCCCCGCCATTGTTGATGTCATGGGCGGGCAGGTGATGCTGATGTTTTCGAACATGCCGGTGTCGCTGCCGCAGGTGAAAAGCGGCCGGCTGCGCGTGCTCGCAGTGACCAGCGCGCAGCGCGTGCCCACACTGCCGGAAGTGCCGACGATAGCCGAGTCCGGGCTGCCGGGTTATGAGGCAGCGACGTGGTTCGGCATGTTCGCGCCGTCGGCGGTGCCGCGCGAGATCGTCGCCAAACTGAATGCGGATGCCGTGGCAGGACTGAACACGCCGGAGGTCAAGGAACGCATGGCGGGTCAGGGCTACTTCGTCGTCGCCAGTGGCGTCGAGCCGTTCGCCGAATTCATCGGCAAGGAAATCCCGCGCTGGGCGAAAGTGGTGAAACAGGCAAATATCCAGCCGCAGTAGTGGAGGCAACATGAAATACGAACTCTATTACTGGCCGCACATTCAGGGGCGCGGCGAATACGTGCGTCTGGCGCTGGAAGAAGGCGAGGCGGATTACGTTGATGTGGCGCGTTTGCCTGAGAGCGAAGGCGGCGGGCGGCCCGCGGTCGCGCGCATGCTTCAGGATGCATCGAACACGCATCCGCCGTTTGCGCCGCCGCTGCTGAAAGCGGGCAAGCTCATCGTGTCGCACACGGCGAACGTGCTGCAATATCTGGGTCCGCGATTAGGACTGGTACCCAAAGCCGAAGCGCAGCGCCTGTGGGCGCACGGTTTGCAGTTAACCATGACCGATTTCGTGCGCGAAGCGCACGACGTGCATCATCCGATCGCGAATAGCCTCTACTACGAAGACCAGAAAACCGAAGCGCTGCGCCGCTCTGGACATTTCAAGGCGGAGCGGCTCACCAAGTTCCTGAATTATTTCGAGACGGTGCTTGCGCGCAGCGGCGGCAAATACATGCTCGGCAAATCGCTTTCCTATGTCGATCTGTCGATGTTTCAGGTGATGGCGTCGCTTAATTACGCGTTTCCGCAGGCGATGGCCGGCATGCGGGCGAAAATTCTGCGATTGAATGTGCTGCATGACCAGATTGCCGCGCGACCGCGCATCGCGAAGTATGTTGCCTCGCCGGCGCGGCTGCCGTTCAGCACGCACGATCTGATGCGGCACTATCCTGAATTGGATGGTTGAGTTCTATGTCGCCCGAAGAAAACAAAAGGCTCATTCAGCGCCTGATGGATGAAGGCCACAACCGGCAGGACGCCGATGCGGCGGCGGCGTTCTATGCCGAGGACGCGATGAACCATCTGCGTCCGGCGGGCCGGGCGGGCATGAAAACCATGTTTGAAACGCTCTACATCGTGTTCCCTGATTTTCATTATCAGATCGAGGAAAGCACGGCGGAAGGCGATCGGGTGGTGTGCAAGGTGAGCATGAGCGGCACGCACCGCGGCCAGCCCAAAGTGCGCGAAGCGTTCAGCGGCATGCTGAACGATGTTGCGCCGACGGGCAAATCAGTGAAGGTGTTTCAGTTTCACAGTTTCCGGGTTGCGAACGGAAAGATCGCCGAGCACGCGGCAGTGCGCGACGATATGGGGATGGTGTTGCAGTTGGGGTTGGTGCGAAGGCCCTGACCGCGCGGGGCTATTATCGTCACGCCATCCGTAACAACTTCGCCGCATTGCCGCCGACAATCGCATCACGCTCGTTCGAGGATAAATCCTTCAAGCGCTCGACCACATCGACCGGGCGCGTGTAGCTCATGTCGGCAGGGCAGTCGCTGCCCATTACCACACGGTCCACGCCGACCAGTTCGATCAGGCTCATCAAAATCCTGTCGCTGTGGGTGATGGTGTCGTAGTGAAAACGCCGCAGATACGCTGAAGGCGGCTGGGTCATGTGCTTGCATTCGGCGCGCACCGTGGTGCCGTGATCCATGCGGCCGATGAGCCAGGGAAAGGTGCCGCCGGCGTGCGGCAGCATCACGTCGAGTTTTGGGAATGCGTCCATTGCACCGCCGAATACCAGCGAGGCGGCGGCAATGCCGGATTCGTAGGGGTTGCCGAGGAAATTGCCCAAGTGGTATTTGGTCATGCGTTCCTTGCCGACCGGTGCCACCGGGTGCAGGAAGATCGGCAGCCCGAGTTTTTCGCATTGCTCATAGACCGGCCAGAATTCTTTTTCTTCCAGGTTTTTGCCGCCGATGTGTGTGGGCAGATAAACGCCGCGGATGCCAGGCAGCTTCGCCGCACGCCTGACTTCTTCGACAGCGAGCGCGGGCGCCTGCATTGGCAGCGTGGCCATGCCGATGAAGCGATTCGGATATTGCTCGTGCACCCGGACGCAGCCGTCGTTGAACACCTGCGCGAGTTTTAATCCGAATTCAGGCGGCGCCCAATGCACCATTGGGCTAGTGAGCGACAGTGCGTGCATGTCCACGCGCGCCTCGTCCATGAGCTTCAGGCGTACTGCGATGTCCATGTACGGCGGTGTCAGATTGGGCCTCAACCGCACGCCAGGCATCGACGCGACAAGCCGCCCCTGCTCGTTGCGTGTGATTTCGACCCCGTTCCTTGGGCCTTCGTGTTCGAGCAGTTCAACCCACTCCGGTGGAAACCAGTGGGCGTGCGTGTCGAGCTTCAACATCTATTTGTTTCCTTTCGGTTATACAACGTAAGTATTTGTTTTTATTAAATAACCTTTACCATCAATCCTGCTGCATTTTCGATGCCATAATAATTTTTCGAAACTTTTCCACTTCGCTGCGTACTTTTTCCGAGAACTGTTCGGGTGCGCTGTTGGTGACGCTGTGCCCGGTGGCCTCCAGGCGCTCGCGTACTTCGGGCAACGCGATGATGCGTGAGGTCTCTCGATATACCGCCTGTGCCATGGCGGGCGGCGTTTTTGCCGGCATGAACAACCCGTACCACATCTCGACGGCATAACCTTCGAGACCGCCTTCGGCGATGGTCGGCACGTTGGGCAGTTGCAGACTGCGCCTGCCGCTGGTGATGCCGAGAATGCGCAGCCTGCCGGCTTCGATGTGCTTGCCGACGGCAACATAGTTGGTCAGCGTCATGTCCGATTCGCCGGAAAGGACGGCGATGGTGGCGGGCGCGCCGCCCTTGTAAGGAATGTTTTTCATATCAACGCCGGTGTGCAACTTGATGGCGTTGCCGGCGATTTCGCCGGTGGCTCCGGCTACCGCGATGTTGAGCTTGCCCGGCGATTTTTTGGCGATGGCGATCAGCTCTTTCAGGTTGCGCGCGGGCACCGACGGGTGCGTGACGAGCACCAGCGCGGGCGCGGCAATCTCGCTGACGGCCAGAAAATCGCGCACCGGGTCGTACGGCAGCTTTCGATAAAGCGATGCGTTGATCGCATGCGTGCCGGAGTTGCCGATGATCATTGATGTGCCATCCGGTGCACCGCGCGCGGCAGCTTCCGCGCCGACGATGCCGTTGTTGCTGGAACGGTTATCCACCACCACGTTTTGTTTGACGGCTTCCGATAGCCGGGGCGCGAGCAGACGCGCAATGAAATCCGGCCCGCCGCCGGGTGGATTCGGCACGATGATTTGCACCGGACGCGTGGGTTGCCACTGCGCTTGTGCAACACTGCAAGCGAACGCCAGCAGGCACAGACACAACTGCGGGAGCGCGTGCTTCATGTAGATCCTCCTTTTCGACTCATGTTCAGCGGTATTCCACGTCAGGTACCGGAGCCGCGGCGAGCGCGCCATTATGCAGATACTACCGTTTGCCGAGCCATGGAGCCTGGACTAAGATGCTGCTCATGTTGCGGCGGATGGGGTTGCGCGTGCGTTGCCTTCTGTGGCGGCAGAATAGTTTTATTAAAACAAATAGTTGCATTAACCTGTCTTAACTTGCGCGAGGTGAAACCATGAAGCTCATGTATTTCAATGATTTTCGTTTGGGTGTGCTCAAGGGTGATTCGGTCGTCGATGTCACTGCCGCCGTGCAGAACGTCGTTCCGCACACCAGTCCGGGAAGCCTGATCAACGGCGTGATCGAGCGCTGGGCCGAGGTGCGCGGCAGAATCGACAGTGCCGCGAATTCGGGCAAGGGCCTGCCGGTAACGCAGGTGAAAATCCGACCGCCGCTGCCCAAGCCCGTCAATGTCGATTGCATGGCGGTGAATTACATGGAAGACGGCACGCGTAAGCAAGCGGCGGAAATCAACGCGTTTCACAAGTCACCGGGCTGCATCGTCGGCCACGGCGACACCATGATCATGCCGGATATCCCTCTGGCCATCCTCGAAGGCGAGGCTGAACTTGCGGTGGTGATCGGCAAGCGCGCCAGGCATGTGCCTGCATCGCGCGCGATGGAGCATGTGTTCGGCTATGTCAATTTCATCGACGGTTCCGCGCGCGAGGCCACCAGGCTCGGCAACTCGTTCTACCAGGTGAAGTCGCGTGACACCTTCGCGCCGATCGGACCGTATCTGGTGACTGCGGATGAAATCAAGGATCCGCACAAGCTGCAGGTGAAGCTGACCGTGAACGGCATGATCAAGCAAAATTTCAACACCGACGATATGGCGAACAAGATTCCGCGCTGCATCGAGTGGATTTCCGGCATACATGAACTGGAGCCCGGCGATATTCTTGCCACCGGCACCAATCACCGGGGGCTATCGGCGTTTCAGGGCGGCGACACGGTCGATTTGGAGATTGACGGGTTGGGCAAACTCACAATCAAGGTGAGGGACGAACACAATCGCACCTGGGCGCGTGAAACCCGGCTCGACCGTGAACAAAAGGGCCTTAAAGGCTATACACCGCAGCTGGCCGGGAAGTACGCCAAGGCTGCGGGCGGCAGTACCGGCGGATAAGCGCCAGTGACCCTCGCGCCGCGCAAAATGCGGATAGTACTGGCGATGCTGCTGTTCGCGGCGGCATCGCCGGTTTTTTCTCAACCCGCTTCGACAGAGCCTGTCCTGAGCTTGTCGAAGGGCTCAGGACAGGCCGCTGCGCCGTTCCCGGCGCAGGCCAATTACCCTACAAGACCCATCCGCGTCGTCGTGCCGTTCTCGGCGGGCAGCGCGAGCGATATCCTCGCGCGCGATCATCGCCAAACTGAACAAGGAAGTCGTGCGCATCCTCGAAACCACCGATGTGCGCGACAAGATCCTGAAACAGGGCGCGCTTGCCAAAGCGAGCACGCCGGAGGCATTCGACAAACTGGTGCGCGACGAAATTGTCACGCGCCGTAAGGTGTTCAGCGCTGCGGGTGTAAAGCCTGAGTGAGACAGGCGCAGGGGTTTCGGTTCAGAGTCGCCGCATCACCGATCAGTCGCTGTGGATTTTTAGTCCTTGTTTCAACTGGTTGTGCCGATGCTGTGGCGCAGCATCGGCAGCGGTTTCGTATTGCTGGATTTGTGTTGTATGCGTGGCGTCATGAAGCCGTGGTAATTGCACGGGTCAGTTGCTAGAATCAATTCATGAAACGGCGATGGCGGCGTCCAGCGGACAACTGCCGAAGACAGCCCGGCATACATTTCCAATCGGTTTTGAACCTCACTGGAGTATTTCTCATGCAGCGATTGGCTTTCGTAGCATCGGTAGTCGTATCCTTCCTGCTATTGGCGTCTCCGGCATTTTCGCAGTCCCAGCAGGATCTCATTAAAGGCAGCAGCAACACCGACAACGTGCTGAACTATGGCATGAGTTACAGCCAGCAGCGTTACAGCACGCTCACGCAGATCAACAAGCGCAATGCAAATCGTCTGGTGCCGGTGTGGAGCCTGTCGCTGGAAAACGAACTGGGCGAACAGGCGCAGCCGATGGTGTACGACGGTGTGATGTTTGTCGCCAACGCCAAGTTCACGGTGGCAATCGAAGCGGCAACCGGCAAAGTGCTGTGGCGCACGCCGGTGAATTTTGATCCGGCCGCGCCGCGCGTGGTGTGCTGCGGCCAGTCGTATCGCGGCGTGGCACTGTATAACGGCAGAGTGTACCGCGGCACGCTCGACGCACATATCGTGGCGCTCGATCAGAAGACCGGCAAGGAAGTGTGGAAGACCAAGGTTGCGGAGTGGAAAGAGGGTTTCTCTATCGTCGGTGCGCCGCAGGTGGCGAATGGTGTAGTGGTCACGGGCGTGTCCGGCGCGGAATTCGGCATACGCGGTTTTCTCGACGGCTACGATCCGGAGACGGGCAAACAGTTATGGCGGCGCCACACGATCCCGGCTGCCGGCGAGCCGGGCAGCGAGACTTGGCCCAAGGGACCCGCGGCGTCGCGCGGCGGCGGTTCGACCTGGATTACCGGGTCGTACGATCCGCAACTGGATCTGATGTACTGGGGCACCGGCAATGCCGCGCCGTGGAACCCGACCTCGCGTCCGGGCGATAATCTGTACACGGCGTCGGTGATCGCGGTCCGGCCCACTACCGGCGAGATCATCTGGCACTATCAATTGGTGCCTAACGAAATGTTCGACCTCGATGCCAACTGGGAATGGATCATTGCCGACATTCCGTATCTGGGCGCGACGCGCAAGGTCATCATGCACATGAGCCGCGGCGGATTTCTGTATGTGGTGGATCGCACCAACGGACGATTGATAGCTGCGCCTACGTTCGAAAAAGTCAACTGGGCGAGTCACGTCGATCTGACGACGGGCCGTCCGGTGGAGTCGGCGGTATCGAAAGATTTTCGCGCGGGCAAGCAAATCGAGCTGTGGCCGGGACAGTGGGGCGCCAAGAACTGGGCGCATGCGGCATTTAATCCGGAGACGGGTTTGTTGTATGCGAACACGATGCACAACTCGCGGATGGTGAGATATTTGCCGGCGGAATACAAAGTTGGCGCGCGCTATCAGGGTTTTGAAAACCTCCCCGCGCCGCGCGAAGCGGGCCGTCCCATCGGGCACATGGACGCCATCGATCCGATCAGCGGCAAGCACAAATGGCGCGTGCCGGTGCAGGATACGCCGAGTTACAGCTCAATGCTCGCCACCAAGGGCGGTCTCTTGTTCACCGGCAAGGCGACGGGTGAATTCACCGCGGTCGATATGGATACCGGCGAAACGCTATGGCAGTTCAAAACGCCGTCGGGCATCAACGCGCAGCCGGTCACCTTCACCCACAAAGGCAAGCAATACGTGACGATTCAATCGGGCCTTGGCGGCACCGGTGCGCTGCGCATGGGTGATTTTTTCCGCAACCAGCCGCGCAATGGGTCGGTGTGGACGTTTGCGCTGGCGGATTGATCGCCGGCTGTAACCATTGATGATAGGGATAATATGATGAAACTGAAGCTTATAGCCTGCGCGCTTTCGTTGGCGGTCATTGCCGGTTGCGCAACCGAATCGAAGGTGTCTGTGCCCGAATCCACCAAGACCGGTGTGGGTCCCACGGACGCCGAGCTGGTGGGCGACGCCGCCAGCACCGACAACGTGCTGACCTACGGCATGGGCTACAACCAGAACCGCTACAGTCCGCTGCGGCAAATCAACAAGGGCAATGTTAAACGCCTGACCCCGGTGTGGACGGCAGGCCTTGACAACGATTTCGGCGAGCAGGCGCAGCCGATGGTCTACGATGGCGTGATCTATGTGAGCAATGCGAAATGGACGGTGGCCATCAACGCGCTCACCGGGCAGCAGGTCTGGCGCACGCCCACCAATTTCGTGCCGGATACGCCGCGTGTGGTGTGTTGCGGCGTGTCCAACAAGGGGGTGGCGCTCTACAAGGGGAAGGTGTTCCGCACCACGCTCGATGCCCATGTGGTCGCGCTCGATCAAAAAACCGGCAAGGAAATCTGGAGGCAGAAGGCGGCAGAGTGGAAAGAGGGCTACTCGCAGACCGTGGCGCCGTTGATCGCGAATGGCGTGCTGATTACAGGCATCTCGGGTGCGGAATTCGGCATACGCGGTTTCATCGACGGTTGGGATCCCGACACCGGCAAAAAATTGTGGCGGCGTTACACCACCGCCGGCCCCGGTGAAAAGGGTTACGAGACGTGGGAGCCGCGTGATTCGCACAAGACCGGCGGCGCCAGCACCTGGATCACCGGTTCGTACGATCCCGAACTCGATCTCGTGTATTGGGGCACCGGCAACGCCGGCGCGTGGAATCCGGTGAACCGCAAGGGCGACAATCTTTATGCGGCTGCGGTGATCGCGGTGCGGCCCAAGACCGGTGAAATCGTCTGGCATTATCAGTTCGTGCCCAACGACGTGTTCGACTGGGACTCGCTGTGGGAGTTGATTCTTGCAGATATGAATATCGACGGCCAGATGCGCAAGGTCGTGATGCAGATGAACCGCAATGGTTTCCTGTATGTGATCGACCGTACCAACGGCAAGCTTATTTCCGCCAAGCCTTTCGGCAAGGTAAATTGGGCGACGCATGTGGATATGGCGACCGGACGCCCGGTTGAATCGGCAGAAGCCAAAAAGCTGCGCGCCGGTGGCGAAATCGAAATGTGGCCGAGTATTCGCGGCACCAAAAACTGGCCCCATGCCGCGTTCAATCCCAATACCGGATTGCTGTATGCGAATACCAACCATCAGGGCTCGTTTTACCGCTTTACCGAGCTTGCGCCGTACAAGCCGGGCCTGCGTTATCAGGGCATAGCGAACCGCTATCCGACCATCAATCCCGGCGATATCGTAGGACATGTCGAGGCGATCGATCCGTTGACCGCCAAGGCGAAATGGCGCGTGCCGCTGAAAGATCACCAGAATTGGTCGGCCCTGCTCGCGACCGGCGGCGGCCTGCTGTTCAACGGCAAGCACACCGGCGAGTTTTACGCGATGGATGCCGAAACCGGCGAGACGCTGTGGGAATACCGCCTGAGTTCCGGCGTCAATGCCATGCCGATTACCTGGACGCACCAGGGCAAGCAGTATGTGACCGTGTTGTCGGGCTTGGGCGGGCTGTACGGCCAGGCCAGCCGCGCGCGCTTGCCCAATGTGCCGCTGGGCGGTTCGGTATGGACGTTTGCACTTCGGGATTGACGCGGTAGTTCACGGCTGTTTTACCCGCATTAGCTGTGCACCACAACCGCTATAGCCCGCTGGACCAGATCAACAAGGGCAACGTCAGGAAACTGGTGCCGGTGTGGAATTTATTGCTCGACAACGAGTTGGGTGAACAGGCGCAGCCGCTGGTGTACGATGGTGTGATGTACGTTTCCAATGCGCAAGAGCGACTCACAAAGGAAAAGTGAACGTTGAGACTCGCAACCTGTTTCAGGATGACTGCGCTCGTGATGTACGCTGCCGCGGTTACGCAACCACAGGCGCAGGACGCGCCGACGCCGGATCAGATTAAAAAGGGATCGGCGGCATACTCACAAAATTGCTCGCCTTGTCACGGCCCGCGCATGCTTGATCCGCAGGGCGCGTTTGATTTGCGGACATTTCCGCGAGATCAGAAGGAGCGATTCATTGTGTCCGTGGCCAAAGGCAAAAATCAGATGCCGCCGTGGGGCGGCCTGCTGAGCGCGGAGGACATCGAGGCGCTGTGGGCCTACACTATCGCCGGCGAAAAATAGCCGTGAGAGGGATGCACCCATGAGCAATGCCGAACGTTATACCCGGGTCGCCATTATTCTGCACTGGCTGATCGCACTCGGCGTGCTGGCGCAAATCGCGCTCGGCTGGTGGATGATCGAGATTCCCAAGAGCCCGCCGGGCGTACGCGCCTACTGGTTTAACATTCACAAATCCATCGGCCTCACACTCGGCATGCTGATCCTGCTGCGCGTGGTGTGGCGCTTCACGCATGGTGCGCCGCCGCTGCCCGCGCACATTCCCCCCTGGCAGCAGATGGCGTCCAAGATCAGCCATTACGCCATGTATGCCTGCATGATCATCATGCCGCTGTCGGGTTACCTCGGTTCGTCGTTCACCAAATATCCGATCAAGTACTTTGGATATACCATGCCGCATTGGGGCTGGGACGCGCCGGCGTACAAGGAGATCTGCAGCCAGGTGCATTACATTACCGTGATTATTTTCATGACGCTGATCGCGATTCACTTTGCGGCGGCGGTAAAGCACATGCTGGCGGGTGATGGCGTGATACGGCGCATGTGGCGATAGGCGTCCACTGCCCTGGCTGCTGGCTAAACGCAGCGGACTGCTTTGGCGTGTCGCCGGTGCCTAACGTGCAGCTTGCCCGCGCGCACTAGCGTGGTTTTGTCGGCCAGAATCAGATTTAGTGCTTGCTCCTGCTTGCGCATTCTCTGAGCTTGAGTGAAGCATAGTGTAATCCGGGATCGTTAGCCATCATCGCCCCGCGGTAGTTTCTAAGCCCGCCGCAATTGGTGTAGCATCGCCGCGTGCAGCTCACCTCCCATCAATTCAAGTCTCGTTCGCGCGAAAAACTCGCCGATGTCAATCTGCAAGGCGCGCTGAAGAAATTGCAGGGCAATTTCGTCAAGGGCCGCGCGGATCGCGTTGCCGAGCTGGAGAATTTTCCCGCAATACGCGATGCGGCGGCCGATATCCGCGCTCGCGCGCTCGACCATCTTGATTTGTATTTGGAGGAATTCGAACGCAATGCCACGGCGCGCGGCGCGGTGGTGCATTGGGCGGAAACCACGGCAGAGGTGAATCGCATCGTGTGCGAACTGGCCGCGACCTATGGCGTGAAGAAGGCGGTCAAATCCAAGTCGATGGTGAGCGAGGAGTGCGCGCTTAACGACGCACTCGAAGCAGCGGGTGTGCAGGTAGTGGAAACTGACCTTGGCGAATACATCCTGCAACTCGCCAAAGAACCGCCGTCGCACATCGTGGCGCCGGTGGTGCACAAGAGCAAGGATGAAGTCTCCGACCTTTTTGCGGAAAAGCATCAGCTTCCGCGCAAGACCGGCATCCCAGAGTTGTGCAAGGAAGCACGCGGTATGCTGCGCGAACATTTTGTCAGCGCGGACATGGGGATTTCAGGCGCCAATTTCATCATCGCTGAAACCGGTTCGACGCTGATCGTCACCAATGAAGGCAACGGGCGCATGGTGACCACGCTGCCGCGCGTGCATGTGGCGATTACCGGCATAGAGAAAGTGGTGCCGACGCTGGAGGATGTCACCACCTTGCTGCGCCTGCTGCCAAGACATGGCACGGGGCAGACGATTACCAATTACATCTCGGTGACGACCGGTCCGCGCCGCGAAGGCGACACCGACGGGCCGGAGCACTTTCACATCATCCTGCTCGACGGCGGGCGCACAAAATTGCTGGGCACCGACATGCAGGACATGCTGCGCTGCATCCGTTGCGGTGCGTGCATGAATCATTGTCCGGTGTATCAGAGTGTGGGCGGGCATGCGTATGGCTGGGTGTATCCGGGGCCGATGGGTTCAATACTGACGCCGACTTATGTCGGGCTGGAAAACGCGCTCGATCTGCCGAATGCCTCCACGCTGTGTAATCAATGCGGCGTGGTGTGCCCGGTGAAAATTCCATTGCCCGATCTGATGCGCAAGCTGCGCGAGCGCCAGTTCGAGCAGGGCTTGAAGCCGCGCGCGGAAACCTGGGGACTTGCCGTGTGGCGCTGGGCCGCGCAGCGCCCCAAAATTTATGCGATGCTTGCGACGGTCGCCGCGCGCGTGCTGGCTTCTATGGGCAGCAGCGACCGGCTGATACACAAGCTGCCTTTCGGCAGTGGCTGGACCCACGGGCGCGATATGCCCGCGCCAACCGGACCACAGGGCAAAACTTTCAGAGAACTGTATCAAGAGCGACGGAGTGCCAAATGAACAAACGACTGGATACGCAAGAGATTTTGGGAATTCCCCTGTGGATCAATAATAAGCCCGCCACGGCGAGCAGCACGCGGGCGGGAGATATTACCAATCCGGCCACCGGCGCGATCACCGCACGCGTGCCATTGTGCAACGAGGCCGATATCGACGCCGCAGTAGCAGCGGCGAAAACAGCGTTTCCCGCGTGGCGCGATACGCCGCCGCTGCGGCGCGCGCGCATTCTCATGCGTTATCGTGAATTGATAGACGCGCACCGTGACGAACTGGCGGCGCTGATTACCGCCGAGCACGGCAAGACGCTCACGGATGCCGGCGGCTCGGTGCAGCGCGGGCTGGAAGTGGTCGAGTTCGCGATGGGCATTCCGCACCTGATGAAGGGCGAGCATAGCGAGGAGGTGGGCACCGGCGTCGATTGCCATTCGCTGCGCCAGCCGCTGGGCGTGTGCGCGGGGATCACGCCGTTTAATTTTCCGGCGATGGTGCCGCTGTGGATGTATCCGGTGGCAATCGCCTGCGGCAATACCTTTGTATTAAAGCCGTCAGAGAAAGTGCCTTCCACCGCGATGCGGCTCGCCGAATTGTTCAAGGAAGCCGGCCTGCCCGATGGCGTGTTCAACGTGGTGCACGGCGATAAGCAGGCGGTCGATGCGATTCTGAATCACCCGGACATCAAGGCGATTTCGTTCGTGGGTTCGACACCCATTGCGAAATACATCTACGAAACCTGCGCCAAATCCGGCAAGCGCGTGCAGGCATTGGGGGGCGCGAAAAATCACGCAGTGGTGCTGCCGGACATGAACAGCGCGGCGGACATCGATTTTGTTGCCGATTCGCTGATTGGCGCGGGCTACGGCTCGGCGGGCGAGCGCTGCATGGCGATTTCCGCGGTGGTGGCGGTCGGCGATATCGGTGACAAGATCGTCGCGAGGATCAAGGAAAAAGCCTCTGTGCTCAAGATTGGTCCCGGATCGGGCAAGGTGGATGGCAAGGAACCCGACATGGGGCCACTGGTGACGCAGGCGCATCGCGACAAGGTGGCGGGTTACGTGGACAAGGGTGTGGCCGAAGGCGCGACGCTTGCGCTCGACGGACGCACGTTCAAGGCGGAGCAAGGGTATTTCCTCGGTGCGTCGCTGTTCGATCATGTGAAGCCGGAGATGAGCATCTACCGCGACGAAATTTTCGGCCCGGTGTTGTCGGTGTTGCGCGTGAAAACGCTGGATGACGCGATTGCGCTGATCAATGCCAATCCTTATGCCAACGGCACGGCCGTGTTCACCCGTTCCGGCGGTGCCGCGCGCAAGTTCGAGCGAGAAATCGAAGTCGGCATGGTCGGCATCAACGTGCCGATCCCGGTGCCGATCGCGTTCTTTTCGTTCGGTGGCTGGCGCTCGTCGCTGTTCGGCGACACGCACGTGCACGGCATGGAGGGCGTGCGCTTCTACACGCGCGGCAAAGTGGTATCGACACGCTGGCCGGATGCCAATGCGGTGCCGACCGGGTTCAACATGCCGACGCTGGGGTGATAACCGCAAAGGCGTGAACGGGTGAACGAGTAAGAGCCACATGAGTGCGCGCGAGAACATCCTCGGACGCGTACGCACGTTGCTGCGTCGCAGCGATAACGACGGTGCAGCGGCGCTGGTCCGTGCGCATATCAGCGCTCATGCGAACAGCCCGCGCCCCCACGTGGAAGGTGATCTGGTTGCGCGCTTTCGCGAGAAAGCATTGGCGCTTTCAACCACGTTTTCCGATGTGACCGATCGGCAGGGCGTGCCGGCGGCTGCCGCGGCTTACCTGAAGTTGAATGGATTGCCGATGCAAGCCGTATGCTGGCAGGCGCTGGGCGATGTGGATTGGGCGGGCAGCGGTTTATCGATGGAAGTGCGGCCGGCGCGCGAATCCGACAAAGTGGGCATTACCGAAGTATTTTGCGGCATAGCTGAAACCGGAACGCTAATGACGCTGTCTGGCGTGCATACGCCACCTGTCACCAGTCTGCTGCCGGAAACGCATATTGCGGTAGTGCATGCCTCGCAAATCGTGCCGAGCATGGAAGAGGCATGGCAGCACCTGCGCGATACACCGGACTACCCTCCGCGCGCGGTGAATTTCATTTCCGGCCCTTCGCGTACTTCGGATATCGAGCAAACGCTGACGCTGGGCGCGCATGGGCCGTATCGTGTGCATATTGTTTTGCTGCGGGCTTGACCTCTGAGCGTCTGAGTGGAGCCTGAACCAACGCTACAGGGACAAGCGGCCAACGCCCTGACGGCGACCACGGTAGTCGAATGGAATAAATGCTCCGCGATAGCTGTTTTGATCTTGATTTCACAGGTTGCCCGGTATAGCATTAGTACTCGATAGCGGGCCGACGCAGCCGTAAAAAATATTCAATAAAAACAGAATGTTACGGTTCCATCACCAACCCCATCTTTTTTCCCGTAGTTACCAATCCCAACAGTAATTATCAGGAGGATGTAATGCTGAATAAGACCATCGAGGCAAAGTCCGAGGCCCTTATCGAAGTAAAGAATGAAGCAAAGAGCGACGCATCGCGCCGCAAATTTCTGACGGGCGCTGCGGCCATCTCCGCGGCTACGCTGGCAGCGTGCGGCAAAACCGAAGCCCCCAAGCCGGCCGCTACCCCGGCCGCGCCTGCGGTTGCAGTGAAACCGTCCACCATCGTGCTCAAGATGCAGGGCGCCTGGGGCGCCAAGGATATTTTCAACGAGATGGCTCAGGAATATGTCACGCGCGTTAACGACATGTCCGGTGGCCGTTTGCGCATTGATTATCTGAATGCCGGCTCGGTGGTGAAGCCTTTCGAGGTGACGGATGCGGTGAGCAACGGCGTGCTGGATGCCGGTCACACCGTGCCGGTGTACTGGTATGGCAAGAGCAAGGTTGCATCGCTGTTTGGCTCGGGCCCGATCAACGGCTGCGATGCGCATCAAACACTGGGCTGGATTTACCGCGGCGGCGGGTTGGAGATGTATCAGGAGTTGCTGAAAAAGCTCAATCTCAATTACACCGGCTTTTTCGCGATGCCGATGCCGACCCAGCCCTTGGGCTGGTTCAAGAACCCGATCACCTCGGCGGCGCAGATCAAAGGGCTGAAGTACCGCACCGTGGGCCTGGCAGCAGATCTGTTTCAGGCGATGGGTGCCAAAGTGACGCAGTTGCCGGGCGGCGAGATTATTCCCGCGCTGGAAAAAGGCGTCATCGATGCGTTCGAGTTCAACAATCCGACCTCCGATATGCGTTTCGGCGCGCAGGACGTGATCAAGAACTACATGATGGGCAGCTTCCATCAGGCGATGGAATTCTTCGAAATCATTTTCAACCAGAAAAGATGGGATGCTTTGCCCAAGGATTTGCAGGCCATCCTGCGTTACGGCGTGGAGGCGGCGAGTTCCTCGAACTTCTGGACCGGACTGAAAAACTATTCGGAAGACCTGCAGATTCTGATAGACAAGCACAAGGTCAAGGTGCTCCGCACGCCGAGGGCCGTGTTCCAGGATCAGTTGTTGGCGTGGGACGCCCTGTCCAAGAAACTGTCCGACGAAGATCCCTTCTTCAAGAAAGTGGTGGATTCCCAGCTTCAATGGGCGAAGAAAGTGGGTTACTACTGGTTCGTCAACGACGCGGAATACAAAATGGGCTACGAGCACGTGTTCAAGACCAAGATTCCAACCGCATAGACGCGGACTCATAGCTGCAAGACTATGGGGCGGTACCGGACAGGCGCCGCCCTTTTTCTTGGGGGGCGCAAATGCTGAATCGGTTTATTTACACCGTGGACCAGTTAAGCAAGTCGGTCGGTCACGCTTTTGCGTGGTGCATCGTGATACTCACGCTGGGCACCTGTTACGAAGTGTTTGTGCGCTACGTGTTGAACAGTCCCACCAGCTGGGCGTTTGATATGAGCTATCTGATGTATGGCGCGGTGTTCTATATGGCCGGCGCCTATACCTTGTCGCGCGGCGGGCACGTGCGCGCCGACATGTACTACCGCAAGTGGAAACCGCGCACCCAGGCGCGGGTCGAGCTGGTGTTGTTGATCATATTTTTCTTCCCCGGCGTGCTGGCGCTGGTTTACTCCGGCTGGGGTTATGGCATTCAGTCGGTGCGCCTCCTCGAGGTCAGTGTGAACAGTCCCGCCGGCGTGCCGATCTGGCCGCTGAAAATGATGATTCCCATCGGCGCGACGCTGCTGGCATTGCAGGGGGTTGCCGAATTAATGCGATGTGTGCTCTGCCTCAAGCAGGGGCATTGGGAACCGCGGCTGCACGACGTGCAGGAAATGGCCGACCAGATTCTTGAAGAACAGGCGAAGAAGCTGAATAACTAAGGAACGGTTCATGAGCGATCCCGTAATTGCACTGGTGATGCTGGGCATCCTGGTATTTGTCATTTGTATCGGCTTCCCGGTGGCGTTTACGCTGATGGCACTGGGCGTGGGCTTTGGTTACTACGCGTATTTTCAGCCGGATCAGGCGTTTTTCGACAACCGGGTGTTTTACCTGCTGACGCAGAACACGTTCACGGTGATGAATAACGATGCGCTGGTGTCGATCCCGCTTTTTTTGCTGATGGGTTACCTGATCGAGCGCTCCAACATCCTCGACAATCTATTCCGCAGCCTGCAGATCGCTACGCGGCACGTGCCGGGTTCGCTGGCGGTGGCGACGCTCGCCACCTGCGCCCTGTTCGCGACGGCAACCGGCATCGTCGGTGCGGTGGTCACGCTGATGGGGCTGCTGGCGATGCCGCAGATGCTTAAGGCTGGCTACGACAACCGGCTGGCGGCCGGCGTGGTGTGTGCGGGCGGCTGCCTGGGCATACTGATTCCACCGTCGATCATGCTGATTGTGTATGCCGCGCAGGCAGGCATTTCGGTGGTGAAGCTTTACGCTGCCGCATTCTTTCCCGGTTTTTTGCTGGCGTGCATGTATATCGCTTACGTCATCGTGCTCGCCATCATAAAACCGAATCTGGCGCCACCGCTGAAGGATAAAACAAGCTATTCGCTGGTGGAGGTTAGCCGGCTGCTGCTGGTGTCTTTTTTTCCTCTGGCGCTGCTGATCCTCGCCGTACTGGGTGCCATCATGTTCGGCCTGGCGACGCCGACCGAAGCGGCAGCGGTGGGGGCACTGGGCGGCGGGCTGCTGGCTGCCGCGTACCGCTCACTCACTTGGGCGCGGCTGAAAGAGGCGGTGTACCTGACGGCGCGTACTTCCGCGATGGTGTGCTGGCTGTTTGTCGGCTCCGCGACGTTCGCATCCATATTCGCCTACCTCGGAGGCGAGGGCATCATCAAGTCATTCGTGCTGGGCCTGGAACTGAGCCCGATCACCTTTCTGCTGGCGTCGCAGTTCATCATTTTCATACTCGGCTGGCCGCTGGAGTGGACCGAGATCATCATCATTTTCGTGCCGATCTTCCTGCCCTTGCTGCCGCATTTCAACATAGACCCCATCATGTTCGGCGTGCTGGTGGCATTGAATCTGCAAACGGCGTTCCTGTCGCCGCCGATGGCGATGTCGGCCTATTACTTGAAGGGGGTATCGCCGCCCAGTGTGTTGCTGACCGATATCTTTCGCGGCTGCATGCCGTTTCTCTATGTGGTGCTGCTCAGCATGCTGGTGGTGTATGTGTTCCCCGGCGTCGCGATGTGGCTGCCGAACGTGCTCTACGGAAAATAGACGGGTATGGATGCGACAAGACTAAACTGGCTGTCGGCGATGGATGCGGCGCAGGCGATCGGCGATGGTGCGATCAGCGCCGGACAGTTGATGGAAGCCTGCCTCGCGCGCGTGCGCGAGGTGGACGGCGCAGTGCAGGCGTGGGCGCACCTCGATGCGGATCATGCGCTGGCGCTGGCGCGGGCGCGCGACGAGATGCGCCAGCAGGGCGCGGCCATCGGTCCGCTGCATGGCATTCCCGTCGGCATCAAGGACATCATCGACACGGCGGATATGCCGACCGAGGATGGCACGGTGCTGCACGCCGGCCGCTTGCCGGTAGCAGATGCGGCAGTGGTAAGGGCATTGCGCGCAGCGGGCGCGGTCATCATGGGTAAGACGGTTACCACCGAACTCGCCACTTATTTTCCGGGCAAGACGCGCAATCCCCACAACCCGGAGCACACGCCGGGCGGATCGTCCAGTGGCTCGGCGGCAGCGGTTGCCGCGGGCATGGTACCGCTGGCGGTAGGCACTCAGACCAACGGTTCGGTGATCCGGCCTGCGGCGTATTGCGGCGTGTATGGTTTTAAGCCTACCTACGGGCTGATTCCGCGCAGCGGCGTGCTGAAGCAATCGCGCGCGCTCGATCAGATCGGCGTATTCGCGCGCACGCTCGAGGATATCGCCCTGGTTGCCGAGCAATTGATCGCTGCCGATGAAGCCGACCCGGATACGCGTCCGCGTGCGCGCGTGCCGCTGCTGGCCACGATGCGCGAAGCGCCGCCGTTGCCGCCCGGCATCGCATTTGTGAAAACGCCGATGTGGGATCGCACCGCGCCGGAAACGCGCGAGGCGTTTGCCGAGCTGGTGGCGCATCTCGGAGATCGTGTCAGCGAAGTGGAGTTGCCCGAATCCGCGAGCCGCGCGTGGGAATGGCAGCGCACGGTGATGGAAGCGGAGATGGCGGCGAACTATGATGCGGAGTGGGAGCGTGGACGTGACCGGTTGTCGGATTCCCTGCGCCAGCAACTGGAACGCGGCCGCGCGATTTCCGCGCTGGATTACCAGAAGGCGCTGGCGCGCATGCCGATGGTGAATGAGGCGCTGACAGAAATTTATTCGAATTACGACGCGATTTTGACGCCCTCCTGCGCAGGCACCGCGCCGCTTGGGCTGGATTCCACGGGCGATCCGGCATTCTGCACGTTATGGACCTTCTGCGGCATGCCCGCGCTGAATTTGCCGCTGATGACCGGCGCCAATGGACTGCCGCTGGGCGCGCAATTGGTAGGGCCGCGCATGGGCGATGCCCGCTTGCTGCGCACCGCGCGCTGGCTGACCGGCACGCTGTCTCAAAACGAATCAGGTACCTGACTGGAGTAGCGCATGATTGTGAAAATCGTAGCAGGTATTCTTGCAGTAACCCTTTTTATCATTTTCAATGGAGCGATTGCGTTGAAAATGAAGGAAGTGTCACTTACCATCGTTATCCTCATCGGTTTCGTGATGATGGCGGCGGATTTGTATCAGTCGATCAAACGCAAGGACGACTGACACCTGCTTTTTCCTTTCCGGGCGTACTGGCCGGGCCAATGCGCGATTCTGTTGGCATCCTGACCCTCACGAAGCAATAACGAATGCAAGAAAGACTGTTCTGGAAACGGATGTGTTGAACAAATCTGGTTTGACGCGCCGCCGTTTTCTGCGCGATGCAGGTGCGACGGGCGTGGCGGCTGCGGCGTTTCCGATGATCGCGAAGGCGCAGCAGCCGCCCATCGCCTTGCGCCTGCATGGCGCGTGGTCGGCGAAGGACATCTTTCACGAGTACGCGCTCGACTTTGCCAAAAAAATAAACGAAATGTCCGGTGCCCGGCTGCGGGTTGAAGTTCTTCCCGCCGGCGCCGTGGTCAAGGCACAGGATCTTCTGGACGCCGTCCACAAAGGCGTGATTGACGGCTGCCACGCCGTGCCGGCTATCTGGCACGCTCGCGACGCCTCATTTTCGCTGTTTGGCGCGGGACCGGCGCTGGGGATGGATGCCAATGGATTTCTGGCGTGGATGCGTTATGGCGGCGGCATGGAGCTGTTCACCGACCTTATCTATCGCCAGGCCAATCTCAATGTGGTGCCGTTTTTTACCGGACCGATGCCTGCGCAACCGCTGGGTTGGTTCAAAAACGCGGTTGCTTCCAGCGCCCGGTTCAAAGGCCTGAAAGTCCAGGCTTCGGGGCTGGTCGCGGAAATGTTTCGCGAAATGGGAGCACGTGTTGAAAGTGCAGCGGACAACGATATTGCCGCGGCGCTGAAAGGCGGGCAGCTCGACGCCGCCGAATTCAACAACGCAAGCTCCAGCCGCTGGCTGGAATTGTCCGATGTAGCAAAAATCTGCATGTTGCAGAGTTATCACCGCGCGTCCGAATCATTCGTGGTACTGCTTAATCGCAGGAAATATGACGCATTGCCTGCGGATTTACAGGCAGTCGTGCGTCATGCAGCGGACGCCGCCAGCGCCGATATGTCGTGGAAGGCGCTGCATCGCTACCCCGACGATCAGGCCTGGATGCGGGACAAGCAAGGTGTGAGCTTCCAAAAAACACCGGTGGAAGTGCTTCGCGCACAAATGAATGCATGGATGACGGTGGCGGCACGGCAGACGAAACATAATCCGTTTTTCGAAAGAGTCTGGCGCTCGCAGCAGGTTTGGGCGAAGCGCACCGTCGGCTGGTTGCAGGAGAATGTTGCCGATTCCGCCGTGGCCTACGATTTCTGGTTTGGCCAGCGGCGTAAATAAACAATCGCCACACAGCCCTTGATGAACCTGCGCTGGATTGTATTCGCGCTCGGCGGCGCGGCCTTCTGGTTGGCGTTTTTTCATCGCGTCGCACCCGTTGCCATTGCGGATGATTTGACGCGCGCGTTTGCCGTGAACAGTGCCGCACTCGGCGCGCTGGCGGCGACCTACTTCTACGTCTACACCGTGATGCAGATACCCACGGGCGTACTGGTCGATACGCTCGGCCCGAAGCGTGTGTTGACTGCTGGCGGTGTGGTGGCGGGTGCAGGCTCGATACTGTTTGGTTTGGCGGATACGTTCTGGGGCGCGGCGTTCGGACGCACATTAGCGGGCTTGGGCGTGTCCGTCGCGTTCGTCGCGCTACTCAAGATTAGTGCGCAGTGGTTCGAGGAGCGCCAGTTTGCCACGGTGGCGAGCGGGGTGAATTTCATCGGGCTGTGCGGTGCGCTGTCAGCGACCGTGCCGCTGGCGTGGCTGGTAACGTTTGTGTCGTGGCGCGACGTGTTTGTCGCGATCGGCGTGGCTTCGGTGCTGGTTGCTTTGCTGACATGGTGGCTGGCGGAAGACCATGCTTCGACCACCGTGCATAACACCGCCACACGCGACTGGCGCGCTGATCTCGTTGCCGTGCTGAAAAACCGCGCAACCTGGCCTTCGTTCTGGGTGGGCTTCGGGCTGTCGGGGAGTTATATGTGTTTCATCGGCCTGTGGTTAGCGCCCATGCTGACGCAGGCGTACGGCAAGTCACCCGTGGTGGCGAGCCAGCATGCCAGCGTGATGATTATCACACTGGCGATCTCCGCGGTTGTCATGGCGCGCGTGTCGGATTACCTCGGCAAGCGCAAACCCGTGTTGCTCACAGTGGCGGCGCTGTATCTCGTGCTGTGGGCGGTGTGGCTCATAGGTGTGCCGGGCGAGTGGACATTTACGATGTGCGCGCTGATGGGTGCGGCAGCGCCCGGATTCACGTTCTCGTGGTCGCTTTCCAAGGAAGTGAATCCGCCCGAGCATGCGGGCATGGCGATCAGCGTAGCCAACACCGGCGGTTTTCTTGCGGCGGGTATTTTGCAGCCGCTGGCGGGCGCAATGCTCGATGCCAGCAAGGGGGGCGGCACGGCGGGCACGCTGGGGGATTTTCGTATTGCGATGTCGTCGCTGGCGGTATTTGCGATGCTGGGCTTCGTGGGCGCACTCTTTGTGCGCGAGACGCGATGCCGTAATATCTGGGCAGGCGAAATCTCCGGAAAAACAACATGAAACCAAAAATCATCATCACACGAGAAGTTTTCGACGACGTCATCGATTATCTGAAGCAGTACTGCGAGGTCGATGACAATCAGGCCGATGCGCCGTACACGGCGGATGCCCTGGCGGCGAAGCTTGCAGACCGCGACGGCGTGATGTGCGCATTAACCGATCGCATCGATGCCGCGTTGATCGCACGCTGTCCGCAATTAAAGGCAGTGGCCAATATCGCCGTGGGTTACAACAACATCGATGTGCCTGCGTGCTCTGCGCGTGGCATCAAGGTGACCAACACGCCCGGCGTGCTCGACGACAGCACGGCGGATCTGGCATTCGCGCTGATGCTGTCCACGGCGCGCCGTATCACTGAAGTGGAATCGTATATCCGCAACAGCGAATGGACCGGCTGGCGCCTCAAGCAATGGCTGGGCGTGGATGTGCATCATGCCACGCTCGGCATTATCGGCATGGGACGCATCGGACAGGCGATTGCCAGGCGCGCGCGCGGCTTCGACATGAAAGTGATTTATCACAATCGCAAACGCGTTGCGCCGGAAATCGAGCAGCGGGTCAATGCGTCGTATGCAAGTATGGACGACCTGCTGGCGCAGGCAGATTTCATCATTCTGCAAATGCCTTATTCGCCCGAAACGCATCATTTGATCGATGCAAAGGCGCTGGCAAAGATGAAGCCGACAGCCATCCTCATCAACTCGACACGCGGCGGCGTGGTAGACGACAAGGCGCTGGTCGCTGCGTTGAAAAACGGCGTGATACGTGCGGCGGGCCTCGACGTTTTTGAAGGTGAACCCAAGCTCGATCCGGGATTTCTGGAACTGAAAAACGTGGTGCTGGTGCCGCATATCGGCAGCTCGACCGAGGCCACGCGGCGCGCGATGGCGATGACAGCAGCTAAAAATCTAGTTGCCGCGCTTACCGGGCAGAAGCCGCCCAATTGGGTTAATCCTTAAAAATACAGTTTACGGAATCAAACGGGATATGCAATGAAACTCGGATTTATCGGACTGGGAGCGATGGGGCGCCCGATGACGCTGCATTTGATGAAGCACGGCCACAGCATGGGCGTTTACGCCCGGCGCGCCGAATCGGCTGCGCCACTGGTGGCGGCGGGCGCGACGCGTTATGACACGCCGGCAGCACTGGCTGGGCAGTGCGAAGTGATTTTTACGATGGTGACGAACTCGCACGACGTCGAACACGTCGTGCTCGGCGCCGATGGCATTGCGCAAGGCGCGCGCGCGGGCTGCGTGCTGGTGGATATGGAAACCATCTCGCCGACGGTGGCGCGCCGCGTGGCAAGCGAGCTGCTGAAAAAAGGCGTGGAGATGCTCGATGCGCCGGTTTCCGGCGGCCCGACTGGGGCGGAAGCCGCAACGCTGGCGATCATGGCGGGCGGCAAGCCGGAAGTATTCGAACGCGTGAAACCGTTGCTCGCGTGCATGGGCAAGACCATCATCCGCGTCGGCGACAGTGGCGCGGGGCAAATCACCAAAGCGTGCAACCAGTTGCTGCTGCTGGTGACTGCACAGGGCGCGGCCGAAGCGCTGGCACTGGCCAAACGCTGCGGTGTCGATCCTGCAACCGTGCGCGAGGTGATGATGAGCGGCATTGCATCGAGCCGCGTGCTGGAGGTGTTCGGCAAGCGCATGGTCGAGCGCAACTTCGCCAACGGCATCGACACGCGGCTGTATCACAAGGATCTCGATATTGCGCTGGGCCTCGCGCATGATCGCGGCGCGGCAGCGCCGGCGGCTTCGGTAACGATGCAGCATATCAATGCTGCCATCGGGCGCGGCGAAGGCACCAGTGATCTTGCGGTGTTAATCGATGTGCTTGAAAGTCTGAGTCGAAAGTAATCCGCATAATATATAACTAATTGTTTTTATTGAGTATTTTATACCATGAGTTTTACCCAGCCTGAAGGCGTCAACGTACGTGTGGCCCGTTTGCATCGCTCCGAACTCGCGGTGCCTGGCGCCACGCCGGCGTTGTTTGAGAAAGCGGCGCGCTCGGCTGCCGATGTGGTGTTTCTCGATCTGGAAGATGCGGTCGCGCCGAGCGACAAGGAAAAAGCGCGCGCGAATATCATCAAGGGATTGAACGAGGTCGATTGGCGCAACAAGGGCATGAGCGTGCGCATCAACGGCGCGGACACGCACTATATGTATCGCGACGTGATCGACATCGTCGAAAATTGTCCGCGTCTGGACATGATCATGATGCCGAAAGTCGGCGTGCCGGCGGACGTTTACGCGCTCGACATGCTGGTGACGCAGATTGAACAAGCAAAGGGTCGTACCAAGCGCATCGGCTTTGTGGCATTGATCGAAACTGCATTGGGACTGGCCAATGTCGAGGCGATTGCGCAATCGTCCAAACGACTGGAGGCGATGTATTTCGGCGCAGGCGATCTGGCCGCGTCGTTGCGCATGCGCACCACCTCCATCGGCGGACTGCATCCCGATCACGGCGTGCTGAGCGATGCCGATGCGTCGGGTCAACGCGCTTACACACAAACCGACCCGTGGCATGCCGCGCAGCATCGCGTGGTGGTGGCCTGCCGCGCGTATGGGCTGCGCCCGCTCGACGGCGCGTTTGGCGATATCAAGGATGTCGCCGGTTTTGCGGCAGCCACCAAACGCGCGGCGGCGATGGGTTTCGCCGGGCGCATGGTGATCCACCCCTCGCAGATCGCGCCGGCGAATCAGGCGTTTAGCCCAGGCGAAAAAGAAGTGGCGGACGCGCGGCGTGTGCTGGCGGCGATGGAGGAGGCCGCGCGCGAGAAGCGCGGCGCGGTGCAGATCGACGGTCGGCTGATCGACATGGCCAACCTGCGCATGGCGCAAAACATCGTGTGGATGGCCGACGCCATTTCCGCTGCCTCTGCCGCGGCAAAATAAAACGCGCTTTCTCCGGGCCCCAAACGGGAATACACTGATCCCTGCAGTCGTTGCGCGGCAGTTTCGTGGCAAGCCAACCAGGCAATGGTATGGAGGCAGCGATGAAAACAGTGAAGCAGTTGTTGCAGGGAAAAAGTGGCGGGGGTGGCGTGGTGCATGCGGTTTTCCCGGAAACCAGTGTTCTCGATGCCATAAAGCTGATGGCGGAAAAGAGCGTCGGCGCGCTAGTGGTGCTCGATGGGGTGCGTCTTGCCGGGATGATTTCCGAGCGCGATTACGCGCGCAAGATCATTCTGCATGGCCGCTCCTCGCACGCCACCGCAGTGCGCGAGATCATGACCACCAAAGTGGTCACGGTGCGGTCGGATCAGACGGTGGACGATTGCATGGCGTTGATGACCGATAAGCGCATCCGTCATCTGCCGGTGGTCGATGCCGGCAAACTCGCGGGCGTGCTGTCGATCGGCGATCTGGTCAAGGAAGTAATTGCCGACCGCGAAGAGACCATCAAGCAGTTGGAGTCCTACATCCACCAGTAGTGCAGGGTTGAGCAGTCTGTCATGCCTTCCTGCGAAGGCCGGGCAGCTTGTTGCGCGTCGTAATGTGAAAGGAAATGGAATGAAGTTTGGAGCCATCATCATCGGCGATGAAATACTGTCCGGCAAGCGGCAGGACAAGCACATGGCGAAAGTCATCGAATTGCTGTCAGCGCGCGGTCTGGAACTGGCATGGGGCCATTATCTCGGCGACGATCCGGCATTGATCACTGCTACCATCAAGCGCACGCTGGCAATGTCCGACGTGGTGTTCAGTTTCGGCGGCATCGGTGCTACGCCGGACGATCACACGCGCCAGTGCGCGGCCGATGCCGCAAATGTGGCGCTTGCGTTACATGCCGATGCGGAAGCGGAGATTCGCGCGCGTTTCATTGATGATCCCAAGGGTGTCACGCCGCAGCGCCTGGAGATGGGGACGTTCCCGGCCGGCTCCAACATCATCCCGAATCCGGTTAACCGCATTCCCGGATTCAACTACAGGAATATTTATTTCCTGCCGGGATTTCCGCAGATGGCGTGGCCGATGATGCAATGGGTGCTCGACACGCAGTACAGCAGCTTGTTCGACGCCAACCGTATCGGCGAGGCGGCGATCATTGTGCGCGAAGCAGGCGAGAGCCTGTTGATCGATCTGATGAGAGCGGTGCAGGGGAAGTATCCGGCGTTGAAAATTTTCAGCCTGCCGCGCATGCAGCCGGAGCGCTTCATCGAACTGGGCGCACGTGGCGATCCTGCACAGGTGGCGGCGGCGATCACCGATCTCAAGCAGGGCGTGACCGCGATGAAATTTCCGTGGACCGACGCACCGTCGATGATGGTGGCTGCCCAATAAAAAACCCCGAGGTTTGCGCCCCGGGGCTTTTTGTGTTGCTGGATAATGCTTGCTTCGTGATTACTTCTTCGCTTTTTTCACCGCCGGCGTAGCGCGCTTGGCGGCGGCTTCGAGGTTGCTCTTGGCGGTGTCGTTGAATTGCTTCGCGGCTTTGGAGAGGTTCTCGTAGGCAGCATTGCCGGTCACCAGGGCTGACTTCAGCGCGGAGATACCGACTTCCGAGCCGGCGGGCGCGGATTCAGCGAACTTGTCGAGCGCAACCACCACTTGCTTGTTGAACGCGGCGAATTGCTGTTCAATCAGCTTGCCGAATTCAGCTTGCGTTTCGGTCGTCACGTCATAGACGCTCTTCACGTACTCGGCGGCTTTTTCAAAGGCGGGTTGCGCGACGGTGTCTTTCACGTCGGCGAATTGTTGCAGGTCTTTTACCGAAGCCAGCGTCTTGGCGCTATCCACGCCGTCGGACAGCGCGGCTTTTGCGGCTTTCAACTGGATTTCGAGCAGGCGTTCAGCACCGCCGAAGGCGACGTTGGCAAAGCGCGCAGCGGTTTCGAGATTGGCTTTGTTCATTGCAGTAAACTGTTCAGGGGCTTGATACATTTAAATCTCCTTTAAAAACAATTAGTTAAAAAAACATGTGATATTTCTATCGCAGCTTCAACTAATTTTTGCTGCGATGCACAATTCAAATTATAAGGGCTTAAATCAGAAAGTCAATACTTAGCCTGACAATTTTTGTGCGATGCGGCATAAATGCCCTAAAGGGCCTTTTTTGACTTCCGTGGAGCTTGTCGATAGCATCCATGAAAATCCTTTTCAATCATAAGGCTAGGTCATTTTGCCGGCTTTTCCCTCCGACCAAGGTCCCGTGGCGTCTTCCGCAGCACCGAACTGGATTTCCCCTTCTGTGAGTGTTGGGCGCAACCTCGACGGCCAGCCGGTGGTAAAGGTCGCTGGTGCGTGGAATTTGCGTTCCCTTCAGCCCGTGGCGGAGGCGGTGCGCCAGCAGTTGGCGGGCACGATGGCGGCTGCGCATTGGGATTTGAGCGAAATTTCGCGGCTGGATCACGCCGGCGCCATGATGCTGTGGCATGCGTGGGGCAAGCAGCGAGTCGAGCATTTGAACCTGCGTCCCGAACACGAGGGATTTTTCGCACATCTTCAGGCCGGTCCTGCGCTTACCGGTCTGCCGGTGAGACAAGTCGAGCGGCGGCGGCGGCTGTGGGTGGCGGGCCGGTCGATTGTCACCCTCGGTCAGCACATCATTCAGGTGATTTTTTTGCTGGGCAGGGTAAGCCTCGCCTTTCTGGATGCGGTGCGTCATCCCTCGCGCATGCCGTGGCGCGAGATTTCCGCAAACATCTACCGTACCGGCGCGCAGGCGCTCGGCATCACCGCGCTGGTCGGATTTCTGATCGGTGTAGTGCTGTCTTATTTGTCGGCGCAGCAGTTGAAGGCGTATGGCGCGGGGATTTTTATCGTCAACCTGCTGGGCATATCCGTGGTGCGGGAGCTGGGTCCGGTGCTGGCCGCGATACTGGTGGCGGGGCGCTCCGGCTCGGCCATGACCGCGCAGTTGGGCGTGATGCGTGTGACCGAGGAAATCGACGCCATGTCGGTGATGGGCATACCGTACACGCTGCGTCTGGTGCTGCCGCGTGTAATCGCGCTGTCGATTTCGATGCCGCTGATCGTGCTGTGGACCAATGCCATTGCGCTGGTGGGCGGCATGGTCGCGGCCCAGTTTGAACTCGATATCAGCCTGTCGTATTTTATTGCGGAACTGCCCAATGCCGTGCCGGTCGCCAATCTGTGGCTGGGCCTGGGCAAGGGCGTGGTGTTCGGGGGACTGATTGCACTGCTGGCCTGCCACTTTGGCTTGCGTATCCAGCCCAATACCGAAAGCCTCGGCATCGGCACTACCAATTCCGTGGTGGCAGCGATCACCATCGTGATCATCGTCGATGCGGTTTTTGCCATCCTGTTTTCAAACGTTGGCGTGTGACGATGAGCGATTGCATTATTGAAATCCGCAATTTGTGGACGCAATTCGGGGCGCAGGTGGTGCATCGCGATCTGAATTTGTGCGTGCATCGCGGTGAAGTGCTGTCGCTGGTGGGCGGTTCGGGCAGCGGCAAAAGCACGCTGCTGCGCGAGATGCTGGGGCTGGAGCACCCGACGCAGGGCGAGGTGCGGGTGTTTGGCATATCGCTGCGCGATGGCGATCGCGCCGAGTTGCGCCGCATCCGCAATCGCTGGGGCATGCTGTTTCAGGAAGGCGCGCTGTTTTCCGCGCTTTCCGTCTACGAAAACATCGCGTTGCCGCTGCGCGAACTCAAGACGCTGGACGAAGAGCTTATTCACGATCTGGTGATGCTGAAGCTCGATATGGTGGGTATCGAAAGAGGCCACGCGTCCAAGATGCCGTCGTCGCTTTCCGGCGGCATGGTCAAGCGCATCGGGCTGGCGCGCGCGCTGTCGCTGGAACCGGAACTGCTGTTTCTCGACGAACCTACGGCGGGGCTCGATCCCGATCGCAGCGAGAGTTTTTGCACGCTGATCGCCAACCTCAAGCGCGAGCTCGGGCTGACGGTGGTGATGGTGACCCATGATCTTGATACCATCGTGTCGATATCGGATCGGGTGGCGGTGCTGGCCGACCAGAAAATCGCGGCATTGGGCAGCGTGGCCGAAGTCGCGGCCGTGCCCCATCCGTTCATCGAGAATTTTTTCCAGGGCGATCGTGGCAAGCGTGCGCTGGAAGGACTGAAATTGCCACGGCCGGCGTCATCCGCGCCACTGCGGCAAGAGAACTGAGGAGAACCAAGAAATGGAAAGTCGCGCGCACGCCATCGTCGCCGGGTTGTTTACCGTGCTGCTGGGTATCGGCGTGATTCTCGCCGCGCTGTGGTTCAGCCGCGAGGACTACGACCGTGTGACCTATATGCTGGAATCGAAATACTCGGTATCCGGCCTCAACCCGCAGGCGGCGGTGCGGCTGCGCGGCGTGCAGATCGGCAAGGTGCAGAACATTGAATTCGACTATGAAGATCCGTCGCTGATACTGATTACGATTCTGGTCAAGGGCGGGTCGCGCATCACGCGGGGCACCTCCGCGCAGCTGGGGGCGCAGGGCATTACCGGCACCTCTTACGTCATGCTCGAAGACGACGGCAAGCAGCCCGAGTTCCTGCCGCCGTCAACGGACAAGGAGAACCGCATCAAGGTCAAGCGCGCCCTGTTCGATGAAATCGCCAACTCCGGGCAGGATATTCTTTTCCAGGTGAACCGGGTCGGCAAGCAGCTTGAAACCCTGTTGAGCGAGCCGAATCAGGAAAAGCTCATCGGTGCCATCGGGGCAATGCGCAGCATGTCGGAGCGTATTGATGTGCTGGCAAAGGCGCTGGAGCCCGGCGCGAAAAATCTGCCGGCGCTCGCGGGCGACGCGCGCAAGACCATGGCCAGTGCCGATGCCGCGCTGCGTGATCTGGCGCCGGCACTGCAGGAAGCCAAGACCGCGCTTGCCAGCATCGACAAGCTCGCGCGCGAGTATGCGCAGCGTGCGGATGCGCTGGAGCGCGTTGCCAAAAGCGCCGAGCAGGTCGGCAGCGCCACGCAGAACGCGGCGGGCGACCTGACGCCGCGAGCCAACGCGCTGCTCGACGAACTCGCGCGCAACTCGCGCAACCTTGATCGTTTGCTTTCCGAACTCAATGAACGGCCTGCCGGCCTGGTGTTTGGAAGGCCGCCGGCGCGTCCCGGCCCCGGCGAGCCGGGCTACAGCGAACCCGCCAGGAGCAAATAATAATGAATAAACTTAAGTATTTGTTTTTATTGATATTTTTTTCAATGACATTCGGGTGTGCGCTCGGCCCGGAAAAGCGCGATCCGCCTGCGGTGTTCGATCTCGGTCCGCAGCGTGCGTACCCGGCGGCCAAGCCGGTGATCAACGCCACGCTGCTGATATCGCCGGTGAGCGCGAGCCCGTGGCTCGACAGTCCGAATATCCTGTACCGGCTTGCGTATCGCGATGCGGGACGCCCGGAGGCGTACGCACAGCACCGCTGGGCGATGTCGCCCGCGCTGTTGTTGACCGAACGTTTGCGCGGCCGTTTTGCAACAGCGACGCGCGGCGTGGTCGGCATACAGGACGGCGCGCGCGCGGATTATTCGCTGCGCATCGAACTCGAGGATTTCAGCCAGTCATTCGACGCGGCGGAATCGAGCAAGGCCAGTGTGCGCCTGCGTGCCTCGCTGATCGATCTCAACACCCGCGCGCTGCACGCACAGCGCAGCTTCAACGTCGAGCGGCCTGCCGCGCCCAATGCGCCCGGGGCCGCGCAATCGCTCGCCGCCGCCAGCGACGCGGTGGTGGAAGAACTGGTGGCGTGGGCTACGCAGAGTCTGAAAAAGTAGGAGACGAACATGAGCACCATTTTTACAAAAATAATCGCACGCGAAATTCCGGCAAAAATCGTTTACGAAGACGAGCTATGCCTGGCGTTCCATGACGTCAATCCGCAGGCGCCCGTACACGTGCTGCTGATTCCGAAAAAGGAAATTCCGCGGCTGGTCGATGCGCAGCTCGAAGACCAGGCGCTACTCGGCCACCTGATGATCACTGCCAATAAGATCGCGCAGCAGCTCGGCGTGGGCGATGCGTTCCGGCTGGCGGTGAACAACGGCGCGGATGCGGGGCAGAGCGTGTTTCATCTGCATTTGCACATACTGGCGGGGCGCGCGTTTAAGTGGCCGCCGGGATAACGGTATCTACGCGAGTTGAACCGATCATTTCTTGACGTAAGACCACCGTAAGGTTACGGGTAAAAAATACATCCGTTCGACACCAAGACCAATCAAAGCGTACTTGGCGGATGTTCCATTTAACCTTCAGGAGGTTACTATGACCCGACTAATCACATTTTTTGTGTCATTGTTTCTGGTGGGTATGGCGTATGCAGTGGAGATTCATGATGCTCCCACTCCCGAAGACAACTACGTGGGCATAATTATATTTCTTGTGCTCATGGCGGGAAGTAGCGTGTGGTTTTTCTGGCATATCATGCGCAAGGGCAAGCAGGATAAGCAGGACAAGCACGGCTCTATCAAGTAGCAGCATTCAGCCTAGACATTTTGCATGGCCCGTACGGGATTAGTATCCTGTATGAGGTTTCTTGCGTATATAAACTTGCGCGTTCCGTGGATACTTACTCGGGGCAAGTTTATTGCGCGTTCGAATTCTCGCATGACGCAGCGCCGTGGAACGAGTTTCCACTGCGCCGGATATCAATCATATCGTATCCGGACGTCAAAACTCACCCCACGCCCATCCTCCCAATTCCGCGCCGTCGCCCGCCCGCCATGAAACTCCGCAATCAGCCGCACGATATAAAGTCCCAGCCCCAGATGCGGATTGTCACCGCTGGCTTCCTTGCGCACGGAGATCATGGAGTCGAACAGCCGATCAGCAATCTCCGGCGGTAACGGCGGGCCGCTGTTGCTGAACTGCACAACAGCCTCGTTGCCGACGCGCTGCAGGCTGACGGAAACCGGCGTGCCCGGCGTGGCGAAATCGGCGGCGTTGGCGGCGAGTTTGTCGAGCATTTGCGCGAACAGGTCAGGCGCGCCGGTGAGTGTGATCGGCTCTTCGGTCATGCTGAGTTCAAACGTCGCTTTCGGATAAGCGCTGGTATAGCCGCTGACGCAGCCGGCGAGCACGGCCTTGGCGTCAAACGGCGCGCGTTCTTCGTTGCGCACGGCCTGTTCCAGCCGGTTGGCCTCTGCCATGCGCGTGAGGATGGTTTCCAGCCGGTTGAGTCCGCCTTCGGCACGTGTGACATAGACGCTCGTGTCCTGCGGCATCGATTGCAGCTTGAGGTTGTCGAGCGACGAGCGCACCACGGCGATCGGCGTGCGCAGTTCGTGGCTTAAACGTTGTGCTAATTTTTCGAGATGGGCGTTGTATTGCGCCAGGCGGTCGAGCATGGTGGAGAACGCGCGCGACAGGTCGCCGATTTCATCGTTGGCGTATTCGGCGGTGGCCAGCCCGCGCACGCGGCCCTTGGAGTCGATGGCGTTTTCGGCTTCGTCGCGCAGCCGCCGCAGCCGCCAACTCAGGCGCGAGGCGAACAGCAGCAATACCAGCGCCACCGCGCCGAAGGCGATCAGCGTCACCGCCGTCAATTGCTGAAATGCGCGATTGCCGAGCGAGACGATAGCGTCGGTGTTTTCTTCGACGATGACCGCGCCGACAACTTTCTCGCCGACCCAGATCGGGTGCGCGACCGACACGATGGCGGTGCGGCCCTGGGTGCCCGGCCGCCGCCGCAGGCCGGGCGTGCCGTCGAGCGCGCGTTCGAGTTCGCGCCCGCCAAAGACCACATCATTGGGTATGAATTCCTCGTTGGGATTCGCCGGCGGCGGGAACATGCGCCGGAACACCGGCTGCAATACAAAGTTCACCAGTTTTTCCAGCGGGCCGAAGCTGGCAGGTTCACCGTCATATTTATGTTTGGCGTCGAGATTGCCTGCGGTGGCCACCAGTTGCAGTTTCGTATCGACCACCCAGATGCGCAGGCCCGCGCGCGCGAGACCGGTGACGATGACGCGCACTTCTTCCGATGCGCTGGTGGTGGGCGGTGCAGGTGGCGGCGGCAAAGGCTTGGGCGCGTCCGGATCGGCAACTTCCGCGGGCGGCATTTCGACGGTTGGTTTGATCTCGGTGATTTTTTGCGATGGGCCGTGGAGTTCCAGCAGTTTTGGGCGATCCTGCAAAGCGGTGGCAATGCCGCGCGCAGCGGACATCACCTGCTGCTCCTGATTCTGGCGCAGCAGTTTTTCCATGGCTTTGACATAGGAATAGCCGACCCACGGAATCACCAGTAGCACCAGCGCGACCAGCGCCACCTGGCCGTGCAGGCCAAACACACGTGGAAGGCGCGTCAGGCGTGATACTGCCATCAGGTTTCAGTCCGCCAGCGATAGCCGAGGCCGTACACCGTGTCGATGCAGTCAAACGCCGGATCGATGGCCGCGAACTTGCGGCGGATACGCTTGATGTGCGAAGTGATGGTGCTGTCATCGACGACGATGTGCACCTCGCCCATCAGTTGTTCGCGGTTTTTGACGTGGCCCGGATACTTGGCGAGCGCGTGCACCATCCAGAATTCGGTGAGCGTGAGTTCGACTTCGCGGCCGCTCCAATTGACGGAAAAGCGCTGCAAATCCAGTTGCAGCGGCCCGCGCGTCAGCAGGTCCTCAGCGGGCGCCGGTTCGCGCGCGACATCGGCGCGGCGAAACAGCGCCGATACGCGCGCCAGCAGGTGCGGCAGGCTCATATTCTTGGTGACGTAATCGTCGGCGCCCATGCGCAGGCCCGACACGGTGTCGAAGTCGCTATCGCGCGCCGTCAGAAAAATAATCGGCAGCGTGCCTGACAGCGCGCGCAGCTCGCGGCACAGCGCAAAGCCGCCGTCGATTTCGTCGCCCAGCCCGATGTCGAGCAGCACCAGATCGGGCAGCCGCGTGCGCATCGCCGCCAGCGCGTCGGGACGGTTGGCGTGCTGGATGACCTCGTAGCCGTGCTTTTTCAGTACATCGGAGTAATTGGCGCGGATGACCGGATCATCTTCAACGATGGCAATGCGACGGGGCATGCAGGCTCCTCTGAAAAAACGCACCGTGAATATACCGCAAACCGCAAGCGTGTCGGCCTGCGGCAGGCAAGTGCCCTTTTGTTGCCACAATTGATCAGCACTCCGCCACCATCGCGCCTGCGTCACGCCCCACCCGCGCCGTTTAATGCCTCATACGCCATGCAGGGTGCTGGCGGAAATACTGGAGAGCAACATGAAGATACGAACAAAACCCGCGGTATTCGCTGCGCAAAAGGTGACCAGAGACATGCTGATGCTGGCGGTGCAGGCGCTGATTGTGGGTGCAGCGGCGGCGATGCTGTCGGGGATATTGATTGCGGCGGCGGTCAGTCTGATGTCGTGAACATGACTTCAATCGAGCGCGGGATGCTGCGGGCCGGTGGCTGGGGTGTTAGGTCGAGCGGGTTGGACACCCTGAGCCACGTGGCGCCAGTCGACGGTGGCGCCGGTCCCCAGTCACTGGCCCGGAGCGTCTCGCGCACTTTGAGCGATCTATTTCAGGGAGTAATTCATGATTAAACGACTGTTCGCCATCGGCTTTATCTTCGCTTGCGTATCCATAGCGTGGTTCGTGCTGGCGGGTGCAACTTCGACCCGCACCAACAGCGCGGATTCAAGCCTGAAATCGCGCGTGGCGCAATTGTGGGGTGCGCCGCAGGCGCAGTTGCCGCCGTCAATAGTGGCATGGGAAATGGTGACTAAAAAGATCGAGAGCCTCGAAGACGGCAAGAAGATCGTAAAGACCGTCGAGGAAAAACTCACCGAAAGACTCACGCTCGACAGCAGCGACATTCAGGTGGCACTCAAGCTGGATTACCGGCAGAAAGGTCTGCTGTGGTATTCCACCTACGGCGTGGATTTTGGTGCAACCTATACGCTGACAAATACCGCCAAAGTCGCGCGTGATATTGAAATCGCGCTGCCGTTTCCCGCGAAGCGCGCGGTATTCGATGATCTGCGATTCGAACTCGACGGCGCGCAGTGGGTGGCGAAACCCGCGCCGGGCGAAGACAAGTTTGTCGGGCATACGCGGCTGGGCGCAGGCGAAAGCGCGATCTTGCGCGTGGGTTATCGCAGCCAGGGGCTGGATCGCTGGAGCTACAATTTCGGCAGCGGCGTGTCGGAGGTGCGCAATTTCAAGCTGGCGATGCGCACCAACTTCGAGGCGATTGATTTTCCGGATGACGCGATTTCGCCGGTATCAAAGCAGCGCACTGATAATGGCTGGATGCTGAAGTGGGAATACCGCCATCTGGTTTCCGGCGTGAACATCGCGATGGCGATGCCGGAAAAATTGCAGCCCGGCCCGCTGGCGAGCCAGATATCCGCATTCGCGCCGGTGTCGCTGTTTTTCTTCATCGTGGTGCTGCTGACCATCGGCATCGTGCGCAATGTCGATATTCATCCGATGCATTTCTTTTTTCTCGCAGCGTCGTTCTTTTCGTTTCATCTTTTGTTTGCTTACCTCGCTGATCAGGTGTCGATACACGTCGCATTTGCCATTGCAGCGGTGGTGTCTATGCTGCTGACCATCAGCTATCTGCGCATCGTGTTCGGCGCGGCGTTTGCTTTCCTTGCCGCCGGTACCGCGCAGTTGGTGTATCTGGTATTGTTCTCGTATGCGTTTTTCTTCAAGGGATTGACCGGTTTGGCGATTACCGTCGGTGCGATTGCGACGCTGTTCGTGCTGATGCAAGTCACCGCGCGCGTGAACTGGAACGCAGTGTTTGGCGAACGCAGGGTAGCTGTGCCTGCACCAGTGCCATCATAAAATAATTAATAAAAACAAATAGTTACAAAGGACCTGCCATGAATGAAGCACCCTTCGAATCGAGCAAACCTGCAGGACTGATACGAAGCGTGCTGCGTCCGTTGATCGGCGATATCCGATGGCAGGCACCGGGCTGGATGCACGGCATTTGCAACGCAGTCGGGTTCTGCGCGATTGCGCTGGCAAGCTGGATGCGCGCGGACTTGCGCCGCGTGGCAATTGCTGCCGTGGTGATCATTGCCGTGATCGCCGGCGGTGTGGGCGGAAAAATCTGGTACGACAAACAGCCCAAGCCGCTGCAAGTTACCTATGAAGTCACAGTGCCGGAGCCGACGCCTGTGGACCAGCCCAACGCCAAGCCCGAGCCCCTGCTGATCAAGTTCAGCGATTCGGTGGCGACGCTGGCCGGCGTGGGCAAGGAAGTGACCACAGGCATAGCCGTCGAGCCGCGCATCGACGGCACCTGGAAGTGGGACGACGACCGCACGCTGAGCTTGAATCCAAAGGCCGATTGGCCGGTGGGTGCCGAGGTGGTGGTGACGCTGGCAAAAAAAGGCCTGCTCGCCGAGCAGGTGCGGCTGAAGGACTATCAGCCGAAATTCCGCACCGCGCCATTTGTGGCGAAGATTGCCGAGGCGAATTTCTATCAGGATCCATCCGATCCGGCTTCAAAGAAAATCGTGGCGACGGTTAACTTTACGCATCCGGTCGATGCCGCCGATTTCGAGCGGCGCATCGTGCTGCGCGAAGAAGGCCGCGACGGTGTCATCCTCGGCATCGGCGCGGACGATAAGAAATTCAAGGTCACCTACGACAAATTCAGGATCAACGCCTATATCCATTCCGAGCCGATGCCGATACCGTCGCAGCCGCTCAAGGTTGCAGTGACCATCGATGCGGGCGCGCGTTCTTCGCGCGGCGGCAATGGCACCAGGGAGGCGATCAAGCAGTCGGTCACCGTGCCGGGTCTTTACAGTCTTGCATTGCAAGGGCTGGAACTGACGCTGGCGGAGAACGAACGGCTTGAACCGGATCGCATCCTGATGGTAAAAATTTCCGCCGACACGAACGAGAAGGAAGTCGCAGGCAAAGTGCGCGCATGGGTGCTGCCGATTCACCATCCGAATACCAAGCCCGAAGATCGCAAGGGGCCGTTCAACTGGTCGAATCCGCAGCAGATCGGACCGGAGATACTGGCGCAGTCCGAGCCGCTGAAACTGGAATCCGTGCCGACCGAGCGCGAGCACGTGCAGCAACACGGCTTCAAGTACAGCGCCGATGCCGGGCGTTACGTCTATGTAAAAGTCGAGAAGGGCATCAAGTCCTTTGGCGGCTACGTGATGGAGAAGGAGCGCGACGGCATCATGCGCGTGCCGCGTTACCCGCGGCAGTTGCGCATTGCGTCGCAGGGCGCGCTGCTCGCGCTTTCCGGCGAAAAAAAGCTGGCGGTGCTGGTGCGTGACGTGGAAGGCGTGCGCTATGAAATCGGACGTTTGCTGCCGCAGCAGTTGCAGCATCTGGTGACCATGTCCGAGGGGGGATTTGCCAAGCCCAATTTCGATAAAGGCTTCGACGACGACAATCTTGCCGAGCGCTACACCCAGATCGAGGACATGCCGCCGTCGCAGCCGGGCAAGCCGAATTACCTCGCGCTCGACCTCACGCGCTATCTGGACGGCGATGGCGGCAAGCGCGGCATTTTCTTCGTCAAGGTCGAAAGTTACGACCCGCAAAGAAAACGCGCGACGGGCGCGATGGACAAGCGCCTGATTGTGGTCACCGATCTGGGCATGGTGGTGAAACGCGCCATCGACGGCACGCAGGATGTGTTCGTGCAATCCATCGCCACCGGCCAGCCGGTCGCAGGCGTGGCGATTGAAGTGATGGGCCGCAATGGACAGGTGATTGCCTCGCAGACGTCCGATGCCACCGGACGCGCGCGTCTGCCCGATCTGGCCGGTTTCACGCGGGAGAAAGCGCCGTCGGTGTACGTCGCGCGCAAGGCGGGCGATACCTCGTTCCTGCCGTATGACCGCAGCGACCGCGTGATCGATTTCTCGCGCTTTGATGTCGGCGGCGTCAACAGCAGCGCGGATTCCGGCAAGCTGTCGGCGTACCTGTTCTCGGATCGCGGCATTTACCGGCCGGGCGAGGAAATCCGCGTCGGCATGATCGTCAAGGCCTCCGACTGGGCGACGAAGATTGCGGGCGCGCCGTTGGAACTGGAACTGACCGACGCGCGCGGCCTGGTGCTGCGCAAGGAGAAGATCAAGCTGTCGCAAAGCGGATTCGAGGAAGTGCGCCATGCCACGCAGGACACCTCCCCCACCGGCGATTACACGGTATCGCTGTACATTGTGAAGGACGGTCAGCGCGCCAGCCAGTTGGGTTCGGTGACGGTGAAGGTGCAGGAATTCATGCCTGACCGCCTGAAGATGAGCGCGCGCTTCACAAAAGAATCGGTTGAGGGCTGGGTGCCGCCGCAGGATTTGAAGGCGAATATCTCGCTGCAAAATCTGTTCGGCACGCCCGCCGACGCGCGCCGCGTCACGGCGACCATGACTTTGCAGCCGGCGCTGCCCTCTTTCCCGCGCTGGCGCGATTACCAGTTTCATGATCCGCAGTTTGCCAAGGAAGGCTTTACCGAGCCGCTGGCCGAAACCAAAACCAACGACAAGGGCGAGGCTGAACTCGATTTGAATCTGGCGCGCTTCGCCAGAGCGACATATCGATTGCATCTGGTTGCGCAGGGTTTTGAAGCCGATGGCGGGCGCGGGGTATCGGCGGAATCCGCGACGCTGGTATCGAATATGCCGTTCCTCGTTGGCTACAAGGCCGACGGCGATCTGAATTATGTGTCGCGCGCGAGCAAGCGCAGCGTGGAGTTGATCGCGATTGACCCCACGGCAAAGAAGACCGATGCGAAAGATTTGAAGCTGATACATGTCGAGCGCAAGTTCGTGTCGGTGCTGACCAAGCAGCCGAACAACACCTATAAATACGAATCACGTGAAAAACGCGTTCAGCTGGAAGAAAAACCGTTCACCATTGCCGCTGCGGGTTCGCGCGTGGCACTGGCCACCGACACGCCGGGCAGCTATGCCTATATCGTGCGCGATGCGCAAGGTCAGGATCTGGCGCGTGTGTCGTACGAAGTGGCGGGTGCGGCGAATCTCACGCGTTCACTGGAGAAAAACGCCGAGTTGCAGGTGAAACTCAGCAAAAAGGACTTTAGCGCAGGCGAAGAAATCGAATTGTCGATCCAGGCGCCGTATGTCGGCTCGGGTCTCATCACCATCGAGCGCGAGCGTGTTTATGCTCATGTCTGGTTTACCACCAAGACCACGGCTTCGACACAAAAGATCGTTTTGCCCAAGGATTTCGAGGGCAACGGCTATGTCACGGTGACCTTTATCCGCGATGCGGGATCGGAGGAAATTTACACCAGCCCGCTGGCCTACGGCGTGCAGCCGTTCTCGGTGAATCTGGATCGGCGCAAACTTAAGGCCACGGTAAAAGCGCCCGATCTGGTGAAGCCGGGCGAGATGGTGAAATTCAAATACTCGACCGACCGGCCATCGCGCATCGTGGTTTTCGCAGTGGACGAAGGCATCCTGCAGGTGGCGCGTTACAAGACCGCTGATCCGCTGGGTTTCTTCTTTCAGAAGCGCGCGCTGGAAGTGCGCACATCGCAGATACTCGACCTGATTCTGCCGGAGTTCAAACGCTTCATGGCGGCGGCCGCGCCCGGCGGCGACGGCGACGGCGCGCTCGGCAAGCATCTCAATCCGTTCAAGCGCAAGACCGACAAGCCGGTAGCGTATTGGTCGGGCATTATCGAGAGCGGGCCGCAGGAGCGCGAGCTGACATGGCAGGTACCGGAGACCTTCAACGGCACGCTGCGGGTGATGGCGGTGGCGGTGAACGAGGATTCCATTGGCGTGTTCGAGAAGAAGACGCTGTCGCGAGGCGACTTTGTACTGTCGCCCAACGCGCCACTCACCGTGACGCCGGGCGACGAATTCGATGTCAGTGTCGGCGTGGCGAACAACGTCTCTGGCTCGGGCACCGAAGCGCAGATTGCGGTAACCATGACAACTTCGCCGCACCTGGAAATCGTCGGCGCGGCAAGCAACACGCTGAAAATAGGCGAACTGCGCGAAGGCGTCACCAGCTTCAAGGTGAGAGTGAAAGATGAACTCGGCGCCGGCACGCTGAACTTCAGTGCCAGCGGCATGAACAAGAGCGCGAAACTGGGCACCAGCATCAGTGTGCGTCCGGCGCAGCCGTATATCACGCAGTTGATTGCCGGTTCGGTGCGCGCAGGTCAGAACGGCGGCAATGCCGACGCAGCGGTCACGCGCAATCTTTATCCACACTATCGCAAGCTGGAAGCGAGCATTTCGCATGTGCCGCTGGCGCTGGCGCACGGGCTGACGGCATACCTGCAGGGTTTCCAGTATTCATGTACCGAACAACTGGTGAGCATGGGTCTGCCCGCGCTGATCCTTGGCAACCGGCCCGAGTTCGGATACGTGAAGTCGAAGGACTATAAAACGCTCGACGATCTGATCAACGTGCTGCGAGGCCGCCAGAACGGCGAGGGTGCATTCGGGCTGTGGGCGGCGAATGCGCATGTGGTCGATCCGGTGTCGGTGTATGCGATGCACTTTTTGATCGAAGCACGCGAACGTGGTCGCACTATACCGTCAGATATAATTACCAATGGAAACAATTACTTACGTTCACTCGCTGGAAACGATGGCGGTGGACTGGCCGAGGAACGCACGCGCGCTTATGCGATTTATCTGCTGACGCGTCAGGGCATCGTCACCACCAACTTCGCGGCGGCGGTGCAAAAGCGGCTGGAAGCAAATCACGCCAAGACCTACGCGCAGGACATTGCGTCGGCCTACCTCGCTGCGAGCTATCAGTTGATGAAGCAGCAGGCGCTGGCGGATCAATTGATCGGCGGCGTGACGTTTGGCGCGCCGATTACCGCGTCCGATGCGTATTTCGATGCGTTGTCGCGCGACGCACAGTTGCTTTACTTGCTGGCGCGGCATTTCCCCGAACGCCTGCCGAAGCTGAAGCTGGAAACGCTGGATGGCATGGTGAAAGAAATTGCGGGCGGCTCGTACAACACGCATTCGTCGGGACGCACGATACTCGCGTTCGATGCCTATGCGACGGTGGTCGAGAAATTGCCGCCGGGTACGCTGGCGGTGAGCGAGGTGCTGCGCAACAACACTGCGCGTCCTGTGGCGATGCCGCCGGGATTGATCCCGCGCGCAAGCTTCTCGGTCGATGCGGCGAAATTGCAGTTTTCCAACAAGAGCGACTTGCGCGCTTACTACGTGGTCGAGCAGACCGGGTTTGACCGCAATCTGCCGGAGACGGAAATCAAGAACGGCCTTGAGATGCTGCGCGAGTACGTCGACGCCAAGGGCAATCCGGTGAAGTCGGTCAAAGTCGGCGACGAGATCGAAGTGCGCCTCAAGTTCCGCGCGCTTAACCGCAAAGCCATCGATAACGCAGCGCTGGTGGATTTACTGCCCGGCGGATTCGATCTGGTGCTGAACCCGGTGCAACCGCAGGCGCAGGAAGGCGAAGGTGAGGCGCGCAATGAACGCACGGAAGGAGAGAATAAAAAGTGGCGTGCACCCATCGGCACAGCACGTTCCACCTGGCGCCCGGATTATGCCGACCTGCGCGAAGACCGTGTGGTGCTCTACGGCATGGTGAATGCCGAATTCCAGGAGTTCTCGTATCGCATCAAGGCGACGAACACCGGCACATTCGTGGTGCCGCCTGCGTATGGCGAATCGATGTATGAGCGCAGCGTGCAGGCGCGCTCGCTGGGCGGCAGGATTACGGTGGAGAAGCGGTAGGGCTACGGTGAACGAGTGAATAAGTGAACGGGTGAACAAGTGAAAGGCAAGTCCAACCTCTCTAGCTCCTTCCCTCGCTTGCGGGGCAAGGGAACACTTGAAGCGAAGCAGAAGGTTGGGGAGAGGGCGCACACTCGCATGCTGCGCATACTAGCCGTTGCACTATGTGTTTGTATCCTCGCCGTTGTAGTCATCCGCCTCTGGCCCAAACCTCCACTCTCCAGCCGCTACACGTCCTCCGTAGCCGTCTACGACGCGCGCGGCCAACTGCTGCGCCTCACGCTGGCCAAAGATGAGCGTTATCGCCTGTGGCTGCCGCTGGATTCCATCTCGCCGGAAATCATCGAGGCGTTTCTGCTGCAGGAAGACCGCTGGTTTTATCGTCATCCCGGCGTGAATCCGTTGGCGCTGGCGCGCGGCGGATGGCGCACGTATGTCACGGGCGAGCCGCGCCAGGGCGGATCGACCATCACCATGCAGCTTGCACGCATGATCGATCGTAATCAGTCGCGTAGCCTTCGCGGAAAAGCCAAACAGATCGCCCGCGCGCTGGCACTGGAGGCGATGTATTCCAAGCGCGAAATTCTCGAGGCGTATCTCAATCTCGTGCCCTACGGCGCCAACATCGAAGGCGTGGGTGCGGCGAGCCTGATCCATTTCGGCAAGGCGACCAAGGCGCTGTCGCTGCCCGAAACACTGACGCTGGCGGTGATTCCGCAAGCGCCCTCCAAGCGTACCCTGATCCGTACTCAGGATCGCGCGGATGGCGCATCACTCACTGGCGCGCGGCTGCGGCTGTTTGATCGCTGGCTGGCGCGCCACCCGTCGGCCGCGCCGCAAGCGGGGCTGATGAAACTGGCGCTCAATCTGCGCACCGCAAACCAGTTGCCGTTTCAGGCGCCGCACGCGGTCAATCATCTGCTGGCGCGCGATGGCGGCGTATCGCGCGAAATCCAGTCCACGCTTGATCTCAGATTGCAGCGCACGCTGGAGCGGCAGATTCATCGTTATGTCGAGCGCCAGCGCCGCATCGGCATCGAAAACGCTACGGCGATGCTGATCGACTATCGCACGATGGAGGTCAAGGCGGTGGTCGGCTCGGCCGGCTTTCATAACGCGGCGATCAACGGGCAGGTCAACGGCACGCTGGCCAAACGCTCACCGGGTTCGACGTTGAAGCCCTTCATTTACGCCCTGGCGATGGACCAGGGCCTGATTCATCCGCTGTCGGTGCTGAAAGACGCGCCGGCGGCATTCGGTCCGTTCAGTCCGGAGAATTTCGATGGCAGCTTTATCGGTCCGATCACAGCCCGCGATGCGCTGACCCGCAGCCGCAACGTACCGGCCGTGGGGCTTGCGGCGAAATTGTCGCAGCCATCGCTGTATGACTTTCTCAAGCGCGCGGGTGTATCACGCATGGCGAGCGAGAAACACTATGGCTTGGCACTTGCGCTGGGCGGTGGCGATGTGTCGATGGAAGAACTCGTCACAATGTACGGCATGATGGCCAACCGGGGCGTGTTGAAGCCTTTACAGTATCGAAAAAGCGCGAGCGAACGAGAGAATCCTGGTGAAGGCGTGCGTCTGATTTCCGAGGAAGCGAGTTTCATGACGCTCGACATTCTGCGTGGCAATCCGCGGCCGGAAGGCACCATAGCCGGCACGCGCGCATCGATACCGGTAGCATGGAAAACCGGCACCTCATGGGGATTTCGCGATGCCTGGTCGGCAGGCGTGTTCGGGCCTTATGTGCTCGCGGTGTGGATCGGCCGTTTTGATGGCGAAGGTAACCCAGCGTATGTAGGCGCGCAGGCGGCGGCGCCGCTGTTTTTCCAGATCGTCGATGCGATCGCGGCAGAGGATCGCGGGATCATCGAGCCGGTGTTTCGCAATCCCCCGAATCTCGTGCGCGTCGAAGTGTGCGCCGCGTCGGGCGATTTGCCCAACGTACATTGCCCGCTCAAGGCAACGACCTGGTTTGTGCCGGGCAAATCACCGATACGCATGAGCGACGTGCATCGCGCGGTGATGATCGACACGCGCAGCGGGCGCATTGCGTGCCCGCCGTATGACAGCGCCAGGGTACAGCAGGTGGTGTACGAATACTGGCCCTCCGATCTGATGCGTCTGTTCACGCAGGCCGGCGTGCCGCGCCGCGCGCCGCCGTCGGGCGATTGCGGCAATGCCAGCATGGGCGGCATGCCACCCGCGATCAGCGCGCCGGTGCGCGGCGCGGCGTATGTGATGCGCGCTTCACAGCTTGACCGCAACGTGGTGCCGCTTGCGGCTACCGCGGAAGGCGGCGTCAACACGCTATACTGGTTTGCCAACGACGCGTTTGTCACGGCGGGTCGTCCGGGCATCGCGCTGCCATGGAAGCCTGCGCAACCGGGGCGCTATCTGCTGCGCGTGGTGGATGAGCACGGGCGCGCAGATTCGCGCGAGGTGGTGGTGACGGCGGCGCCGTAGTGCCTCGTGGAGGCAATGTCATTAGCCTGCGCGCCAGGTGCTGGCCCATTCATGGGATACACACGCATACGAGAAATGGCTTGCATCCCTACAAACGACTGATCGCGGTATTCCTGTTTCTCGCGGTGTTGCTGGCTGCCTTCGAGCTTTCCGGCCTGCGCGATCATTTCAGTCTGGCATTCCTGCAGCAGCAGATACAGGAAAACCGCGCCACCGGCCTGCTGATTTTTGTGTTGTTGTTTGCGCTGGGGAATCTGATCCAGATACCCGGCTGGATATTCCTGGCGGCCGCCGTGCTGACGCTGGGGCGAAGCTGGGGAGGCCTGGCGACCTATGTTGCCGCCAGCTTTTCGTGCGTGGTTACATTTCTGTCGATCCGGCTGGTCGGCGGCGATGCGCTGCGGCAGCTGACGAACAAGGTTGCTGTTCGCATACTCGGACAGCTCGACGCGCATCCGGTCAAAAGCGTTTTTATGCTGCGCGTGTTGTTTCAGACCGTGCCAGCCCTCAACTACGCGCTGGCCCTGTCGGGGATCAAGTTCCGCCAATACCTGATAGGCACGCTGCTCGGACTGCCGTTGCCGATTATTGTGTACTGCCTGTTCTTCGACTATCTCGCAAGAGCGCTGAAGATTTTGTAGCTCGCGGCGCCCGACACATTTTCTTGCAGAGGCGTAGCAGCGGCACTATCGATGTAAATCTACTGCGACCCGGCCAGCCCCAACTTGGTAATCAGGTCGCCCCATTTTTTTGCCTCGGACGCGATGTACTGCTGGTTGTCTTCGATGGACGCGGGCGCAACGGGAATAAGGTCGAGATTGGAAATTGCCTTGTTCACGTCCGGCAACTTGAGAATGCGCGTCATCTCGCTGTGCAAACGGTTCACGATGGCGCGCGGCGTTGCCGAGGGCGCGACCAGTGCATGCCACGATACGGCTTCGAGGCCGGGGCGGCCCGCCGCCTCGGCCAGCGTGGGCACTTCGGGCAGGGAACTGAAGCGGGTGAGCGTCGATACCGCCAGCGCGCGCAGCCGTTTATCACGAATGAGTTGCCTCGACGCACCGGCTTCGGCGAAGCCGAGTTGCACATGGCCGGCCGCAATATCAATGATCGCCTGCGGGCTGTTCTTGTAAGGCACGTGCGTGATGTTCAGGCCGTAATGCTGCATGAACATCTCGGTGGCAAGACGTGGCGCGCCGCCGGGGCCGGTGGAACTGTAGCTCAGTTGACCCGGCCGCGCTTTCACGTAAGCCGCGAGTGCCTGCACCGATCGCACCGGCAGCGACGGATGCACGATCAGGATGAATGGCGATTTCAGGTACAGCGATACCGGAACGAAATCCTTCGCCGAGTCGTAAGGCAACTGTTTGTACGTGGTCTGGTTGAGCGCCAGTGCGGCGCTGGTTGCCACCAGCAGCGCGTGGCCGTCGGCGGGCGCATTCTTCACGGCATTGATGGCGACGATGCCGTTGGCGCCCGGCCGGTTGTCGAAGACGACAGGTCTGCCGAGGCTTTGCGCGAGCTGTTCGCCCCAGGTGCGTGCCACCACATCAAGGCCGGTGCCTGCCGCGAGCACCAGTGTGATGGTGATTGCTTTTGAGGGGTAATCCTGCGCCTGGACTGGCGCGCCGAACGGGAGGGCGGCAAGCGTTGTCGCAACCAGCAGGCCCCGCACGATTGCCTGTCCTGCGTTAGCGGCTGGCAATTTCACTGAGCGACGTCTGAATTTTTGTCGCGAGCCGCGCCCGCCATGGTTCAGCGTGTTCAAAGTTCGGTCGCGCGCGGCACATCGCTTCGGTCTGGCGGTAAATTTCTTCGTCGCTCAGCGACAGATCAAACGGCTCCCCGCACGGTTGCGGCGTATACCACGGGCTGTCCACGTAAAGCTCCATCGGATTGCCTTCGATGTCGCGGATGTAGATCGACCACGCATTGCCGTGGTTGATCGGCGTGCCGTCGTTGCATCCCGCGGCGGCCAGCCGTGCCTGTGCTTTGCGCAGATCGCCGAGCGTGGCACAGTGAAACGAAATCTGGTTGATCGCAGAGCCGCGCCCGCCGCCGCGAAACGGACCTTTTTCGATCTTGCCTTCGGTACGCCCGGAGCACAGTATGAATTGGTGATGCTCGCCCGGGTCGAGCGTCATGAATACGATGTGCCGGTCTCCCGGCGGCGGCACGTAGCCGCGATCCGCTACTACCATGCCCATGACTTGCGTGTAGAAATTCTCCATCTTCGTGATGTCGAAGCAGTTAACGCCAAAATGGCCGAATCTCATGGATTGGGTGGTCATGAAGCGCCTCCTCGCAGGTAACGAAAAATGCCGTTCAGGTTTTCACCGATTGTAGGCGGCACGGCACGGATGAAGCAACCCGGATGCAGCATGGCGGCATCCGGGAATGCGGATTTCGTTAGGCTGCTTTTGGCATCGCCGCTGTGCGCTGCGTGAACAGCCGGGCTGAAGTGCTGCCTGGTTTTGCCGCTACGCGCTCCGCCACAAGCGCGGCAGCGAGGTGTGTTTCACCGCCGCGCAGGGCGGCCTCGATCAGCGTGAGGTCGAGCAGATCACGCTGTGCATGGCTGCCGCCGAAGCGGTGCGCGGTGCTGCGGATGGGCCGCAGCAGGCGGATGACCTCGCTGTAATTGCCGTCGTCGAAAGCCTTGATCGCCAGCGTTGCCGGGCGGCCGACTTCGCTGATAAACGCGGCGTTGTCGCCGCCGCGCTCCAGCGCTGCGGACTGTGCTTCCACCACCGCAGCGGCAGCCTTGGTGCGGCCCGAGCCGACGAATGCCATCATCGCGTGCATGTCGTTGAAGGCGTAATTGCCGGCGGTTGCGATCGGCGCCCAGTTGTCGGCGACGGCTTCCCAGCGGTTGCCGACATCGACACCGCGCAGCATCAGCCGCCACAGCATGGCCGAGGCGTCGATCATTTCCAGCACGATGGGCGAACGCTTGCCGTAAACCGGACCGTCGTAGAGCGCCAGCACGTCGTTGATGTCGCCGAGGTCGAGGTGATAGAGCGCGAGGTGCCACCAGTTGTGCACGGCGAAAAAGCTTTCATGCGACCACGCCTCGGAGTTGCCGCGCATCCACGCGATGCCGTCGCGCTGGCGATTCTGCATTTCCATCACGTGCGCCACCGCGTGCTGAGACCAGCCGTCGCGCGGCTCCAGTTCCACGCCGCGCCGTCCCTGCGCTTCAGCCTGCGCATAATCACCGGTTTCCTCAAGACCGAACGCATGCATGCCGAGCACGGCATGGTAGCCGGGCATGGACTTGCTCCACGACGGTAGCGCGCGCGCAATACGGTCGCGCAGCATGCGTGAGTCGCCGACGAAGAAATCGACGACGTGGCCCACCTGCAGTGCCAGCGCGTCGCGCGGATAGTCGATGCTCAAATCTTCCAGCGCGCGGCCGGCGTCGCGCCAGCACCCTTCCGTCAGCAGGCGCGCCGCTTCGACGTGGCGGCGTTCGCGCTCGGTCGCAGGCAATTTTTTGGCCAGCTCGTATGATTGGCGCGCCACGGGTATGGCTGCGGGTTCGGTGCCCAGTAAATGCAAATAGGCATGCAGCACATGTCCCATGGCCATGTCCGGCGCTTCGGCGAGCGCCGCATTTACCGTCGCGACGGGATCGCGGATATAGCAGCGCAGCTCGTGCAGCGCGGTTTCCAGGTGTTCGATGCTTTTCGCTGTGGCACCGCTGGTAGCGTGGCCGGTGTAATCGTTGGCTTGCATGGTTCAATCTCCGTACAAAGTTTGCTGAGTTAGCCGGCTTGCCGCATAGGCGCGGTTGTTTTCATGTGCCGGTTCAGATGCTACTCTAAGCCACCGACGTTTTTTTTTGAATGACCGATCCGCCGGATTAATCTACCGATCCGCCGGAATCCGGCACCAGTTACGGGGAGTAAACAGCTTTGGATGCATTGTCGGACGTAATGCGTGTGCTGAGACTCACGGGCGGCGTGTTTCTCGACGCCCGGTTCACGGCGCCATGGTGCGTACGGTCGCGCGCGGAACAGGAAGACTGGCAGCAATTCATGGCGGAGCCGGCACAGGTCATTGCCTACCACTACGTGGTTTCCGGGAGGCTCGAAGTGAAGGTCGAAGGCGAGGCCGCGGTAACCGTCAGCGGCGGCGAACTGGTGATGTTGCCGCGCAACGACGAACATTTGCTGGGCAGCGCGGTCGATTTGCCTGTCATTGACGGCGAGCAGTTGAAGCCGGTGCGCGACGCCAGCGGTTTCGTGCAGATTCGCTATGGTGGCGACGGCGACCCAGCGCACGTCGTGTGCGGATTCATCGGACTGGAGTCGGCCCGCCATCCGCTGCTCGATGCTTTGCCTGCCATTCTGAAGCTGTCGGTGACTGGCAACCCCGCGCGCGAGTGGATCTCGAGTTCCTTCCGTTACGCCGCGCAGGAAGTGGCGGCGGGCCGCGTCGGTTCCGGCACGGTGCTGTCGAAACTGTCCGAACTGTTGTTTGTCGAGGCCGTGCGCGGTTACGTGGAAACGCTGCCGCGCGAACGCACCGGCTGGCTCGCCGGCCTGCGCGATCCGGTGGTGTCGCGTGCGCTGAGCGCGATCCACTCCCGTCTCGCGCATCCATGGACCGCGGACGAACTTGCACAGGAAGCGTTTCTGTCACGCTCCGCATTCGCCGAGCGCTTTACCGCGCTGGTCGGCATGCCGCCGATGCGCTATGTCGCGGTGTGGCGCATGCAGGTCGCGGCGCAACGGCTGCGCGAAACGCATTTGTCGCCGGCGCAGGTGGCGGCGGAAGTCGGTTATGAATCCGAAGCCGCGTTCGCGCGCGCGTTCAAGCGCGAGTTCGACGCGACGCCGGCGGCGTGGCGCAGGCGCGGCGATGTCGCGCGAACCTCGACTGCGAAAGACTGATGCCTGTCAGTCGGACAAGGCGCGCAACATCCTGATATTCGGGCGGCGCGCTTCGCCGGTAAGAGCCGAAGTCGAGGCTACCGCGCTGCGGTGCGCGCGCGCTGCGGCGTCACCTCGATGATGCGGTTGGTGGCCGTCTGGTGGATCAGCAACGTGCCTTGCTTCGTCTTGCGCGCGTTGCGCAGGATGCCGGCGTAGACGTTGCCGGACTTGATCGCCCAGCTCTGAAACGTTTCCGTCGCGATGTCGAAACGCACCAGCGGATCGGGCCGCATGCCAGACTCGTTGTACCAGACGCCGCCGTCGAGCACCACGATGCCGTAGGGGTGCGAGCGCGGGCCGGAGGGTGATTCCCATTCCTTGATCTCGCCCGATTTCGGGTTGAGCATGCCGATGCGGCCGCCGCCCGAATTCACGTACCAGATAATGCCGTCGGGCGCGATGTCGAAGCGGCGGACGGTCGTGCTCGGCAGCGGCAGCTTGACCTCGGTGATGTCCAGGGTGTCCGGGTTCACCTTCAGCAGGCAGGGGCGCGCATTGCAGGAGACCCACAGCGTGCCCTCGGCGTCGAACTTGATGTCGTAGGGCTGCGAGCGCTGTGCGGCGACCTTGACGAGCTTGGTGTCGCCGTTGCCCGGATTGAGCCGCCCGATCATGTTGGCGTGCTGGAAGGTGAAATACACCATGCCCTTCTTGTCGAAGGCGATGGTGTGCACGTCCTTCGCCTCGGGGTCGGGCATGTTGTAGACGGTCGTCTTGCCGCTCGCGGGATCAAGCCAGCCGATCGAGCCGTTCTTGTTGCCGGAAAACCAGGGCCGGCCCTTGGGATCGAGCTCCACCGTGTGCGGCATGGCGTTGGGCGGCAGCGGATACTCCTTTGCCTGGCCGGTTTTCGGGTCGAGCCGCCCGATCAGATTGCCGAACTGGCCGGCGTACCAGATCGAGCCGTCGGCAGCCTGGATCGGATCGCGTGTGCGCTGTCCGAGTTGCGGCATCACCCACTCTTTGAACGTGACCTGGAAATTTCCCGGCACCAGCTTCGGCGTGCGGCGACTGTTCGGCGGGAAATTCGCCGCAAGATAGTCGAGGATCTCGTTCTGCTGCGCCGCGCTGCCGGAGAGGTCGATCATGTAGCCGACCAGCTCTTTCCAGTGCTCGCGGTTATAGCCAGAGCTGTTGGGGATGAGCTGGAGCGCGTGGCAGGAGGCGCAGAGGCCCTCGACCAGTTGCTTGCCTTTTCCGTCGGGCAGTTGGGGCGGCGCCTTCGCGGGCGGGCCCTTGTCCTGTGCTCCGGCGGCAAGCGGGAACAACACGAAAGCGGCGGCGATCAAGAATGCACTGTATGTCCTGGACATTGCTGCACCTCGGATCAGGTTGAATATAACTGAGACTGTAGCAGATTTTGTCTTAGAGCCTGTTTCACAGTACATCGCGTGTGCGTTGCGAGCCAAAACGGGAGATGGCGCGAAGGACGACGCAGGTCATATCGCGAATATGGCCAAGTCGGCCGACAAAGCCAGCTTCCGTTTTGGCTCGCAACCCGTAGGGCTGGCGCGAATTTTGGCCCATGGCTTTGTCGCTTCCCTTGTGAATATTCGCGATATTCACTGCGGGAAGCTTCGCGCCCTGTGCCAAAATCGTGCCAGCGCAGCACGTGATTTACTATGAAACAGGCTCTTAGGTTTCGAGTGGCAGGCGCACTGCCTGTCCCGTCGCCACAGAACGCTCTATGGCCACTGTCGTTTCAAGATTGACGCGCGCCTGTTCCGGTGTCGTGTGGCAGGTAGGCGCGCCGGTGACGAGGTGGTCGATCCACGCGCGCGTCTCGTTGCCGAGCGAGCCCCAGAAATTGCCCAGCGCCCAATCGCCGGCGGAATTGCTGCCCAGAAACGCCATGTTGATGCTATGGCCCGGCACGTACGGATGCGGCACGCCTTTCTCGGTGTAAATCAGGTGATCCTTGTGATCGTCGTCGATCAGCATGGTGCCTTCGGTACCGAGCAACTCGACGCGGTCGGATTGCCCCTGCGTCGGGAAGTTCGCCGGCAGCGAATAACTGATGCCGAAGTTGAGCACCGCACCGTCGGCGAAGGTGACGATGGCCCAGGTGGCGTCGTGGCAATCGTAACCCGCCTGCTTGAAGATGCCGTGCTGCCCGCGCGCCACCACTTCCACCGGCCGGTTGCCTTCGAGAAACCAGCACATGAGATCGACGTAATAGGTCAGCACGTCGAGCACGGGCGTGGCATGCGGGTCGCGTTTGAGTATCTGGAAGGTTTGCGCGCGCGAGTTGTAGACGCGCGCGAGGCCGCTGATTACCGTGCCGAGGCGACCCTGCACCATCTGCTCCTTGGCGCGCAGGAAACATTCTTTGTAGCGGCGGCTGTAGCCGAAGCGCAGCGTGCCGCCGGTTTTGGCGAGCGTTTCGAGAATGTCGTCGGCGGTTTGCAGCGTGAGGCCGATGGGCTTTTCGCATAGCACCGGCTTGCCCAATCGCAGCGCGTGCTTGATCGGTTCGGCATGTTCCTGCTCCGGCGTAGAGACAAAAACTGCATCGACATCAGGGTGTTCGATGGCGGCATTGTTGTCGCTGGTATGAAACTGCGCGCCTGACAACTCCGCCAGTGCTTTGGCTTTGTTCGGATCGAGATCCGATACCGCGAGAAATTTCACCGACGGATGCATGCCCGCGAGCCGCGCGCGCAGCGTGCCGATACGGCCGGAGCCGATGACCGCTATACCGATACCATTTTTCTTCATTCAATTTTCTCCGGATTCCTGTGCATGCACGCCCGGCTTCCAGCCCGATTGTGCGAGATGTTTATTGGCGAAATCCGACGCCTCCTCTTCGAGCCTGGTGGCGAGCGTGATGTTCCAGCGGTTGAGCCAGCCGAGCAGCGATATCACCGCGACGATTTCGATGATGGCGTCCTCCGTGTAATGCGCTTTCAGCTTCGCGAAATGCTCGTCGGTGACGGTTGGCGGGCCACTGCCGGCGGCGTGGGCGAGATCGAGCGCTGCGCGCTCGGCCGGCGTGAACAGCGTGCTGGCGTGAAAGTGCGGCAGCGCTTCGACTTTCTCCATAGATAAATCGCCGAGATGCGCGGCGTTTTCCGCGTTGTGCGCGGCGCAGTAAGGGTCTCCCGCTGCCGCGCTCACCGCGTATGCAACCATGAATTTAAGCGATTTCGGTATGTCGCCGCCTTCCATCATCACCGCGGTATGCAGGTCGCGATAAGCGCGGAACACTGCGGGTTTGCGCAGCATGGTGAGCCAGCTATTGGGCGGGTAACCTTTCTGCTGCTTCCAGCGCGCCATGTGATCGGCGGCCTGGGTGTACCGTTCCGGCGGGGCCGGTGAAATGCGCGACATACTGTCAGCGGCTCTCTGTATCAGCCCGCGATTTTCAGGTGCTTGATTTCCGCCGTACCGCCTTGCGCCTCATCGAGCATGCGGAAGATGTCAGTGCATTCCTTGGCAATGGCATCGGCGATGTCGTTCAACATTTTTACGCCCTTGGCAGCGGTGGCGTGTTCCGGCGATCCGTACCAGCCGGTCTCCGCGATGGTCTTGATATCGCGCAGCACGGGTTGATAGCTGCGGGTGCGGCGTAGCCGGTCCCACTTGCGGCCGTGCGAGTGGTCGGACGAATTGTCGATTCGATCCAGATGCACGAGGTCGGGTTGATAGGCCAGCACCGCCAGCGCTTCGATCTCGCCGCCATGCGTGAGGCCACCGCAGTCGTGGCCGTAGAGTTCGGCCGCGACGTAACACGCCTGCACCACGATCACGCTCATGCCGACATCGCGATGCAGTTTTTCCGAGGCAATCGCCAGCGATGGAATATTGCCTTCGTGCCAGTTGAGTATCAGGCAATACCTTGCGCCGTGTTTCGCGGTGGATTCGCAGGTTTCCACCACGACGCGCTGATAGGTTTCCGGCGACAGCGTGATGGTGCCCTCGAACGGCATGTGCATCGGCGTCACGCCCAGCGGGCCGCCCGGCAGCACCAGGCCGTCCATGCGCTCGGCCACCGCGTGGCCGATCACGTTGGCAGAATAAATGTCTGTGCCCGTGGGCAGATGCGGACCATGCTGTTCGACGCTGCCCGCAGGCAGTATCACCAGTGGATTTTTCCTGAACTGCGCGGCGATTTCCGGCTGCGTGAGATCGATGAAATAGCGGGTGGGTAGCATGGTCAGTTCCGACTCAGTTTCCAATTTTCTTGCGGGTTTCGTTCACGATATCGGCGATTTTCACGCACTGGCCGTTGTTGTCGATCGAGCGCAGCGCGGCATACATCATCGCCACCGCAACATTGCCGTTGCTGGCCGTGAGTTCACCGGGCTTGCCGCTGACACAACTGTCGGCAAACATTTCCAGTTCAGCGCGGAACATATCGCTCTCGGGGATTTTGATCTCCTGCCGCTTTGCCCATCCGTCCTTGCCGCGCTGGATATAGAGCACCGACGCGTTGTGCAGCAGATGCGGCGTGTCCCAGGTGCCGAAGTCGATCTCGTAGTGCATCAAGCCTTTCGAGCCGAACACGCGAACACTGAAAATACCGGGCGAGGTCCAGCTTGATCCCACGTAACCGAGTTTGCCGTCGGCGAAACGTATGGTGGTCATGGATTGATCGTCCACCTCCGCGCCCACCGGCGACAGCTTGGACGCCATCGACGAGACTTCGGTTACGGCTCCGCCGAGCAGATGCAGCACGTCGAACATGTGTATGCACAACTGCGACAGATTGCCGCCGGGCGCGCGGTCCTTGTACCAGCGCCAGGTATTCGGCGTGAGTTCCAGCGCGCGCTCGTTTGAAAAGTTTGCTTCCATGAACGCCACGCGGCCGAGTTCGCCTTTGTCGATATGTTCCTTGATGATGCGAATGCCCGCCATCAGCCGCGCGCTGTGGCCGACGGTGACGGTGATGCCATATTGTTTTTCGAGCGCTTCGATTTTGAGGCCATCCTCGAGCGTTTGCGCGATGGGTTTCTCGGTGTAGACATGCTTGCCGGCTTTCGCAACCATTTCCGCCATCGGCAGATGTTGTTCGTTGGGCACGGTGAGAATCACGCCTTTGATGTCCGCGTTCGACAGCATGGTTTGCATGTCGGGCACGCACAGCACGCCGAGTTCGTTCTCAAACTCGCTGCGTTTGTCCTGCGAGCGGCTGTAGCCGGCGACGATTTGCAGTTTGCTCGATTTGCCGGAAACGGCGCGGGTGAGCACTTTGGCCCAGCGGCCAAGGCCGACAATGCCGAGTTTAACGGGACTGCTCATGCAAAAAACTCCTTGCGGGTGTATAGCGAACAGGTGGTTTGAAACAATTCAGGCTGCATTAAAACATAGACCGCGATTTCGGAACACAGTAAGGCAAAAAAGTGATGTGATTGATGGACATAGTTGTGAATACCTGATTGCGCGGCAACGCGGGGTACCCGATACTCGGCGTTACTAAGTAAGAATGCCTAACAAAATGGACGGGGTTGCCGTTCATGGTTCGACGCTTCGACAAACTCAGCATCACCACGAACGGCTCTTAAAATTAGCGTTCGCCCTGAGCTTGTCGAAGGACGGGCTGTAATTTTTAAGTGCGCTCTGAGAAAAAGGAAGGAAAATGAAATCAATCATCAAGTGCATCACAATCGTGATGTGCTGTGCGTGCGTGAATCTTGCCAGCGCAGCCACGCCGGGCGTGTACCCGGACAAGCCCATCAGGCTGATTGTACCGTTTCCGCCCGGCGGCGGCACCGACATACTGGCGCGCATGGTGGCGCACAAATTGACCGAAGGACTGGGCTGGCAGTTTGTATTCGACAACCGCCCCGGTGCCGGCGGCAATATCGGCCTTGAACTCGCTGCGAAAGCAGTGCCGGATGGTTACACCATGGTGATGGGACAGACCAGCTATCTGGCGGTCAATCCGAATTTGTACTCTAAGCTGCCCTACGACTCGCTCAAGGATTTCGCGCCGGTGACGCTGGTGTCGTCCATGCCCATTGCGCTGATGGTGTGGGCCAAATCGCCTTATATGAAGTTGAGCGACTTGCTCGATGCCGCGAAAAGCAAGCCGGATGCATTGACGCGGGCATCGACCGGCAACGGCACCATCGGCCATCTCAGCGGGGATTTGTTGCAGCGCGCAGCCGGTGTCAAACTGATCCACGTGCCGTACAAAGGCGCGGCACAGGCGTTTCCCGATTTGCTCGGCGGCCGTCTGGCGGTGTTTTTTTCATCGGTGGAAACCGCGCTGCCGCAGGTCCAGGGTGGCACGATACGCGTGCTCGCCGTGACCTCGGCCCAGCGTGTGCCGGCGCTGAAAAATGTTCCCACGGTTGCTGAATCAGGCTACAAAGGTGTTGAGGCCAGCACCTGGTTCGGTTTCCTGGTCCCGGCGAAAACGCCTGCGAATATTGTGGCGCGATTGAGCACTGAAACATCGCGTGTATTGAGCCGGCCCGACATGCGTGAGCGTCTGGCGAGCGCGGGCGAACAGGTGACGCCCGGCCCGGACGCATTTGCCGCGCTGCTCAAGGCCGATCATGCGAAGTGGGGTAAGATCGTGCGCGATGCAGGCGTCAAAGTGGAATGAAAATCACGTGAGGAGGAGTATTAAAAAATGAAATTAAAACAAATACTTACAATATCTCTCGGTGTTGCGGCCTGCGCCGCTGCCAGCGCGCAAACGTTTCCCACGCGCACCGTGCGCGCAATCGTACCGTATGCGCCGGGCGGTTCTACCGATGTGGTGATGCGCATCCTCGCGCCGCGCATGAGCGAACTTCTCGGCCAGCAGGTGGTGGTCGAAAACCGTCCCGGCGGTTCTTCCACCATCGGTCTTGATATCGCGGCCAAAGCGCCGCCCGACGGGCACACCATCGGCATTGCCAATCTCACGTTCGGCGCCAATCCGAGCCTGATCAAAAAAATGCCGTTCGATTCCGAAAAGGATTTGCTGCCAGTATCGCTGATGTCCATCGTCACGCTGGTGCTGTCGGTGCATCCGTCGGTGCCGGCGAAATCGGTCAAGGAATTCATCGCACTCGCGAAAAGCCAGCCGGGCGCGCTCAACTATGCGTCCGCCGGCAACGTCAGCGCCAACCACCTCGCGACGGAGCGCTTCAGTTCGATGACCGGTATCAAAATGACGCATGTGCCGTACAAAGGCGGCGGACCGGCAGTGATTGCTTTGTTGTCGGGAGAGACGGCGCTGCTGTTCGCCACCATTCCATCGTCGATCCAGCATTTCAGTACCGGCAAGCTGCGCGCGCTCGGTGTGACCAGCCTGAAGCGCAGCGTTGCGCTGCCTGATATTCCCAGCATCGCTGAATCCGCCGTGCCGGGCTTTGAAGCGAACGAGTGGAATGGCGCGCTGGTACCCGCCGGAACGCCGCGCGCGGTGATCGACCGGCTTTATCAATCGATTGCCAAGTCGGCAGCGATTCCCGAAGTGCGCGATCGCATCATCCAGCTTGGCGCCGAGCCGGTTGCCAACACGCCCGACGAATTCGGCGCATTTATCAAACGTGAAATGGGCGTGTGGGCGAAAATCATCAGGGAAGTCGGCATCAAGGTCGAGTAATCCCGCAAGGTGCTGCGGTTGCTGCGTTGCCCATGAAATCCTTCTGGATAAAAAAATCCGGCGATCGCGCCGAGCTTGAGCTGCGCGATATTCCGGTGCCTCAGCCCGCGCGAGGTGAAATGCTTGTGCGCGTGAAGGCCACTTCCATCAATCGCGGCGACATGCTGGCGCGCATCAAGCGCCACAGCGCGCAGGGCGGACGACCCGCGGGCATTGACGGCTCGGGCGAGGTGGTGGATGCGGGCGCCACCGCGTATCGGCCCGGCGAGCGCGTGCTGTTCCGCGCGCACGGCTGCTTCGCCGAATATGCGCTGGTCGATCCGGCGCTGGCCGCGCGCGTGCCCGACAATCTGTCGTGGGAAGAAGCGGCGTCGGTTCCCGCGGCATTCATCACCGCATGGGAGGCGGTGATCCAGTTCGGGCGCTTGCGCGCGGGCGAGTGGCTGCTGCTCGTGGGCGCGTCGTCGGGCGTGGGGGTGGCCGCGGTGCAGATCGCCAAACATCTCGGCGCGCGCGTGATCGGCACCTCCGGCTCGGCGAAAAAGCTTGCGGCATTGAAGGCGCTCGGCCTCGATGTGGGCATCGAAACACGCGGCAGCGGGTTCGTCGACGCCACGCTCGCAGCCACCGGCGGTCGGGGCGTCGATGTGGCGGTGAATCTTGCAGGAGGTACGGCGTTTCCGGGTTGCGTGCGCGTCGCAGCCGATTTCGGCCGTGTCATCGTGGTGGGCTATGTCGATGGCGTGTTCAATGCGGACATCGATCTGGAGACCGTGCACGGACGGCGTTTGCAGATTTGCGGTATTTCCAACACGCCGCTCACGCCCGCGCAGCGCGCGCTGGCGCACGACGGTTTCATGCGCGACGTTTATCCCGCGATTGCCGAGGGCAAGATCAAACCGGTGATCGACCGCGTGTTCAGCTTCGACGAACTGCCCGCGGCGAAGGCTTACGTGGACACGGACCAGTTTCTGGGCAAGGTGGTTGTTCGATTGCCGTAGAGTGGTTTATTTCTCGCGCGGATTATGCAGCCCCGCATTGGGCGCCCGATACGCGCCGCTGCGTATCTGTGTCACCATGTTGGCGAGGCTCAGCGAAGCATTTTTCACCTGCGCGAACAGATCGGGATCGTTGTCGAGATCTTCGTGGCTGGTGGCATACGGCTGGTAATAGCCGATCCACGCATCGATGGCGGCAGCGGGGCCCGCCTGTATCATGCCGATGTCGGTGAGCCAGTCGCTCAAAATGCGCCGCAGATTTTCCGGGCCGGCGGCGTCGCCGTGCGCGAGTACCGCGAACGCGCGTCCTGCCAGATGCTTGGGGTAATCCCAGCCTTTGAGTTCAAGTTCTTTGGCGAGCAGCGGATTTTTGCCCTTGGTGGTGGTCGGATCGGGGTTGCCGCCGTCCGCGCACACCAGTCGGTCGATCATCAATTTCAGGCTCGCCGGCGTTTGATACCAGTGCATAGGGCACAACACGAACACGCCGTGCGCCGCTACCCAGCGCGGATATATTTCCGCCATCCAGTCGTTGGTCTGGCCCAGTGCGTGATTCGGATAGCACGAGCAGGGCCAGTGGCACAGCGGCATCGCGGTGGAGACGCAGGCCTTGCAGGGGTGGATGACTTTCAGCGGCTCGTCCGCCAGGGTCGATAAATCGAGAAAATCCGTCTCGAAGCCGTGGATTGCGTTGATGCTTTCTTCGACCGCTTGCGCGAGGCGGCGCGTCTTGGAAATTTCGCCGGGACAGGTGTGTTCGCTGCGCGTGGAGCCGTTGACGATCAATATGCGCGACGGCGAGCCGGCTTGCTTCTGGTGTTTTTCGGCAGTCGCGATTTGTGCTTTGGCGTGCAGCCATTCCACCGGCAGCTTTTGTTCCGGGTTGGCGAAGCCCGCGCCCGCCGGCTGCTGATTCGGCGATTTGCGATAGACGATGTAGCCGTCCCACGCGGTCTCGAACACTTTTTCCAGCTCGGGCTTGACCGCCTCAAACGCCGGATCCTGAAAGCGCGCATAAAAACGTTCGCGGAATGCTTCTTTCGACAGCGGCTTCCACTCGGTCTGGCGGCGGACTTTGGGCGTGGTCATGGGCGGCTCCTTGATCGGGATAAACGCTTCGTCGCCTGCCACGTGCAGGCCTTACATCAAGAGATTACTGCGAGTCCGCCTATGCCCCCATCCCGACCTTCTGCTTCGCTTCAAGTGTGCCCTTGCCCCGCACGCGGGGGAAGGGATGTAGGTAAACCATCGCGCCACTGTGACTCCTTCCCTCGCTTGCGGGGCAAGGGCACACTTGAAGCGAAGCAGAAGGCTGGGATGGGGGCGCGCAAGCCGCCTTGCATCAAAGCCTACTGCGACTCTGCCTTCGCGCCCGACAGCTTGATGATCTTCGCCCACTTGATGATTTCGGACTGAATCAGCGCGGCAAATTGCTCCGGCGTATTCGGCGCGGGATCGGCGCCTGCCGTCATCAACTGTTCCCGCAATTCCGGCGTGCCGAGCGCGGTGGTTATTTCGTGATTGAGCCGCGCAATCACCGCGCGCGGCGTGCCGCCGGTGGCGATGATGCCGTACCAGGTGCTCGCGTCGTAACCGGGAATGCCGGATTCCGCCACCGTCGGCACGCCTGGCGCCAGCGCGGAACGCGCGCCTGAAGTCACCGCCAGCGCGCGCAGCCGGCCGCTCTTGACGTGAGGCAGAGCAGAAGGCGCGGTGCTGAACGCCGTGTGCAGGCGTCCGGACATCAAATCCAGCAGGCCGGGGCCGAGGCCTTTATACGGCACGTGCGTCAATGTCACGCCCGCCATCACCGCAAACAACTCGCCGGCGAGATGCGTTGAATTGCCGGTGCCTGCCGACGGATACATGTAGGCGCCGGGCTTGGCCTTGGCCGCCGCGATCAGGTCGCCCACGCTCTTGACCGGCAGCGATGGATTCACCACCACGATCAGCGGGCTCACGCCGATACGCGACACCGGCGCGAAACTCTTGATCGAATCGTACGGCAGCTTCGCGTACAGCGTCGCATTGGTCGCCTGCGAACTGCTGGTGGTGAGCAGCGTGTAGCCGTCGGGCGCGGCGCGCGCGAGGATTTCCATCGCCACGATCGTATTCGCGCCGGGACGGTTATCCACGACGATGGATTGCCCCAGCCCTTTTGAAATGGCAGCGCCCAGCGTGCGCGACATGATGTCGTTGCCGCCGCCGGGCGCGAAGGGCGAGATCAGGCGGATGGGGCGGGAGGGGAAAGCCTGTCCTGAGCTTGTCGAAGGGGTGTCGGCGGCAGTGCTGGTGCCGGCATGGCCGGCGAGCATCGTTGCAGCGATGATGGCAGTTACTTCAATTTGGGTCAGCATGGTTCCGGTTCACGAGAGTTTCGACGATCAGGGCGTGATGTTACGATGCTAATGACGCCGCTGGTGAATTTTTGTCCCGCTGGACGAGCTATATAAAATTTAATAAAAACAAATACTTAACATATATCTGCATACGGCAGCCACGTGCGCCATCCTGATGCTATGAGCCAGCTCCTGATTCAGCAGTATCTCAAACAGCTTGCGACGCCGAAGCGCGTATATGGCCGCTCGCGCGAGAGCGCAGCTTCGCAGTTTGTAGCAGTTTGATGGCAGCATATATCTAACTCTAACTACGTCTCCCATGTTGCTAAAAATTGCTGAGTTTCGAGATCGGATCGAGAATGGAATGGATCAACTCGTGGCCGATCTTCAGGCGTTGACCCATCGATACTCCCACGCCGAAGAACAAGCATGGAGAAGCTCGTTACCCAAGGTTAGTAAAGCTTTTTCCGCCCAATCGTTCGAAAACCTCGATCTCTACTTTGGCAGCCACGGCAATTTGTCAATTGAATACAAAATGCCAGCGGTTTCCGCTTGGGCTGACATGGTTCTTCTCGGAGGACATCGGGGCAAACCAGCGGCCGTCATAGTCGAGCTAAAAGATTGGATTACACAAGGCGATCTTCCGGGCCCTGTGGAAGGGCTTATGCAACGCCATGGTCAATGTCAGAGCCATCCGTCCGATCAGGTCCGTGGCTACACGCAGTACTGTCGCAGATTTCATTCCGCCGTACATGACTATGATGCTGACGTTCATGGGTGCGTGGTATTTACCAAGGATCCGTACTATCACGCGTACGCACTTGCTCCCAATGACTCTTTAACAGCTCTTCACCCTTGTTTCTCAGTTGAGAAGGACGACGTTGCAACGCGCCTGCCTGATTTCTTCAAAGATCGTCTAACTGAACCAGATCGAGAATTCGCACAGGCATTTGAGAACGGCGTGTATAAGCAGTCTCGAGGATTTGTTCAGCACATTGGTGAGCAGATTCTCAACCGCGAGCAGAGTCCTTTTGTCCTTCTGGATAATCAACGTACGGCATTTGCTCTCGTAACCGCTCGCGTATCCCAGGCTACACTCGGGAAACGTCCAAAGAAGACAGTTATTCTTATAGAGGGGCCTCCGGGCTCTGGAAAATCGGTAGTCGCAGCTAAGGTCTGGGCCTCACTCGTCACGAACCCTAATCTTCGGGAAGGAAATGTCGTTATCGCTACGACATCTGCTAGCCAAAGCTCGAATTGGCGCTATCTTTTTCAAAGGGTATTAGGCGTCGAGGGTGCACAGGGTGTCGTAGTTTCTGCGACTGGTTATACGCCGCTTAATACGGGACAGTTCGGAGCGCTCCGACGTGAATACTCTGACGCTTTCCAGCCAGAGCCCCTCTGGAGAGAAAATTTAAAAATGCTTCGCTCTCTTGCTCCGAACTTCCGAACTGGCTCACGAGATAACGAATTCCTCGTCTCGATCGTGGATGAAGCCCATGCTCTCATCAACCCCGAGCACATCGAAGGCCGAGGACAGTTTGGATTCACAACGGCGTTTGGTCCTCAGGCTTATCACATTATGCGCGCCTCTACCGTGAGCGTATTTCTGCTTGACTCCCAACAGGGCTTTCGCGACCAGGAAAATACCACCGTCCGCGATTTCAAAAAATGGGCAGAGGAACTCGGCGTCGAAGTGTTTGAGGAAATCAGTCTGGCAGGCAGTCAGTTCCGATGTGCGGGATCGAAGGATTACGTTGACTGGGTTGACTCACTATTCGGATTTACGTCACTACAGACCGTCGAGATGGCGTCGACCGCGGAAAACGTCATCGCGCTCAACTATGATCAGAGGCGTTCTTCTTTCCCCATTTTGAAGGCGGCTGAAAACGTCATCCCAATTGGCGGCTCCAAGAAAACATTAGGAATTCCATTCGCTCCGTTCGAAATGAAGTTTGTAGACAATCTTCATCAACTCGATGCAGTCTTACACGCTAAAATTGAACAAGGACACACTGCTCGGCTTTTGGCTAGTTATGCTCGGAAATGGACTACAAAACGTGTAGCACTCCCCCATAATCTTCCACCTCACCTGATGGACTTCCACGAAGCCTACAATCGAAACGGAAAGACCGAGCACTGGAGCAAAATTTGGAACTACGTTCCAAATGGCGGCGACTACACTCACTACATTCAAGCACCCCCTGGTTCCAAGATTTCAGATGATCCGCTTTGCGAGGTAGGCTGCCCGTATGTCGTCCGTGGGTTCGATTTTGATTATGTCGGCCTGCTCTGGCTCAGTGACCTCATATGGCGAAGCGTGCGTTGGGTAGTCGACGCTGACCACGTCTTCGAAAGCGGTATCAACCGCCGGATCGCCGCGGCCAATGGCGAGGATGACGCGACAGGGCCAGCCCACGCCGCTCTTCTCCGATCCGTTCAGGAAGCCTACCGAATTATTTTGACACGCCCCATGAAAGGTCTTTTCATTTGGTGTGAAGATGCCGAAACCCGATCCCACCTCGAATCGTCTATCCGAACGTCCCAGTGAATTTCATCTAATCTCTTGAAACAAGTAATTCCTTCATTATGTCTCGGTGAACGCTGACATTCGCATCAGAAAAAATGAAAGGTTAAAAGGGATATATGAAAAAGCGTACAGACGCTCTCGAAACGTTACGCGTCCGCTTGGAAGAGTTCGCGGTTGAACGCGATTGGGATCAGTTTCACAATCCCAAGAACCTGGCGATGGCACTCGCTGGGGAAGCCGGCGAAGTTCTTGAGCATTTCCAATGGCTCACGCTCGAGCAGGCTTCTGACTTGCCTGCGGAAGCGCGTGAGGAGGTGGCGCTAGAGTGCGCGGACGTGCTGCTGTTCTTGTTGCGATTGTGCGATAAGCTGAATATCGACTTGGCAAAAGCAGCCGAGAGAAAGCTAGCACTTAACGCGAAAAAGTATCCTGTAGAAAAATCTCGTGGCAAGGCTACAAAATACACGAACCTGTAGGAACACGCCGTATTGGCGCAGCGTGTGAATGGATACTCGATCAGTACAAGGAAAAGACGTCGAAAGATCCGACCATCCGCGAGAAATTCAACACGTACCGCGTCGCAGATTACAAAGAGAAAGTGATCAACCTCATCGCGCGCGTGACGCGTGTGTCGCTGGAAACGCAGCGCATTGTGGACGAGATGAAGCGTGCGAAGCGCTGAGCGCACCGCGTTTCTGTTTGGGTTGTATCCGTACTAATACTAGCTTGTGGTTGGTGCATGTGCCGATAAAATTGCAGGCGCAGTGCTTGGACAAGGTTCTGATATCGGAGTATAAAATCTGTCCCAAGTGTTGCTGGTGTATTAACGAATTGCCTGAGTGGGGCCTATCAACATGAAGATTGCAGGCCCCCTCACCCTAGCCCTCTCCCCCGAAAACGGGGGAGAGGGGATTTCATTATTTTAGGCACTCTAAAACAGATTACTGACAAAGGAGGTTTTGCCATGAGAAATTCTTCCGCATGGGCAGTGGTTTTCGCGCTTGCAGCCGCGACGATGGCGGCGACTGCGCCGTTGGCGCCGGCCCAGGCGCAGGGCGCTTTCCCGGCCCGCCCTATTGATTTGATTATTCCCTATGCGCCGGGTGGCGGTAGCGGCATCACCGGCGAGGTGATCAAAAAAATCATCTCTGATGAAAAGCTGTCGCCGCAGCCGATTACGCTCACCTACAAGCCGGGCGCCTCCGGGCAATTGGGCTGGACCTATCTGGCGACCCGCAAGGCAGACGCGCATAGCATAGCTACGGCCACTGCATCATTCAGCTACGGTTTTGTGCTGAAGCAAATGCAGGTAACGCCGAATGATTTCACGCCCATCGCGCTGATGCTGGTGGATACGCAGTTGATGGCAGCGTCTCCGCAATCCGGCTTCAAGACCATGAAAGATGTGATCGCTGCTTCCATGAAGACACCCGGTTCGGTGAAGGTCGGCGGCACCGGTGCGGCCGGCTCGGATGCCAATCTGGCGGCGATGATCAGCTCCGCAGTGAAAATCAAGCTGAACTATATTCCGTTCAAGAGCGGCGGCGAGGTCAATGCCGCGATTCTGGGCGGTCACGTGGATGTAGCGCTCGGCAATCCCAACGAGCTCGCCGGTTATGTCGAGGCCGGGAAACTGGTGCCGCTCGCGGTGTTTACGGACGAGCGTGTAGCGGGTCTCAAGAATGTGCCGACGATGAAGGAAGTCGGCTATAACGTGGTGTCGCACTCGGCGCGCGGCATTGTGGCGCCGGCCGGCATTGCCAAAAGCGAGGAACAGTTCCTCATCGAGATGATGCGCAAGATCACGTTTTCCAAAGGATGGGCGGAATATGCGTCCAAGAACATGATGACGGTGAAGTTTCTCGGCGGGGCTGATTACGGAAAGTATCTGGCGGATGAACGGGAGAAACTCACGGTGACCCTGAAGTCCATCGGCAAGCTCTAACAGCGCCTTGGGGAATCATCGGCGTGGTGGTTCCCCTTTCCTGTGAGATTTCGGGGAGAGGAATGAATAAGGCTGAAGCAGTCGCGGGTTCCGTGTTCGTGGCCATCGGCGCATGGGTGCTGCTGGACGCCATCAGGATGCCTTATTTTATAGAGGGCGTTCCGGGGCCGGGATTCCTGCCCCGGTGGATAGCCTTCGGACTCATCGGCTCCGGTCTCGTGCTGACCGTCAAGGGCATTTGGCCCCGTCTGGCGCCACAGGAAGGCATCACGTGGCCGGCGGCTGTCGGATGGCGGCGCGTCGGACTCATGCTCGGCGCTTTGGCGGTGTCGTTGCTGCTGCTGAATAAACTCGGCTTCGTGGTGATCACCACGCTGTTCATGGCGGTGGTGGTTTTTGGTCTGGGCGTTCGTTCGTGGCGGATACTGGTGTCGGTTCCGCTGGTGTCGGCGGTCGCGCTGTACGTGATATTCGCGGTGTGGCTGCGCGTGCCGCTGCCCAAGGGCATTCTTGCTTTTTTCGAGTGATTAGCGGCGATATTCATGGAATTCATCAATAACCTCAGCATAGGGTTTGCCGTCGCCTTCACCCCCATCAATCTGCTGGTGGTGACCCTGGGCGTGATCGTCGGCACGGTCATAGGCGCATTACCGGGGATAGGCCCGGTTGCCGGTCTGTCGATCCTGATTCCGCTGGCGTTCGGCATGAACCCGACGTCGGCGATGATCCTGATGTGCGGTGTCTACTACGGTTGCATGTATGGTGGAACCATCACTTCGGTGCTGATGAACGTTCCGGGCGAGTCTTCCTCGATCATGACCTGTCTGGATGGTTACGAGATGGCGCAGCAGGGCCGCGCCGGGCCGGCGCTGACCATTGCCGCGATCGCGTCATTCATCGCGGGGACGTTCAGCGTTGTCATGCTGACGTTGCTGGCGCCGCCGATTGCCGAGGCTGCCCTTCGCTTCGGGCCGCCGGAATACTTTGCCCTGATGTTGCTTGGCCTGTCGGCGATCAGCGGGCTGACCGGAAAATCCCGGGCGAAAGGCTATGCCATGGGATTCATAGGCCTGGCCCTGGCCATGATTGGTTTGGACCCTATCGACGGCGCCGCGCGCTATTCCTATGGCAATCTCGAGTTGTTGGATGGCATTGGTTTCCTGCCGGTCGCCGTTGGCATGTTCGGACTTGGCGCCGTGCTGGGGATGATCGATCAGTTGGTGGATATCAAGGTGATGAAGACCACGCTGCGGGACATGCTGATTACCAAACAGGACCTGAAAGACAGTGCCATGCCGATGGTGCGCGGCGGCATCATCGGCTTCGTGGTCGGCGTGCTGCCGGGTGCGGGGGCTACCATCGCCACTTTTCTGGCTTACGCTGCGGAGAAGCGCGTCTCCAGGACGCCTGAATTGTTCGGCACAGGGATGATCGCAGGTGTTGCGTCTCCCGAGGCGGCCAACAATGCTTCCACGGGCGGCGCCATGATCCCTTTGCTGACCCTCGGCATTCCGGGTTCGGGCACCACGGCAGTGATGCTCGGCGTGCTCACCTTGTTTAATCTGCAGCCGGGGCCGCTCTTGTTCACGAAGAACCCGGATTTTGTATGGGGTCTCATCGCCTCCATGTACATCGGCAATGTCATGCTGCTCGTGCTCAATATTGCATTTGTGCCCGCCTTCGTCGCGGTGTTGCGGGTGCCGTACCGGGTGCTGGCGCCGCTGATCGCGATCTTCTGCGTGGTGGGTGTGTACAGCGTGAATTACAGCGTGTTTGATTTGTGGATAATGCTGGTATTCGGTGTGATCGGATACCTGACCAACAAAATGGGTTATCCGCAGGCGCCGCTGGTGCTGGCGCTGGTGCTGGGCGGGCAAATGGAGGTATCGCTGCGGCAATCCCTCAAGATGTCGGAGGGAGACATCTCGACCTTTTTTACGCGACCCATTTCCGGCGTGATCATGGCGGTGGTGATTGTCATCGTACTTTGGCCCATCCTGAACCGGTTCCTGATCAAGCCAGCGGTAAAACGGCTGAGAGCGTGAGAGGGTGTGCGCAGAGCGGTGATATGGAGTGCGGCACAAGTGTTCCCTTGTTGCCGCCACTTTCTGCTGCCGCGGCAAGCCGCGGAACTTCAAAGCGGGGGCTAAGTGTTTGCGAGTTCCCCTATTTAGACCCCGCTCAGTGGCGTAAGTGGTCTATCGCGTAATTTTTCCGAAATCTCATCGGAGATCCCGTCGACAGGGGCTGCTCTGATGGGCGTGAATGGACGCTATGTAGAAGTTCAGCCGGCAGCAACGGGTCGAAAACGTCCGTAATGCGGTAGTCGCCAATCAGCCAACTGCGGTCGATCGGCACGTCGAAATGCTTGTCTGATACCGGTCGATCGATCAGCCGAGGCTCACACGTCAAATGGCGCAGCACCGGCAGCAACACCAAGCTCATCGCAGTGATTGAAGAACCGGTGATGATCGAGAAGATACTCAAGCACATCGGGCTGGGCCCGCAGCCGCCACCGCGAGCCAAAGCGCGGCGGGAGGAATTGTTCGTGGAGGATTGGGGCTGAAACGTGCGCGGTTTTACAGGGCGAGGAGGTGGTTTGGGTTGTGCCACGGCAAGGTGGAAATTGCCCGGCTGAATCAGTAGGTCACAATGGCGGTTTGTGACGGGCGTTTTTGTGCGCGGTGCGAGTGGCCTGCTCAAGCCCGAAAATTGGCCCGGCATCTGCTCCGGGATAGATTGGGGCTTATGCAAAAACGGTGTTTGAAATTCCTATCTCCCCATTACCGGATTGAGCGGGTCGTCACGAAACGGGCCGTTGCGCTGCGGCAACGAGAACGCAAGCGGGGCGGGCGCGCACCAAGGCGGCCGGGCCCGATCTTGCCCCGCGCGCGTGAACGTATCGTGACCAGCCCACCGGGTTCACCGTCAACGGCAACTTTTCAGCTTGTCGAACTCGGATACCACTTCGCTGCTTGCGCCGACAATGCTGGCAACCGCGCCGATCTGCTTACCGGTTTTATTGACTGTTTGCACGAATTTATCCAGGGACGTCTTTATTTTTTTTGCCTTGTTGTCGGGCGTCTTGCCGGGCAGCATGACGTCGACTATCGCGTAAGTGAGCTCGCCGGTGGCAATGCAGAAACCCCTGCTTGCTCCGTCGAAGCCGATGTTCTGATCGATGAAGACGCCGCTGGTCAGGATTTCGGTGGTGCACTCCACGCCCTTTGCCATGTCTTCGGATGCCGCCTTGAATACCGCGCAGGAGCTGCGCAGCAATTCACCCGCCGGCTTGTCGACGCAGGCTCTCGCCGAAGTCACCGCTTCCAGTGTTCTCGTATAGCCCGACGGGCAACTGTAACAACTGCCGTTCGGATCCCAGAACTGTCCGCTGCCGCATTTCATGCCGCTGCCGCGGCCATGCGATGTCGCCGGCGCCAACTTCTCGGCATATTGCAAGCAGGCGCCGGATTGATAGGCTGCATTGACCTTGCGATCGAATATTTTTGCCTGTTCGGCGGCTGCGGCGACCGCCCTGGGCGAGTCCGCGATCTGGCCAACCATTCCCACGGCGTCGCCACCCAGTACCTTGCTGGCCATGAAATCACACGCGGCACCGATGAATACGTTCTTCGTGCATTCCGCGCCCAGGCCGACCGGTGTCGAGGTGTCGATCCTGATGGTTCCCAGTCCCTGTTGACACAGTGCCTTGACGCCATCGCCATAAAATTCACTCAAGGAAGCCAGGCCGCCGGTGAACGGCGTTTCGCCCGGCGCGAGCCCGGCGCAGACGTTTTTCTTGAAATTTTCCTTCAACCCGGCGTTACAGGAAGGAATGCGCTCGCCGACCAGGCAGGGTCGCTGCCCCTCGGCACCGCATTCGCCTTTACGCATGCAGGCGCCGCGAATTTCCGCAAGATCGGCGTCGCAGGAGGGTATCCGCTCCCATACGTTGCAGGCGCGTTGATCCTGCTTGCCGCAATTGGCGAGCGGCGACACCGCGACCCGCGATTGGCATTGTCCCTGGTGCTCGACCAGCTGGCCTTCGCACGAGGGGATGAATTCCGCCACGTTGCAGGGCCGTTGGTTGTCACGGCCGCAATGACCGGGGCGTGGCTTGGGCGCGGCGGCTTCGGCGCGCGATTGACATTGTCCCTGGTGCTCGACCAACTGGCCTTCGCACGAAGGGATGAATTCCGCCACGTTGCAGGGCCGTTGGTTGTCACGGCCGCAATGACCGGGGCGTGGCTTGGGCGCGGTGGCTTCGGCGCGCGATTTGCATTGCCCCTGGTGCTCGACCAACTGGGCGTCGCAGGACGGGATGAACTCCGTCACGTTGCAGGGCCGTTGATGGTGCCGGCCGCAATTGCCGGGACGTTGCTTGACGGCGGGCTGTGCCGGTTGCGCGGGCTGAGCTGTGGCCGCCAGACATCTTCCCTTGGCGAAATTTTCGACCAGACCGCGATTACAGGAGGGTACGCGCTCGAATACCTTGCACGGCCGCTGATTCAGTCCGCCACAGTCGGCAGCCATTACACCCGATGAAAAACACAACGTAATCAATGCAAGCTGCAGGCGCATGCAACTCTCCCCGTTGGCATTATTATTCGTTGTCGAGTGCGGGCGCCGTAACCCGAGCCTCGACGCGAAAACTTGTTACGCGTGATCGTAAGGCAGGACCGACCTCGCGTCTGCAGCAGTATCGCGCCAATTCCCGCCGGGGACAAATGGGCAGGACTGCCCGCAGCGCGGGAGCCCCGTCACCCACCGCCGGTATTTGGCGGTCGTGGCGGTAAAGTTTTGGCCCAGCTCGTCTCCCGACCTGCCCCGCGCCAGTCGCGTTACACTTGGATGTCTATACCCGAGGGGAGGGGGACCTTGGCACACACCGTTTTTCACTCTCTCAGAGAACACCATGAAACAATTCTCACGCTTGGCCGCCGTACTGCTGTTAACCACGCTGGGCGCTTGCGTGGTGACGCCGGAACAGCCGACGCCGCAATATCCGGCTCCGGCGCCTCAGTACCCCGAACCGTCCCCCGCGCCGACGGTGATCTACCCGGCTCCCGCGCCGGCCTACTACGAGCAGCACGAAATTCAGCGTTGCCATGCCGATAACCGGCGCGCACACGCCGAGGTGCTGGACCTCTACAACCGCGCGCAACGCGCGGGCCGCATCGATGCCGCCGAGGCGCAGTACTTCACACAATTGCAAATCCGCCTGAACAACATCAATGCCCAGCTCAACCGCGGTGGCCTCAATCTGCAGGAGTGCCAATACATCAGCAACGTGTTGGCAAGCGATCGTCAGGAAGTGATCCGCATGTCGCGCCGCGACCCGGCCCTTGCGCGTTGCCAGATGGACAATCAGCGCGCGCATCAGGACGCCGTCAACCTTTACGAAGATGCGCGCCGCCGCGGACGTATCAACCCCGCCGAGCAGCAACACTTTAATGCCATGCAAGGGCAACTGCAGAATCTGCGTGCTGCGCTGGCGCGTGACGGCCTCACGCTGCGCGACTGTCAGGGCATTGGCAATCAGATTGCGCAAAACCGTGAAGAAATCGTGCGTATGTCGCGCTTCGATCCGGGTGTTGCGCGTTGCGTCGCCGACAATCGCGCGGCGCACGACGGGGTCTACGCGCTCTACAACGGTGGCGTTCGCGATGGACGGATTTCGCCTCAGGAATCGCAGCGATTCGCAGCCATCGAAAAACGCCTGGCCCAATATCAGGCACAGGCGCGGCGCGATGGCCTCACGTTGGCGGAATGCCAGAACATCGGGCGCACCATCGCACGCGAACGCGTGGCGGTTGAAAACATGTACCGGCGCCCCTAAGCGACAGCATGGCAGCGTATCTAGTGGACCACAACCTGCCGCACAGCCTGTTCGCGGTCTACCCCGAACTGCTCGCGCCGGTGCTGCGCATCATCCATCGCGTCATTCACACGCATCTGCTCAAGCAAATCCACCTCAAAGGTGAAGAGGCAGCCAGCGGCGCCATCACACTCATCCAGGGCTTTGGTTCGGCATCACGATTTCGCCACCGATCCCGGTGTGCGCCAACGAGATCACTGGGTAAGGACTCGAACGGCAGCTATGGAGCAACGCGGGTGACGGCTTGGGGTCGAGGCCGTGTGAAAACTGAAATTCAGCGTGCTTGAATTTAGTATGGTCGACGTGCCGCAGCGAAATTCGAATTGGTTTACTGGAAATATCGCGGGGTTTGGCGACGAAACACGATTGGCTATCCCG
>JAKFYK010000018.1 GCA_021730905.1 Betaproteobacteria bacterium | reverse complement strand
AATCATACCGGCGACATTTTTGGTGGCTGGATCATGTCGCAGGTGGACCTTGCCGGCAGCATTCCGGCGGTGCGCCTGGCGCAGGGACGGGTAGCCACGGTAGCGGTGAATTCGTTCGTGTTCCGGCAACCGGTTTTTGTGGGCGATGTGGTGAGCTTCTATGCGGAAGTGGTCAAGGTCGGACGCACTTCGATTACCGTGGATGTCGAGGTCTATGCGCAGCGCCGTCCTGAAAAAGAACTCTGCGTAAAGGTAACCGAGGCCACGCTGACCTACGTGGCTGTGGACGATCAGCGTCAGCCGCGTGTTGTAAGTGCGCCACGCGCCTGAGGGCGAACGTGAAAACATTTGTAAAAATATCAGCACGTTGCACGGTGCGGCCTACAATATACTTTCACTTCTGTGAATGGAGGAGTGCCATGAATTTCAATAGCAAGATTATGAGATTGTCGGTTGTGGCCGCGCTGACAACGGGATCGCTGCCTGCTTTTGGCGGTGGTTTCGCCATCGGCACGCAAAGCGGAAGTGGCACCGGCAATGCCTTCGCAGGTGGCGCAGCGGTGGCGGATGACGCCAGCGTGGTATGGTCAAATCCCGCTGGGATGACGGCGCTGCCGCTCGGCAAGCACGTCACCGGTGCATTGCACCTGATACGGCCTTCGTTCAAGTTCGGCAACACCGCGTCCACGGGTTTTTTTGCGGCGCCGGGAACGGGCGAAGGCGGTGATGGTGGTGACTGGGCGTTCGTCCCCAATGGTTTTTTTGCGATGGATATTACACCCGCGTTGCGCTTCGGTGTCGCATTGAACGCCCCCTTCGGATTGAAGACGGAATATGACTTCGGATGGCGCGGTGCCACTACCGGTCTTGAGTCTGCGATCAAGACCATCAATATCAATCCCTCGCTGGCCTACAAGGTGAACGATGTATTTTCCATAGGTGGCGGGATCAGCGTGCAGAAGATCGATGCGAAGCTGTCGAGCTTTATTCCGGGTGGCCCGGGGATTTCGACCCTGGATGCGGATGATTGGGGCTACGGCTATAACTTTGGCGTCACTTTTCAGCCTTCGCCCGCCACACGGATAGGCGCGCACTACCGTTCGGCCATCAAATACGATCTCAGTGGTTCGGCCACTTTCAGCGGTGTGCCTTTATTCAACGGCGGTGTTATGGCCGATTTGAAGACGCCGGACAGTGCTTCCATCAGCTTTTTTCATAGCGCGAATTCACGCTGGGACGTGATGGGCGATATTACCTGGACGGGCTGGAGCAATGTTCAGCAGTTGACCGTGATTCGCACCACGACCAGTGCGCTGCCGGCGCCACCTCCGGGCGGCGTTGCCGGTTCAGTGTTGACGGCGCTGCCGTTCCGCTGGGATGACACGTGGCGGTTTTCCGCGGGGGCGAATTACAAGGTGAATGATCAGTGGAAAGTCCGTTTTGGTCTCGCGTTCGATCAGTCTCCCACCAACGATGTTACGCGCACGCCGCGCCTGCCGGACCAGAACCGCACGTGGCTTGCCTTCGGTCTGCAATTCAAGCCGTCAAAACAAGGCACGCTGGAAATCGGTTATGCGCACGAGTTCGTGAAGGACGCAGCGGTAAACGTCGCGGTGCCGCCGCTGCCCGGCGCACTGATCGGCAGTTTCAAGAACAAGGCCGACATTATATCGATCCAGTATTCGCACGCGTTCTAAGGCGATTATCGAGAACCGGGCAGCCTTGGGGCTGCCCGGTTTTTTTATGTACGGTCATCATGGCATGTACCGGGACGATTAGGCATGCCTGTGGCCGGGTGCTAGAATCATTGACAATTTCAATCGGGAGTTGCCATGTCCTCCGTCTCCCCTGGTGTTTCCCCATTCCTTGTGCGTAAAGCCGCCGTTCTCGGCGCCGGCGTGATGGGCGCGCAGATTGCCGCACATCTGGTCAACGCCAATGTCGAAGCCATCTTGTTTGAATTGCCCGCGAAGGAAGGCGACCCCAACGGCAATGTGCTGAAAGCTGTTGACAACCTGCGCAAGCTCGAGCCGAGTCCGCTGGCGACGCCGGCACGCGCGGGATTTATTCGTCCTGCAAACTATGAGCAGCATCTTGATCTCCTGAAGGATTGCGATATCGTGATCGAGGCGATTTCCGAGCGCATGGACTGGAAGTCCGATCTCTACAAGAAAGTCGCGCCGCACCTGGGGCCGAACACGATATTCGCCAGCAATACTTCGGGGCTGTCGATCAATCAACTGGCCGGAGCGTTTCCAGCGGAGTTGAGGCATCGCTTCTGCGGCGTGCATTTCTTCAATCCGCCACGATACATGCATCTGGTGGAGTTGATTGCGTGCAAGGAAACCGACGCGGTTATCCTCGACGATCTTGAAAAATTTCTCGTCACTACCCTGGGCAAAGGCGTGATTCGCGCGAAAGACACACCAAATTTCATTGCCAATCGCGTGGGTGTGTTTTCGATGCTGGCGACGATTTATCATGCGGAGCGTCTGGGCATCGGTTTCGACACGGTGGATGCGCTGACCGGTTCGCTGATCGGCCGTCCCAGGAGCGCGACCTTCCGCACTGCGGATGTAGTGGGGCTCGATACCTTCGCGCATGTCGTGAACACCATGAAAGACACGTTGCCGAACGATCCGTGGCACAAGTATTACGCCGTGCCGGCGTGGCTGAAAACCCTGATCGATCAGGGCGCACTGGGACAGAAGACCAAGCGCGGTGTTTATCAAAAGATCGGAAATGACATACAAGTAATTGATTTAAAACAAAAAAATTATAGAGTGTCCGACGGCAAAGCCGACGAAGGCATGGTCGAAATTCTCAAGAACAAGAATGTTGCCGAGCGCTTTGCGCAGTTGCATGCAAGCAGTCATCCTCAAGCGCAATTTTTGTGGTCGATATTTCGCGACTCGTTTCATTATTGCGCCGTGCACATGGGCGATATTGCCAACAACGCGCGCGATGTGGATTTCGCTATTCGCTGGGGCTTCGGCTGGGACATCGGCCCGTTTGAAATCTGGCAAGCGGCGGGCTGGCAGCAGGTGGCGCAGTGGATTGCCGAGGACATCGCTGCGGGAAAATCGATGGCGGATACGCAACTGCCTGCCTGGGCAACCGATACGTCGCGTGCAGGCGTGCATACGCCGCAAGGCTCGTTTGCGCCGTCCACGAACGGTTACCAAACCCGCTCCACGCTGCCGGTCTACAAACGCCAGCCGTTCCCCGACAAGTTGCTGGGCGAGGAACGCAAGTACGGCGAAACGATATTTGAAACGGATGACGTACGCTGCTGGCACACCGGCGACGATATTGCCATTGTCAGTTTCAAGAGCCGCATGCACGCCATCGGCGACGATGTGCTGGAAGGCGTGCAGCAGGCTATCGAAACTGCGGAGAAAAATTACCTGGGCCTGGTGGTGTGGCAGACCGAGCCGCCGTTCTCGGTGGGTGCCAATCTGAAAAAGACGCCCGCGGGCGGCGCCAGGCCGGCGTCGAAGCCGTCGGCGATGGGCAAGCTGTTCAAGTCGTTCAAGAAAGAAGCCGAATCGCTGGCGCTGAAAGCGGCGCGGCAATTGGGCGTGGCCGATCAACTGATGGCAGGCAAACTTGCCGAAGTCGAACATCTGGTTGAGCAGTTCCAGGTCACCACGCAGGCGCTCAAGTATTCCCTGACGCCGACGGTGGCCGCAGTCGATGGTTTGGCGCTGGGCGGCGGTTGCGAGTTCGTGATGCATTGCGACCGGGCGGTGGCAACCCACGAAAGTTACATTGGACTGGTCGAAGTGGGTGTGGGTTTGCTGCCAGCGGGCGGTGGCTGCAAGGAATTTGCGATGCGCGCGGTGGCGGATGCCAAAGGCGGCGACCTGTCGGCGTTTATCCAGAAATATTTCAGGTCGGTGGCGACTGCCGAAGTCGGGCGCAGCGCTGAGCACGCGCGTGACATCGGTTATTTGCGTGCCACGGACAAAGTGGTAATGAACCGCTTCGAGTTGCTGGAGATTGCTAAGGCTGAAGTGCGCGCACTGGCGGCTGCAGGCTATCGTCCGCCGCTGCGGCAGACTGCGATTCCCGCAGCGGGGCGCAGTGCAATAGCCACTATCCGCACCGTGCTGGAAAACATGCTCGCGGGCGGGCACATTTCGGAGCACGACCATCTGATTGGCCGCAAGGTGGCGACGGTGATCTGCGGCGGAGATATCGAAGCCGGCAGTCTGGTGGATGAGCAATGGTATCTTGATCTTGAGCGCCAGCATTTCATGGAGTTGCTGGCCACGGAAAAAACACAGGCACGGATTGAGCATATGCTCAAGACGGGCAAGCCGCTCAGAAACTGAGAGGCTCGAGTTTGGAACAGAATGGCATGTGTTTTTCGGCGGAGACTAACCTTCAGGTTATGTCGTAGCCAAAAGACACAAGCCAGGATTGAGCTTATGCTCAAAATGGGCAAGGCGCTCAGACACTGAGTGCAGTACACGGAGTGAAGGAGACAGCGATGGCCAAACAAGTGCAAGAAGCCTACATCGTGGCGGCAACCCGCTCGCCGGTGGGTAAGGCCCCGCGCGGCATGTTCAAGAATGTACGGCCCGACGATCTGTTGGCGCACGTGCTGAAGTCGGCAGTGAGCCAGTGCCCCGGGCTGGATGTGGCAGCTATAGACGATGTCATCGTGGGCTGTGCCATGCCGGAGGCCGAGCAGGGTATGAACGTGGCACGCATCGGCCTGTTGCTGGCAGGATTTCCGGATGCCGTATCGGGCATGACGATCAACCGCTTTTGTTCGTCGGGTGTGCAGGCGGTGGCATTGGCCGCCGACCGCATACGTTTGGGCGAAGCGGATGTGATGATCGCGGCCGGCACCGAGAGCATGAGCATGGTGCCGATGGGCGGCAACAAGCCGTCGTTCAGCCCGGCGATTTTTGATAAGGACGAAAACGTTGCCATTGCCTACGGCATGGGTATTACCGCCGAGAAAGTGGCGGCGCAGTGGAAAGTCAGCCGTGAAGCGCAGGATATGTTTGCCGCTGAAAGCCATCGCCGTGCCTTGCGCGCAACTGAAAACGGCGACTTCAAAGCAGAAATCACGCCGTATACGGTAAACGACAAAATACCGGATCTTGTCAGCCGCGAAGTCAGGGTGAAGTCGCGTGAAGAGACGGCTGACGAAGGTCCGCGCCGCGATACGTCGCCCGAGGGGCTGGCAAGGTTGCGGCCCGCGTTTTCACTGAAAGGCAGCGTGACGGCCGGCAACAGCTCGCAGATGTCCGATGGCGCGGGGGCGGTAGTGTTGATGAGCGAGGCGGCGCTGAAGCGGTTCAACGCAAGCCCGTTGGGACGCTTCATGGGCTATGCGGTGGCGGGCGTGCCGCCGGACATCATGGGCATAGGGCCCATCAAGGCGATCCCCAAGGTGTTGCAGCAAGTCGGTCTCAAGCAGGATGCGCTCGACTGGATCGAACTGAACGAAGCATTTGCCGCGCAGTCGCTGGCGGTGATCCAGGAACTGGGGCTTGATCCGTCCAAAGTGAATCCGCTGGGCGGTGCGATCGCACTGGGGCATCCGCTCGGCGCCACCGGTGCAATACGCGTGGCGACGTTGATGCACGGTTTGCGCCGCACCAGAAAGAAATATGGCATGGTCACCATGTGCATCGGCACCGGCATGGGGGCGGCAGGAATATTTGAGGCACTATAGAGTACGGACGAGACAGCACAGACAGACTGTCTGCGTGCCGGTAGCAGCGAAAGGGGCAATCATGATGCGCGGCTTGGTTGGCGTGATAGCGGGACTGTTGGCAGGACTGGCGATGTTTTCGGCGGTGGTCAATGTGACTATGGCGGCCGACATCGAGGGCGTGCGCGTTGACGAGCAGATTACCGCGCCGGGTGGACAGCAACTAGTGCTGAACGGGGCGGGCGTGCGCACCAAGCTGGTGGTCGTGAAGCTGTATATCGGTGCGCTGTACCTTCCCGCGAAAAAGTCCGACGCTGACGAGATACTCAAAGACGCGGGCGCCAAGCGTGTCGCAATGCATGTGCTCGCTGATGAACTGACGGCCAAGGATTTGATCGCGTCTCTCAACAACGCCATTGCGGCCAATCATATTCCCGCTGAACTGGCGCTGATCGAGGCTCGGCTGCGCGATCTGAATCGCATGATGAGCGCGGTGGGTGTGTTGAAGAAAGGCGCCACAGTGGTGCTGGACTACAGCCCGAATACCGGCACGCGTATCAGCATCAACGGCGAGGAGAAAATCGTCATCAAGGGCGAGGATTTTTTTCAGGCGATGTTGCGCATCTGGATCGGCAAGAAGCCGGTGGATGGCGGGCTGCGGCGCCTGATGTTGGGAGATACAGGCGGATTCCGGCTGTTCTAGACTATTAAAAAATATAATAAAAACAAATAGTTATGGATATCCTTCGAGCCGAAATGTGAGGGCCTGTCAAATGTAGGGGTAAACAAAACAGCCGTGGATATTCACGATATCCACGGCTGTTTTGTTGTGCGCGCCGGATAGCCGACGCATACGCTAGCGAAAGCGCGGAATCGTAATCTGCGGCGTTGGCATGAACACGGCGCTGACCGCGCCGACGAGCACCCAAATCACGATGCCTGCAATAATCACTACTACGGTGTAGGCAACTGCCTTGTCCGCCGGCACCTTCATCAGCACGGGCAATCCGAGGTAGAGCAGATAGAGGCTGTAGAGCCCGACGATACCGAGGATACCGAGCATCGGCAGTATCTGGAAAATACCGGCGAGCCACGCCGCGGTCATGGAGTAAGCGGCGACCTTCAGTGCCTGCGACGCGTTCTTCTCGCCACCGAAATTCGGCGCGAGAAAATCAATCACCAGCGACAGCACAAACACGCCGATCAGCGCCATCACGAACTGCGTGACCATCATGGTAAGTCCGGTCGTCATGCTGATGCGGCCGACAAACGGCAGCCCGACCACGCTCCAGCCGATGAACATCGACACCGCGGGGATCGCTGCCAGGGGAATGATGTAATTCGTGTAAAGCTCCGCCGTCGAAGTGGTTTCTCCGGCGATAACGGGCCATTCTTCCTTGGGTTTGAGCAGGATGTTTTTTACGCGTTCAACAATATTCATGATTTTTGCCTCCCCGGTTGACGGCGATTGTGCCGCGTATTGTCACCGAATATAGTTTAAACCCTTTTCAGGTTACGGGCACATCGTCACATGTTCGGATAGTTCGGTCCACCGCCGCCTTCGGGTACGATCCACACGATATTTTGCGTCGGATCTTTGATGTCGCAGGTTTTGCAATGCACGCAGTTCTGTGCGTTGATCTGCAAGCGCGGATTAGTGCCATCGGCATCCCGTACGATTTCATAAACCCCGGCGGGGCAATAGCGCTGCTCCGGCGCATCGTACAGTTCGAGGTTGACCTTGACCGGCACCGAGGCATCTTTCAGCGTCAGATGCACGGGCTGATCTTCGTTGTGATTGGTGTTGGAAATGAACACCGACGACAAGCGGTCAAACGTGATCACGCCATCGGGCTTCGGATAAAGGATCGGTTCGCATTCGGATTTGCTCTTGAGCGATTCGTGATCCGGGCCGTGATGATGCAGTGTCCACGGCGCGCGCCCGCGCAGCAATACCTGGTCGATGCCGAACATCAGCGTGCCCATGAACAGGCCCTTGCTCATCCACGGCTTGAAGTTGCGCGCGCGATGCAGTTCGTCGTGCAGCCAACTGCCTTCGAACGCGACCGGGTAGTCGTTGAGTTCGTCGCCGGCACGGCCCTTGCGCACGGATTCAAACACCGCGTCCGCTGCAAGCATGCCGGATTTGATTGCCGCGTGGCTGCCCTTGATGCGTGAGGCGTTGAGAAAGCCTGCGTCGTCGCCGATCAGGCATCCACCCGGAAATATGAGCTTCGGCAGTGACTGCAAGCCGCCGGCATTGATGGCGCGCGCGCCGTACGAGATACGCTTGCCGCCTTCAAGGTAGGTGCGAATTGCCGGGTGAGTCTTGTAGCGCTGGAATTCCTCGTAGGGATTGAGGTACGGATTGGTGTAACCCAGCCCCACCACGAAACCGATGGCGACCAGATTGTTTTCAAGGTGATAGCAAAATGAACCGCCGTAGGTATCGTTCTCCAGCGGCCAACCGGCGGTGTGTATCACCAAACCCGGTTTGTGTTTTTCGGGTTTGATTTCCCACAGTTCTTTCAGACCGATGCCGTAGAGTTGCGGATCAACGCCCGCGCGCAGCTTGTATTTTTCCTGTAACTGTTTGCCCAGATGTCCGCGGCAGCCTTCGGCGAACAGCGTGTACTTCGCGCGCAGTTCCATGCCCGGCTGATGCGCGTCGGTGGGTTTGCCATCCTTGCCGATACCCATATCGCCCGTAGCGACACCAACCACGGCGCCTTTATCGTCGAACAGCACCTCGGCGGCGGCGAAGCCGGGAAAGATTTCCACGCCCAGGCCCTCGGCCTGCTGGCCCAGCCAGCGACAGACGTTGCCGAGACTGACCACGTAGTTGCCGTGATTTTGTAGGCAGCCCGGCAGCATGAACGTCGGCACCTGCATCGAAGACGTTTCGGTGAGGAACAGGAAACAGTCTTTGCTGACGGGCGTGTTGAGCGGCGCGTCGAGTTCTTTCCAGTTCGGCAGCAATTCATTCAGCGCGCGCGGATCCATCACTGCGCCTGACAAAATGTGCGCGCCGACCTCGGAGCCTTTTTCAATCACGCAAACGCTGGTCTCATGGCCGTGCTCGGCGGCAAGCTGTTTTAACTTGATTGCCGCGGCAAGCCCGGCAGGGCCGGCCCCCACAACAACCACATCGTATTCCATGGATTCGCGTTCCGACACTTTTCAACTCCTGAAGAAATATCCGAATATTATAGCGCTGCGGAACGACCGAGGATGCCGTGCGCGCACGTGATGCCGCTGCGTACCGCTGCTTCCAGCGTGGCGGGATATACGCTCGCGGTGTAATCGCCGGCCAGCCAGAAATTTGCCAGCGATGTTTTCTGCGCGGGACGGCGCAATCCCGGCGCGGCGGAGAAGGTCGCGCGCTTTTCGGCGATTACGCGCTGCCATTTGAGCTGCGGCAACGGACCGAAGTGTGAGGCCAATTCAGCGTGCACGCGCTCCGCCAGCGCATCCTGCGTCAATTCCTGGTGCGGCCCCTCGGCGCTGATCACCGCGCCGATCAGTCCGCGTTGCCCGCAAATGGCTGCACGGTCGAACAGCCAATGCGCGACACCACCCGATAAACCGGTCATCGGCGAGGGCAAACGCACGTCGCCGTCGAATTGCAGATACACGCTGGTGATCGGCTGATATTCCAGCGCCTGCACCATTTCCATAACTTCTGACAGTGCGCTGATGCGGGCAAGAAATGCCGCCACCTGATGCGGCGGCAGCGCGCAGACTACGTGGCTGAATGTTCGCGTTGTGCCGCCCGCCATGATTTGAAAGCCTTCTGCAACAGGATCGACGGCGGTGACCCGGCAGCCCGTAAGCACCTCACCACCGCGTGCACGCACGTAATTTGCCGCCGGTTCGGGAAACAGCGCGCTCAGATCGACGCGCGCGATCAGCAAATCGCTGCCGGCGCGGTCGGCGTTGAGGCTATCGCGCAGCACATTGAGAAAGAGCTGTGCGGAGGCTTTTTCAGAAGGCGTGTTAAGCGCCGAGACGCACAGCGGAATCCACAGGTGTTGCGTGAACACCGGGCCTTGCGCGTAAGTCTCGAGCAAAGCGCTGACGGTTGTATCCTGCGGCAGGTGAAAATTCGCACGGCGCAGCGCGCGCATCATGCGGATCGCTGCCCAGCGTTCGCTCCAGTTTGCACCTTTGGCCGTGAGCAGCGCCGTCAGCAGGTGCAACGGCGCTGGCAGCGCGGGCGCGCGCAGATGCAGATGTTGATGCTGATACCAGTCGAGCGGTAGACGCAACAATGGCGGCGGCGCGTCCGCCGGCGACGGATGCACTTGCTCGATCAGCCGCAGCGTTTCACGGTACGCGCCGATCAGAATGTGCAGACCGTTATCAAGGGCAACGCCGTTGATTTCGACGCGACGCGCGCGGCCGCCGAGCGTGGGACTGGCCTCATAGACCGTAACCGCCACACCGTGCTCAGCCAGCGTAACGGCAGCCGCCATGCCGGCATAACCGCCGCCGACAATCGCGACGTGCTTCAGGGCGTCAGGCACGTCTTAAAAAAACATTTAAAAACAAATACTTATGATGTGCATCGCGGAGGTCTATTGACCGGCCCATATTGCCTTGGGCACATTGACCTTGCCTTCGAAAATGCGGCGCGCGGTGCGTATCAGCGCGGCGCGGCGCAACTCCTGTTTGCCGTTGCTGAAATCGGCATCGAGGTCAATCGCGATCTTGCCCGACGGATGTTCGATTTCGATGATGCCCTGCGGTGCCTCGACGCGGCTGGTGAGTTTTTCTGCAAGGGTACCTGGAATTGCACATGCCGATGCAAGGCACACCGTGCCCGTCACCGGGTGAGCCTTATGACAGGAGTAGGGCACGAAGAAACGCGATGAAATAGTTCCGCCGTGACGCGGTTTGGCGAGCAGGCTGATCTTGGGCACCACGGATTTCGACACATCGCCCATGCCCATCATGGCACCCGCCTTGATGCGAATCGTTTCCATGCGCTGGAACAGTTCCTTATCGGCGTCGAGTTCGTTGGCGGTCTCGTACCCGGTTTTGCCGAACGCTTCCGCGCGCATCAGAATCACCGGCATTGCTACATCGACGCAACTCACTTCCATACCGTCGATCACATCCAGCGGCTTGCCGGTCGGCAGCAGTTTTTTGGTCACCGAGCCGATGGCCGCGGTGAAGTTGATGCCCACGGGCGCGGCGGTCCCGGGCACGCCGTCGATGGACGCCGTGCCTTCGTAATTCACCTCACCGCCGGGTGTTTGCACAATCGCTTCCACCATCGATTGCGTATTGACGTTGAAGATGCGCACCGGCGTTTCGCCGTCCTTCGCCGGAATCAGCCCCTGGTCGATGGCAAACGGTCCCACGGCCACCAGCATGTTGCCGCAATTGGGTTTGGTATCGACGCGCTGCTCGTTGATTTCGACCTGCGCAAACAGATAATCCACATCCACGCCGGGACGCTGCGATTTGCTGATCATCGCCACCTTGCTCGTCACCGAGTGCGAACCGCCGATGCCATCCACCTGAATCTCGTGCGGCGAACCCATCACGGAGAGCAGCACCGCATCGCGCGTGGCTGTGTCGCTGGGCAGATCAGACGTTTGAAAAAAAGGGCCACGCGACGTGCCGCCGCGCATGATGACGCAGGGGATTTTGGTTTGCATGGATAACGCTCCCTCAACACACTTGATTATAGCGTGCGGCTAAAATGCGTACTTCCGCAGTCCACCATCCACCGGCATTACCGTTCCCGTGATGTACGCGGCAACGGGTGATGACAAAAACACTGCCAGTGCCGCAAGTTCTTCCGGTTCGCCGTAGCGGCCGACGGGAATTTCTTTAGCCGATTGTTCTGCGCGAAATTCCGGCGAGTATTTGCGGCGGATCTGCTCGCTCATGATGCGTCCGGGCGGAATGCAGTTGACGGTGACGCCACGCGGGCCCACTTCGCGTGACAGGCCTTTTGACCAGGCGTGTATCGCGGCCTTGGTGGGGGTGGCGGCGATCAGCGCTTCGGGTTCAGATTTGCCGCTGATATTGATGATGCGGCCCCATTGGCGCTGCATCATGCCCGGCAGCACTGCGTGCGTGAGCTGGCGCACGCGCGCGTAGTTGAGCGTCATCGATTCGTCCCACGCGCTGTCGGGCGCGTCGACGTGTATCGCCGGTTTGCTGCCGCCGGCACTGTTGATCAGGATGTCGATTTTGCCCAGTGCTTTTTCAGCGGCTCGCGCCAAACGTATGGGCGCGTCGGTTTCCATCACGTCGATCACCACGATTTCCGGCTTTTTACCGCCTGCCGCCACGATCTCGGCGGCGAGTTCATCGAGCAGCGCCTTGCGGCGCGCAACGATGCAGGTCTGTACGCCTTCGGCGGCAAGCCCCTTGGCGATGGCGCGGCCTATGCCCTGGCTGGCGCCGGTGACCAGCGCGGTTTTATCGGTCAGTTGCAGATTCATTTCTGGCTTTCCGTCATCAATCGTCGTCGTCCGCGGAATCACTTTCATCATCCGTACGCAGGGCTTTGCGCGTTTTGTCTGCACCATCGCGCAAGGCCATGGCGCTGCGAAAGTAGTCCTCCGGGGTGCCGGCGGAGCGCAAGCGCAGCGAAGGCGGATAAATGCGCAGGCTGGCGCCGATGTAGTTGACGTCGCGCATCTGATTGCGTTCTTGCAGCCACTGGCCGGCGCCGCCCGATAGCGCCGGAACGATGCACGCTACCATCGCAGCGCGGCGCGCGGTAATACTGGATGCATGAATCAGGTGCAGGTACAGCGCACAGCCGAAAGCGATGGCGCCTACCCACGCGGTGCGGGTGCTCCACTGCGGCAGTGAAAACATGAACCAGCCCAGGTCCATGACGCCGTTAATCGCAACGAAGACCGCCGCCACGCCGAGAAAGATCGCGGCGTGACGCAGCCAGCGCCACTCGCCCTGCATCACGCGCGACAGCAGCGCCCAGAAGGCCACCCACACGCCGGCCGCGAGTGCGCCCGAAAGGAACGTGGTGACGATGATGGAGGCGAGGTCGCGCGGCGCGCCCAGCCAACCGCCGTAGGCCAGTTGCGCGGCGCATGCCAACGCGCCGATTCCCGCGATCCACGCCGGATCGCGCAGGATCGAAGCCGGCGCGAGCTGATCCGGTTTTTCCGGCGCCAGGACTTCGTGGGCGGTGCGCACCCGCAAACGCGTGCGGCCGATCTGCAGCATGCCGTCGGCGAGCTCCAGAGGTTGCGCCTCACGGTGGCGTTTGCCGGAGATGACTATGCCGTTGACCGAGCCGAGATCACTCACCCGTATCTTGCCTTCAGGCGTGACCTCGATCGAGGCGTGCAACGCAGCGGTGTAAGCGTCATCCAGCGTCACGTCGGCGTGCGCGGCGCGCCCGATGGTGAAGGTGCGCGTGTCGCTGGTGAGCACGACGCGTGTATGCGTCTGCACGCGGCCGTGGCTGCCGAGGATCTCTATCAGCACGGTTTCGGCGGTCACGGTTTCCACTCCATGACCTCGACGTAACGCTTGATAAAGCGCATGCCGGCATCGAACTCGAGCCCGTACATATCGAGGTGGCTGGCGAAGCCGCGCTTCGAGCCGTTCAGGCTGCTCACTCGTACGGTGAAATCATAGAGCCCGTCGAGCTTGCGATAGCTGCGCACGCATATCATCACGCTGGCATCGAATCCCTTCAGGCCGATGATCTTGTTTTCGCAGGAGAACGGTCCCACATGCCGGCGCGAGCCGTAAGCGCCGGTGGCGGCTGCGAGTCCGGAGAGCCGTTGTGCGAAGCGCCAGGCGTCGAGCTTGTCTGTCGACAGTATGTAATGCGAGTATTTTAGATCGCCGCTATACAGGCCCTGCTGCACGTAGAGGCCGGCTTTGGCCGAGCAGTTGATGCGCACTATCTGCACCGGTTGATCGGGTGCGGGGTCTCCCGAGGCGTTGCAGTCGATGAACGGCGCGAGTTTGGCCGGCAGCGCATAGCCGGCGGCAGCTTGTGTCAGCATCGGGCCATTGAGGGCGCCGATCAGGTCTGTGGCGTGTGCGCGCATTTGCATCAGCACTTCTTTCCTCAAGGCGCCCGCAGTGGATTTTTGTTTGAGCGAACGCTCGAGCAGTGTCTGTGCATGAAGCGCCGGAACGAGAAAACTCACCAGCTGTTCAAAGCGGTAACCCGATACGTTGACGCCAATCACATTGCCCACCGCGTTCAATGCCGGTCCGCCGGACATGCCGCCGTTGATCGCACCGGAGTAATGGATGCGCGGGTCGAACGAGTCTTCGACCTTGCCGTTCGATACGCCCTCGGTGATGGTGAGACCCACATCCAGCGGGAATCCTATGGAATAGGCGCGCTCGCCCTTGACCGGTACTTCGGGCTCGAGTTTGAGTGGCGTAGGGGCGAGCCCCGTGGCACGTACCACGGCAAGGTCGTGGCGCACGTCTATTGCGAGCACGGTGATGCTTCCGGTCTTGCCTTCCGCCGTGCGGTATTCGAGCCGGTACTTGTCCGGATACAGGATCTGCTGCGCTACCACATGGTAATTGGTCATGAACACGCCGTCCGGCGCCACGGCAAAGCCGGTGCCATGGAAGGCTTGTGCGGTGTTCGAACCGAAAAAGCCCCTGATCTGTATCACGGCGGGACGTACGTGCACGAGTACGTCGCGGGCATTTTCGGAGGTAGCAAACGGCAGTGTTTGGCCGGGAGCGGATGCTTGCGCGTAGGCGAGCGTTGGTGCGGCGAAGCGTACCATTGCCGCGCACATCAGTGCCACGCGGAAAGCCATGCGTATTGCGGTCATGTCAGCCTTTGAGCCAGGTTTTCCACGCGATCCACAGCTTGCGTACTGGCGTGAGCGAGGTGCGTTGTTTGAGCACTTTGCAGCCGTCGTCACGAATTTCCACCAGCAGCGTGCGGTAAATACCCGCCATGATGATACCGGGAATCTGCGGCTTGCGGTCGCGCGCTGGCAGTTTTGCGAATGCAGCGTCGTATTGGGCGAGCGCGCGTTCGATTTGAAAACTCATCAGCTTTTGAAAGCCTTCCGTTTCGCGCGCAGCCTGAATATCGCTTTCGGCAACACCGAATTTCTGCAGCTCGTCGAGCGGCAGGTAGATGCGATCGCGGCGCGCGTCTTCACCGATGTCACGAATGATGTTGGTCAACTGAAACGCCAGACCGAGTTCGGGAGCGTACTCCAGTGTTTGCTTGCTGGAGTAGCCGAAGATGCTTGCCGACATCAGTCCTACCACGCCCGCGACGCGGTGGCAGTACAGCTTAAGCGTGTCGAAATCGGGGTAGCGGTTATAGTCGAGATCCATCGCCATGCCGTCGACAAGTTCGAGCAGGTGCTGTTGCTGCAGGCCGTAGGCCGCAATAGCGGGAGCGAGTGCCTGGGTAACCGGATGCTGTGGATGGTCCGCGTAGAGCCTGCCGATTTCATCGCGCCACCACGCGAGCTTGGTGCGAGCAATACCGGCATCAGTGCATTCATCAACGACATCATCGACTTCGCGGCAATACGCATAGAGCGCCGTGATGGCGCGACGGCGCTCCGGCGGCAGGAACAGAAAACTGTAGTAAAAGCTGGAACCGCTTTGCACGGCTTTCTGTTGGCAATACTCGTCAGGGGTCACGTCGCGTAGGCCTCGCAAGAACCGTAGTGTCTGGCGTTATTGCCGTGCTCGTAAACCCGGACCGCTTTCTGCTGACAGTATTCGTCGGGTGTCATGTCACAAGGCCGGACGTCAAAACGCCGCTCGTCAGAACGCCGCTCACGAAATTACCGCTCGCGCGAGCATCAACATCCAGTCGTGCGGCCTTAACATCGGCCGGCGGCGGAACACGTCATAGTCCGCGTGCTCGATCTTGGTCAGGATGCGGTCCCCGCCAGCGATGATCATGCGCATTTCCAGTCCCAGCCTGCCTTTCAATACCCTGCCCAGCGGTGCACCGGAATGCAGAGTTTGCCGGGTGCGGTCGACCTGAAACCTCATGAATTCCCGCCAATTGCCGTTAGTGCTGGCACTGGCGATATTGGCATCGGTTATGCCGTATTGCATCATTTCATCCTGCGGAAAGTAAACCCGGTTTTTACGGTAGTCGATGGCGACATCCTGCCAGAAATTGATAAGTTGCAGGCTGGAGCAGATGGCATCGCCCCACACATTGTTTTGCTCAGTCGCCTCGCCGTAGAGCACGAGCAGCAGACGGCCGATCGGGTTGGCCGAGCGGCGGCAGTAGTCCAGCACGTCGGCGTAGTCCAAATAGCGCCCTTTAACGACGTCTTGCGAAAACGCGGACAGCAGGTCACGGAAAAGCTGCACGGGCAACGTGTGTTCGTGGATGATCGCGGCAAGATCGGCAAACCACGCCACTCCGGGCGGGCGGGCGGCTTCGATATGATCGAGTTCGCGGTTAAAGGCATCGAGCAAGGCAAGACGCTTGGCAGGCGGCAAATCGCCTTCGTCGGCAAAATCGTCGGCTTCGCGTGCAAAGCGATAAATCAGGGCTACCGGACGCCGGAAGCGCGGGGGCATCAGGATGGAGGCGACCGGGAAATTCTCGTAATGATCGACTGCCATCTTGTTGCAAAAACATCTAATTTAAACAATAGCTTGCTATGGATAGTTCAAGAAAATTGCAAGCTCTGCGGGGTGTCGTTAAAGTGGCGAGTATATTACAATCGCACTATTGCGATGGATGTGACTGACTGATGTGCCGAATACGTGTCTGGCATCGGTGCTTCATGCTGCATTGCGAACAGGGCGAAAGTGGCGGAATTGGTAGACGCACCAGATTTAGGTTCTGGCGCCGAAAGGCGTGGGGGTTCGAGTCCCTTCTTTCGCACCAGTAACCGCTTGAAGAAAATAAGGGACAGCAGTTCATGCAAGCGAATCTTGAAACATTGAGTGGTCTGGAACGGCGTTTGAGCGTGGCCGTGCCGCTGGCGGATATTGAGACCGAGGTGCAATCACGTCTTAAACACATCGGCCGTACCGCCAAAATGCCGGGGTTCCGCCCTGGCAAGGTTCCGCTCAAAGTCGTTCAGCAGCAATATGGCGCGCAGGTGCGGCAGGAGGTTCTCGGCGCGACACTGGAAAAAAGTTTTGGCGATGCGGTGCGCCAGCAGAATCTGAAGGTTGCGGGCTATCCCAAATTCGAGCCGGCTCAAGTGGCCGAAGGCGCGGTCGATTTTCAGTACAGCGCGACGTTCGAGGTGTATCCCGAATTCAGGGTGGGTGATATATCCGGGAAAATCATAGACCGCGTCGCGCTGGAAGTGGGCGACGCGGAAGTCGACAAGACGCTGGAGATCATGCGCAAGCAGCGCGCGACCTACGATGCAATCGATCGGCCAGCACAAAAAGAAGATCGCATGAAAATCAGCTACAAGGGCACGATAGACGGCGTGGCGTTTGAAGGCGGCGCCGCCGATAACCAATCCGCGGTGCTCGGCGAGGGTCGTTTGTTGCCCGATTTCGAAAAGAATCTTGAGGGCATGAAGGCGGGAGAAAGCAAAGGATTCGATCTCAAATTTCCCGACGACTATCATGGCAAGGAAGTGGCAGGGAAAAGCGCTCGTTTTGAGGTGACGGTGAGCGAGGTTGCCGCGCCTATAATGCCGGCGGTTGATGCGGCGTTCGCGAAAACGCTGGGTGTGGAAGACGGCGATGTCGCGAAAATGCGCGCCGAGGTCAAAACCAATCTGGAACGCGAAGTAAAGTTGCGGCTTAAAGCCAAAACCAAGGATCAGGTGATGCAGGCGCTGCTGGATGCCACGCCGCTGGATGCACCAAAATCCTTGATTCAGATGGAAATTCAAACACTGCAGAACATGGCGCGCGAGAATCTCGCCGCGCGCGGCATTCCGGTGAAAGACGATATGCCCATGCCGCCGGATGTGTTTGAAGCGCAGGCACAACGGCGTGTGTCGCTTGGCTTGATTCTCGGCGAGGTGGTGCGTGCGCATAGCCTGCACGCGCGTCCCGAGCAGGTGCGGGCAGCGGTGGAACTGCAGGCGCAGAGTTACGAGCATCCGCAAGAGGTTGTGAAATGGTTTTATCAGCAGCCGGAACGGCTGCGTGACATTGAGTCGGTGGTACTCGAAGAAAACGTGGTCGAATGGGCGCTGGGCGTGGCCAAGGCCCAGGACAAAACCATCACGTTTGACGAGTTAATGGGATACAACAAATGATGCCGTTTGAAAGCGGGTACCAACAGCGCACGCAACCCCAGAGCCTGGGTTTGGTGCCGATGGTTGTCGAACAAAGCGGGCGCGGTGAACGGGCGTACGATATTTACTCGCGGCTGCTGAAAGAGCGCGTGGTGTTTCTGGTGGGTGAAGTGAACGAGGTGACGGCCAATCTGATCGTGGCGCAGCTCCTGTTTCTGGAGTCCGACAATCCTGACAAGGATATTTCGTTCTACATCAACTCACCGGGCGGATCGGTGTCGGCGGGGTTGGCGATTTACGACACCATGCAATTTATCAAACCCGATGTCAGCACGCTGTGCGTGGGGCAGGCGGCCAGCATGGGCGCGCTGCTGCTGACCGCGGGCGCCAAGGGCAAGCGGTTCTGCCTGCCGAATTCACGGGTGATGATTCATCAACCGCTGGGCGGGTTTCGCGGGCAGGCGTCGGATATCGAGATACACGCCAGGGAAATTCTTTTTCTCAAGCAAAAACTGAACGAGATCATGGCCAAGCATACCGGGCAAAGCGTCGATACGGTGAGCAAAGATACCGACCGTGATAATTTTTTGAGCGCGGAGCAGTCGGTGAATTACGGGTTGGTGGACAAGGTGCTGGTATCGCGTGCGGATGTGCAGGCGGCGTTAGTGGCGTAGGTAACGGTTAACCAGGCTTAGTTACAAGGGAACCAAGAGGAACCAAAGCGATGTCGGAAAAAGCGAGTGGCGAGAAACTCCTGTATTGCTCCTTCTGCGGCAAGAGCCAGCACGAGGTTCGCAAGTTGATCGCGGGCCCGTCGGTGTTCATTTGCGATGAATGCATCGAACTGTGCAACGACATCATCCGCGAGGAAATCCAGGGCGACAAGGGCGCCAAGGGCGCCAAGTCCGACTTGCCGGTGCCGCACGAGATCCGCGGCATTCTCGATCAATACGTCATCGGTCAGGACGTGGCGAAAAAGATTCTTTCGGTGGCTGTGTATAACCACTACAAGCGCCTGAAAAACATTACCAAGAACGACGATATCGAACTTGCCAAGTCGAATATTCTGCTGGTCGGGCCGACTGGTTCCGGCAAGACCCTGCTGGCGCAGACGCTGGCGCGGCTGCTGAATGTGCCGTTTGTGATGGCAGATGCCACTACGCTGACCGAAGCCGGCTATGTCGGCGAAGACGTCGAAAACATCATTCAAAAGCTGTTGCAGAAGTGCGACTACGATGTCGAGAAGGCGCAGCGTGGCATCGTCTATATCGATGAAATCGACAAGATCTCGCGCAAGTCGGATAACCCGTCGATCACGCGTGATGTGTCGGGCGAGGGTGTGCAGCAGGCGCTATTGAAACTGATCGAGGGCACCACGGCATCGGTGCCGCCGCAGGGCGGCCGCAAGCATCCCAATCAGGAGTTCGTGCAGGTCGATACCACCAACATTCTGTTTATCGTCGGCGGCGCGTTTGACGGTCTGGAGAAAGTGATTCGCGCGCGTTCCGAAAAGGGCGGTATCGGCTTTGGCGCGGAAGTGCGCAGCAAGGACGACCGCAAGGATATCACCCGCGTGCTGCGCGATGTGCAGCCTGAGGATTTGATCAAGTTCGGTTTGATACCGGAATTCGTTGGACGTCTGCCGGTGGTGGCTACGCTCGGAGAACTCGACGAAACCGCGCTGATTCAGATTCTGACGCAGCCAAAAAATGCGCTGATCAAGCAATATCAAAAGATGTTCAGCATGGAAGGGGCGGAGCTCGAAATTCGGGAATCCGCGCTGAAGGCCATCGCCAAACGCGCGCTGGAACGCAAGACCGGTGCGCGCGGTCTCAGGTCTATACTGGAACACACGTTGCTGAATACGATGTTTGATCTGCCGTCGCTGAACAATGTGACTAAAGTGGTGGTTGATGAGGGCACGATACTCAGCGACGCTACCCCACTGTTGATTTATTCGGATCCGCCGAAAGTGGCTTCCGGCTCCTCTGTTTAATTAAGTATTTGTTTCTAAATGATATTTTATGGGGTTGAATGCAGGCGTTAATACCCCATATGCAATGTATGCCAGTAGTAGATACGGGCGCAGTGACTAAAAAGGTGACCTACCATGACTGAACAAGCGACGCCCACTCCCCCTGCATCAAGCCAACCGCTGCAAATGCCGCTGCTGCCTTTGCGCGATGTCGTGGTGTTTCCGCACATGGTGATACCGCTGTTTGTCGGGCGGCCCAAATCGATCAAGGCGCTTGAGGCCGCGATGGAGTCCGGCAAGAGCATCATGCTGGTAGCCCAGCGCTCCGCGGCGAAAGATGATCCAGGGCCCGAAGATCTGTACGCGATTGGGGCAATTGCGACCATTCTGCAAATGCTCAAGCTGCCGGATGGCACGGTGAAGGTGCTGGTCGAGGGCGGCCAGCGCGCGCGTATCACCGAAGTGACCGACGTCAAAACGCACTTCATGACGAGCGTTACGCCGATTGCAATTCCCGTTGAACAGGATCGCGAGGTCGAGGCCATGCGCCGCACCATGGTGCAGCAGTTCGATCAATTCGTGAAGCTCAACAAGAAAATTCCGCCGGAGATACTGACGTCCATCGCGGGTATCGACGAAGCCAGCCGTCTGGCCGACCAGATCGCTGCACATCTGCCGCTGAAGCTTGAGCAGAAGCAGGAAGTATTGGAGATGTTCGATGTCAAGCAGCGTCTGGACCACCTGCTGAAAGTAGTCGATGGCGAACTCGACATTCTGCAGGTCGAGAAGCGCATTCGTGGCCGGGTGAAGCGCCAGATGGAGAAAAGCCAGCGCGAGTATTACCTGAACGAGCAGGTCAAGGCGATCCAGAAAGAGTTGGGCGAGGGCGAAGAGGGTGCCGATCACGATGAGATGGCCAAGCGCATCAAGGCTTCGCGCATGCCCAAGGAGGCGCGCAAGAAAGCCGACGCCGAACTCAAGAAACTCAAGCTGATGTCGCCGATGTCGGCCGAAGCAACGGTGGTGCGTAACTACGTTGACGCGCTGGTGTCGCTGCCGTGGCGCAAGAAGAGCAAGATCAGCACTGACCTTACCGCTGCCGAGAAAATTCTTGACGAAGATCATGATGGGCTTGAAAAGGTCAAGGAGCGGATCGTCGAGTACCTCGCTGTTCAGCAACGCGTGGACAAGGTGAAGGCGCCGATACTGTGTCTGGTGGGGGCGCCTGGCGTGGGCAAGACGTCGCTCGGACAGTCGATCGCGCGTGCGACCAATCGCAAGTTCGTGCGCATGGCGCTGGGCGGTGTGCGCGACGAAGCGGAAATCCGCGGTCACCGGCGCACCTACATCGGCTCCATGCCTGGAAAAATTCTCCAGAACATGTCCAAGGTGGGTGTCCGTAACCCGTTGTTTTTACTGGATGAAGTGGACAAGCTTGGGATGGATTTCCGCGGCGATCCGTCAAGCGCCTTGCTGGAAGTGCTGGACCCGGAACAGAACCACACCTTTGTCGATCACTACGTCGAGGTTGAATACGATCTGTCGGATGTGATGTTCGTGGCGACCGCGAATACGCTGAATATTCCACCGGCGTTACTGGATCGCATGGAAGTGATACGCCTGTCGGGCTACACCGAAGATGAAAAAGTCAAAATCGCGCAGAATCATTTGTTGCTCAAGCTGATAAAAAACCATGGCTTGAAGGCGGAGGAAATAGCGGTGTCCGAAAGCGCGATACGCGACATCGTGCGCTACTACACGCGTGAAGCGGGCGTGCGCGCGCTGGAACGCGAGCTTTCCAAAATCTGCCGCAAGGTGGTGAAGGAACTGGTCAAGGCCGGCGACAAGGCGCGCAAGATTACTATTTCTGCACGCAATCTTGACAAGTATTGTGGTGTGCGCCGTTACAGCTTTGGCATGGCGGAAAAGAAAAGCCAGGTGGGCCAGGTCAACGGGCTGGCGTGGACCGAAGTGGGCGGGGAATTGCTGTCTATAGAAGCGATCATGATGCCCGGCAAAGGCAAGATGACCACTACCGGCAAACTTGGCGAAGTGATGCAGGAGTCGGTGCAGGCGGCGTTGTCCGTCGTGCGCAACCGTTCACAGCGCTTGGGCATCCATCCGGATTTTTATCAAAAGAGCGACATACACATACACTTGCCGGAAGGCGCAACGCCGAAGGACGGTCCGAGCGCCGGCATCGGTATTTGCACTGCGATGGTGTCCATGCTGACGGGCATACCGGTGCGCGCGGATGTGGCGATGACTGGCGAAATCACGCTGCGCGGCGAAGTGTTGCCCATCGGCGGTTTGAAAGAGAAGCTGCTGGCGGCGCATCGCGGTGGTATCAAGATGGTGCTAATCCCGGAAGAAAACGTGAAAGACTTGGTGGATATTCCCGACAACATCAAGAACCGGCTTGATATCCACCCTGTGAAGTGGATAGACGGCGTGCTGGAACTGGCGCTTGAACGCAAGCCGCAGCCTCTGCCGGAACAGCCGGTGGCAGCCGCGCCCACGCCGCCGTTGCCGCCGGCGACCGAAGCCGTCAAGCATTGATTGTGCGTTCTGCCATCGGCGAAATACCGATGATCGACCTTGGCTAAATACCTGGAAATCCGCTAAAATCCGCGTCTTTGCGGTTTTCCGGGTGCTTAGCTCAGTTGGTAGAGCGTCGCCCTTACAAGGCGAATGTCGGCGGTTCGAGCCCGTCAGCACCCACCAGGTAACAGGCAAATAAAGTTAGTTGAGGGAGTGGTAGTTCAGTTGGTTAGAATACCGGCCTGTCACGCCGGGGGTCGCGGGTTCGAGTCCCGTCCACTCCGCCAATAATGTTGAAAGGGCGAACCGCGGTTCGCCCTTTTCGTTGAGAGCAATGCATCATGTTTGACTGGATACACAATAACAAGCGGTTTGCGCAGGTCATTCTGGCGCTGATCATTCTGCCGTTTGCGTTTTTCGGCGTGGATTCCTATTTCAGGGGATCGGACGCCAGTACGCCAGTGGCTTCCGTGGGCGGACAGACGATCACCCAGCAGGAATTCAACATCGCGCTGCGCGAGCGCCAGGAGTCGCTGCAAAGCATGAGTGGCGGGCGCATCGATCCTGCGATGCTCGACAATCCTGAACTGCGCTTCAGCATCGCGGAGTCATTGGTTAATCAGCGGCTCATGCTGCAACAAGCCTCGCGCTTCAATCTGACGGCGACGGATCAACAGTTGCGCGCCCTGCTCGAACAGGCGCCGGTATTTCAGGAAAATGGCAAGTTTTCGATGGAGCTGTACAGCCAGTATCTGAAGACGCGCAACAAAAGTCCGGTGGATTTCGAGAATGATTTGCGCCGTGATCTGGTGTTGCGGCAGCTTGACGATGCCTATACCGAATCGAACTTCCTGCCGCGCACCGTGGTACAGCGGCTGGTCAAACTGATGGAAACGCAGCGCGAAGCGAGCCATTTTACGTTCACATCCGAACGATTCCAGGCCAAGGCGACGGTCGAGGGCGATGCTGCAAAAAAATACTACGACAGCCGTCAGGACGAATTCCGGATTCCAGAGCAAGTGCGCGTTGAGTACGTGATGCTATCGATAGACGCGTTGCTGCCGGAGACAACCGTTGATCCGGAGGAAGTCAAAAAAGCGTTTGACGAGTTTGCCAACAAGAACCAGGTGCAGGAAACCCGGCAGGCGAGTCATATTCTGATCGCGGTGGATGCCAAGGCGGCCGCTGAAGACAAGCAAAAAGCCAAAGCAAAGGCTGAGGATATTCTGAAGCAGATCAAAGCCAAGCCGGCCAGCTTTGCCGAACTCGCCAAGGCCCACTCGCAGGATCCCGGCTCGGCGGACAAAGGCGGCGATCTGGGTTCGTTCAAGCGCGGTGATATGGTCAAGCCGTTTTCGTCTGCGGCGTACGATATGAAAGTAGGGGAGGTCACCGGACCGGTGGAGACGGAATACGGCTACCATATTATCAAGCTCACAGGCATCACACCGGGAAAATCGCCGTCGTTCGAGGCCATGCGCGGACAGTTGGAAATCGAGCTCAAACGCCAGCGCGCGGGCAAGAAATTCGCGGAAATGGCGGAGCAGTTTAACAACACGGTGTTCGAGCAATCCGAAAGTCTCAAAGCTGCGGCGGAGTTCGCCAAAGCGCCGGTGCAGCAAAGCAGCTGGTTCTCGCGCAACGGCGCGGCGAGTGAGGCGCGATTGAATAATCCGAAGTTGATGCAGGCCATTTTCTCGGACGAAGTGTTGAAGAACAAACGCAACACCGAGGCGGTTGAGATTTCGCCCGGCACGCTGGTTGCCGCGCGTTTGCTGGAACACCGGCCTTCGGTGGTGCGTCCGTTTGAAAACGTGCAGGCTGAAATCGTCGCCAGACTGCTGCGGCAGCGTGCGACGCAGATTGCCTCGCAGGAAGGGCGCGCCGCCCTAGAGAAACTGCGTCAGGGCAAGGACGCCGAAGTGACCTGGAGCACGCCGCAGTTGATAAATTTCTCCAGTCAGATCAAGGGCCTGGATGATGACGTGCGCAAGCAGATTCTACGTACTGATATTTCCAAATTGCCGGCCTATGCCGGCGTTGAATCCTCATCCGGTTACGCGCTGATTCGTATCACGCGTATTGTTGACCCGGAAAAAATTGACGCGGAAAAAGAAAAAAATCTCGCAACAGCCATGCAGCAGGCGATCAGTCAGGAGCAATATGCCGCGTATCTCGCGAGTCTCAGGCAAAAATCCGATGTCAAGATTCGCAAGGAACAGTTGACCGAGAAAAAGGAAAAGTAGTCGGGCTGCGGCTACTATCGCTTGGTCACGCCGCTGTGGCGCCGCCCATACCACCCACCACGGTGTTGAAGCCCGCATCCACGTAAGTGATTTCGCCGGTAATGCCGCTGGCGAGTTCCGACAGCAGGAATGCGGCAGCGTTGCCGACATCGTCAATCGTAACGTTGCGCCGCAACGGTGCGTTTTCTTCCACGAATTTCAGTATTTTTCCAAACCCGCCAATGCCCGCCGCGGCCAGTGTCTTGATCGGTCCCGCTGAAATGCCGTTTACGCGGATGCCTTTAGGGCCGAGATTCTGCGCGAGATACCGCACATTGGCTTCCAGACTGGCCTTGGCCAGGCCCATCACGTTGTAGTTGGGCACCGAACGCTGCGCGCCAAGGTAAGTCAGCGTCAATACCGCGGATTTACGGTTTTCCATCATCGGCAGCGCGGCTTTGGTGAGTGCCGCCAGGCTGTAGGAACTGATGTCATGCGCGATGCGAAAGGCTTCGCGCGACAGCCCTTCGAGCAGGTCGCCTTTCAACGCCTCGCGCGGTGCAAAAGCGATGGAATGCACCAAGCCGTCCAGTCCGTCCCACTGGCCGCGTAAATCCTCGAATAGCTTTGCGATCTGCGCATCATCGGCCACATCACACGGAAGTACGGGTGCGGAGCCGAAGTCTTTCGCCAGATCGACCACGCGGTTCCGGATGTCCTCGCCCTGGTAGGTAAACGCAAGCATTGCGCCCTCACGCTGCGCGGCGCGGGCGATGCCGTAGGCTATCGAACGGTTCGAGAGCAGGCCGGTGATGAGGATTTTTTTACCTTGCAATAGCGCCATGGTGGTTCCTGTGGTTTGCGGCGGATTATACCAAGCGCTCACCATCGACGGATGACGCCCGCTGAATCTTTCGGCTACACTGATGCGCGATGATTGTCGTCAGATTATTTGTCCTGTTGCTGCTGGCTGCAACCGTTGCGGGTTGCGGCGACAGGACATCGCAGTCGTCCGCGCCATCTTCCGGTGACGGTCTGTCGGACAAAGTACTGCGGATCACCTTTCAAACCGCCGAGACTGGCTTCGACCCCGTCAAGGTTTCGGACTATTACTCGGGGGTAGTGATTGCCGCAATATTCGACCCGCTGCTGACCTACGACTATCTGGCGCGTCCGGCGAAGCTGGTGCCGAATGTCGCAACGTCGCTGCCGCAGATTACGGACGACGGCAAAACCTACACGCTCAGGCTCAGGCCCGGCATCCAATTTACGGGTGATGCGGCATTCAAGGGCCAAAAACGCGAGCTGACTGCCGCTGACTATGCTTATTCGATCAAGCGTTTTCTGGATCCGAAGAATCGTTCGCCGTATGCGTTTTTGTTTGAAGGGAAAATCATCGGGTTGGACAGGCTCGCTGCCGATGCAAAAAAATCCGGACGCTTTGATTACGATGCGTCCGTGGCGGGTCTGGAAACGCCGGATCGCTACACGCTGCGCATACGTCTTAACGAGACGGATTTCAACTTTTCGCATGTGCTGGCGTTTCCGCTGGTGGGCGCGGTCGCGCGCGAAGTCATCATGGCGTACGGCGACGACACCCATGCGCATCCTGTCGGCACCGGACCTTATGTGTTGAAGCGCTATGTGCGCTCTTCGAAGATGGTGCTGGAAAAGAATCCTGATTTCCGCGAGCTGTTTTGGCATGCGGAGCTCGGCACCGACCCCGCCGATCAGCAAATCGCAGCACGTATGAAAGGCAAAAAACTGCCGCAAATTGACCGCGTGGAAATCAGCGTCATGGACGAAGCGCAGAGCCGCTGGCTCGCGTTCCAGCGGCGTGAAACCGATATCGAGTATCAGTTAGAGGAACTTGCGCCCAAGTTCATGACGGCAGAGGGCAGGCTCAATGCCGAGTATGCAGGCAAGGGCATCCGCATGGATCGCACCGTTGATCCCGAGATCATCTATCTTTTTTTCAATACCCAGGAGCGTATCGGCGATCAGCCCAATCCGCTCGGCGGTTTCAGCAAGGAGAAGATTGCGCTGCGGCGCGCGATCGCAATGGCGTATAACGTAGAGGATCAGATCAAGATCATCCGCAAGGGCCAGGCAATACGCGCGCATTACCCGATACCGCCGGGCGTGGCAGGGCATGAGCCGCAATTTCGCAGCGGCTTGTCATACGATCCGCGGCTTGCCAATGCGCTGCTGGACAAGTTTGGTTATCAGCGCGGCGCCGACGGATACCGGCGGCAACCTAACGGTAACATTTTGATTATAAAATACTATTCCACCCCGTCCGATCGTGATCGCCAGTTCGACGAGTTGATGAAGCGCTCGATGGACCGGATAGGTGTGCGCCTCGAAATTCATAAAGATCGCTTCGCCGAGTTGATCAAGCTGGCGAACCAATGCCGTCTGATGATGAAGCACACGGCCTGGATTGCCGACTATCCGGACGGCGACAACTTCATGCAATTGCTGTACGGGCCGAATTCGGGGCAGAGCAACTCCGCTTGTTACCGTTCGCCGGAATTTGACAAACGCTATGAAAAATCACGGCAGTTACCCGACGGTGCGGAGCGCAATCGACTCTACCGAGAGATGACGCGTCAAATGGAAGCCGACACTGCTTGGTTGTTGACCGACAGCCGCTATCGCAATGTGTTGTTACAACCGTATGTTGCGGGTTATAAAAAGCATCCGGTACTCTTTTTTGATTTGCTGTACGTGGACATGGATCCCCGATAACCCGCATGCCGGCCTACATCCTCCGCCGAGTGCTGCAGTTCGTGCCTACGCTGCTGGGCGTGGTGTTGCTGCTGTTTGTTCTGTTCAACTGGATCGGCGGCGATCCTGCGTATGTGCTGGCGGGCAAGATGTCCAATCCGGAGCAGATCGAAAACATCCGCAGGCAGTTGGGTGTAGACCGGCCGTACTACGTGCAATTGTGGATATTCATTACGCAGATCGTTACCGGTGATTTCGGCGCGAGTTGGGCGACCAACGAAAAAGTGTCGGCGATATTTATCACCCGTTTGGGGCCATCGCTGACGGTGCTGATGCCGATGCTGGTCATCGGTACCCTTTTGTCGATGGCGATGGCGCTGCTGGTGGCCTATCTACGAGGCTCGTTGACCGACCGTGCCATCATGATGGGCTGCACCGTTGCCCAGTCGATCAGCATTCTTGTCTATATCATTGTTTTTCAGTATATTTTTGCCTATCAGCTCGGATGGTTTCCGGTGCAGGGCTGGGGTCAAGATTTCATCGTTAATTTGCTCAAATACAGCGCTTTGCCGATCGTTGTCGGCGTTGCGGTTTCACTGGCTCCGGATACCCGTCTGTACCGCACATTTTTCCTCGAAGAAATTCATCAGGACTACGTGCGTACCGCGCGCGCCAAGGGCATGAGTGAAGCGCGGGTGATGGGCGTGCATGTGTTGCGCAATGCCGCGATTCCCATTGTCACCAACGTGATGATTCAACTGCCGGCGTTGCTGGCGGGCGCATTTCTGATAGAGCGATTTTTTTCGATACCCGGCATAGGGCGCGAAGTGCTGCTTGCGGTGGAGCGCAGCGACTTCCCGGTGATCAAGGCGGTCACGGTTTATGTCGCGGTGGCGACACTGATATTTAATCTGCTGGCGGATATTCTGTATAAAGCCATCGATCCACGGGTACAGCTCAAATGAGTGAAACGCCCGCTTGCCCCGCTTACACCATGTCTCCTGGTCTGTGGGCGCTGGTATGGCGGCGGCTGCGTCGCGACCGCGTGGCAGTGGTATCGGCGGCTATTCTGTGTGCCTACGTTATGGTCGTGGTAGCCGCTGCTGTGGGACTGATTGCGGCGGACTGGCCGCGCGAGGCGGGCGTGAACTACGCGCCGCCGGGGTTTGTCGGCGCCGACGTCCTGCAAACAGAAGTCCCGTCGGTGCAGCCGTCATTGTCGGCCGTGCCCGAAGTGTCCGGAATCATCGATCCGTTGGCCGATGTGCTCAGTGAACTGCGCAGGGGCTTGACCGTGGCGCCTGCTGAGACTGCCAGAGCCGGCACGCTGCTGCTGGGCGGCGACAAGTGGGGCCGCGACATACTCAAAAAAACCGTCAAGGGTACCGAGACTTCATTGGTGGTGGGGTTGGTTGCGGCGCTGCTGGCAGTGTTTATCGGCACGGTGCTGGGCGCGTACGCCGGCTACTACGGTGGCCGCATGGATGATTTTCTCAACTGGATTTACAGCGTATTCACCTCCATCCCGTATTTGCTGCTGGTGCTGGCCATTGCCGCAGTGCTCAATCAAAAGGGCACGCTGACAGTGATTCTGATTCTTGGGCTGACCGGATGGACCGGCATTTTCCGGCTGGTGCGCGCCGAGTATCTCAAGCACCGCTCGCGCGAATACGTACTGGCAGCTGACGCCGTTGGTGCGTCCAATACCCGGCGCATGTTTGTTCATATATTCCCGAACGTGAGCCACGTGGCGCTGGTGCAGTTGTCGCTGCACGTGGTGCTTTTTATCAAGTCCGAGGTGATACTGAGTTTTCTCGGCTTTGGCGTGGGCGTGGATACGGTTTCGTGGGGCAGCATGTTGAATGAATCACAGTCGGAACTGATACTCGGAAAATGGTGGCAACTCGCCGCGGCGACGACTGCCATGGCAGTGCTGGTTACGGCGTTCAGCTTGTTCACCGACGCCTTGCGCGATGCGCTTGATCCGAGGCTTAAATGACTACGACCGACAGCAAAGAAGCGCTGCTCAGCGTGCGTAACCTGAAAGTGGATTTCCGCCTCGACGACGACGCAGTGCTGCATGCCGTGAAGGGTGCAAGTTTCGACGTTTCCGCCAACCAGACGGTGGCGCTGGTGGGTGAATCCGGCAGCGGAAAATCGGTTACTGCTCTGGCGATTTTGGGTTTGCTGCCGGCGGCGAATGCCCGCGTATTGCCGGGGAGCGCAATTCACTATCGCAATCGCGATTTGCTGAAAAGTATGCCACGCGAACTTACGGCGCTGCGTGGCGCGGAAATCTCGATGGTGTTTCAGGAGCCGATGAGCTCGCTCAACCCGGTATTCAGCATCGGCTTTCAATTGATTGAAGTGCTGAAAAAACATCTGGGTCTCAGCGGCGAGCGCGCGCGCGAGCGGGCGATCGAATTGCTGCGGGAGGTCGGGATCCCCGACCCGCCAACGCGCGTATCCGCGTACCCGCATCAACTCTCCGGCGGCCAGCAACAGCGCGTGATGATCGCAATGGCGATCGCCTGCGAACCTAGGCTATTGATTGCTGACGAACCTACGACAGCACTAGATATTACTGTTCAAAAACAAATACTTACGTTACTAGGGCAATTGCGGCAGCGCAGACAGATGGCGATGCTGTTTATCACGCACGATCTGGGTCTGGTGGCGGAAGTGGCGGATCACGTGGTGGTGATGCGCGAAGGCGAAATTCGCGAGCAGGGCAGTGTCGCGCAGATATTTTCCGCGCCGAAAGACGACTATACCAAGGCGCTGCTGGCGTGCCGCCCGCCGCTCACAGGGCGTCCGCAACGATTGCCGGTGGCGGATGATTTTCTGGGTGGCTCACCCGTACCCAGCCGTGACACCGAACGGCCGCGCGGCCTGCACGGCGATGAAGCAATCATTCTCGACGTCAGCCGGCTTTCCAAAGGCTTCTATTTTCGGGAAGGCCTGCTGCGCAAGCGGGAGTTCAAGGCGCTTCACAATGCCACATTCAAACTGGCCAAGGGAAAAACGCTGGGTGTCGTCGGTGAATCAGGTTCGGGCAAGACCACGATGGCGTTAACGCTGATGCGTCTTACGCCGGCATCGAGTGGCGCTGCGCTGTTTGAGGGCCGTGACTTGCTGGCGCTCACGTCCGCAGAAGCCATGCCCTACAAACGGCGTATGCAGATTGTGTTTCAAAATCCGTATGCGTCGCTGAATCCGCGTTTTACCGCCGGTCAGATATTGATGGAGCCGATGCAAATACACGGCATCGGCGCAGGCGAGCAGGAACGGGTTGGAATGGCGGTGGAGCTCATGCAAAAAACAGGGCTGCCGGAATCCGCGTTCTTCAAGTATCCTCACGAGTTCTCGGGCGGACAACGGCAGCGTATCGCGATAGCGCGCTGCCTGACGATGAAGCCGGATGTGCTGATTTGCGATGAGGCGGTTTCCGCCCTGGATCTCTCGGTGCAGGCGCAGCTGCTGAATCTGTTGCAGGATTTGCAGGACGAGTTTGGCATGAGTTACATTTTTATTTCGCATGATCTGGCCGTGGTTAAATACATGTCCGATCAGGTCATGGTGATGAAAGACGGTGAAATCGTTGAAATGGCGGATTCCGACGAGATTTATTCGAATCCCCGGCATCCGTACACACAGCAACTGCTTGCAGCAGTGCCGGGTACTTATGCCATGGTGAAAGGGCAGGCGGTACCATGATCCGCCTGGCCGTAGTGTGCATGGCGATGACTGCAAGCGTGTTTGCGGGCCAATCCCATGCGGCGCATGCCTATGCGCAATTTGGCGATATCAAATACCCGGCAGGGTTTGCGCATTTCGAGTGGGCGAATCCCAAGGCGCCGAAGGGCGGCGAGATTTCGCTGGTTGCACCTACCCGGCTTACCAATTTCGACAAGTTCAATCCGTTTACGTTAAAGGGCGCTGCACCACCGGGTCTCAGTACGCTGGTTTTTGAAACGCTGCTTACCGGGGCGATGGATGAACCCACCACAACCTACGGCTTGCTGGCGGAGGATGTAGAGGTGTCCGAGGACCGGTTGTCGGTGACCTTTAGAATCAATGCCAGCGCGCGATTTCAGGATGGCACGCCAGTGACAGCGGCCGATGTCAAGCACACTTTCGACACGCTGATGAGCAAGCAGGCGGCCCCTCAATATCGCGTCATATTCGGCGACGTAAAACAGGCGGTGGTGACCGGACCGCTGAGCGTGCGGTTTGACTTCAAGAATGCCAGCGCCGAATTGCCGCTGCTGGTAGGCGGTTTGCCGGTGTTCAGCAAGGCGTGGGGTGCGGGCAAACCGTTTAACGAAGTGATCACCGAAAAGCCGGTGGCCAGTGGCCCGTACAAGATTGGCCGCATGAACTTCGGGCGCGATATCACTTATGATCGCGATCCCAACTATTGGGCACGTGACGTGAATGTGCGCCGGGGCATGTTCAATTTCGACCGCATCACCTTCAAGATTTACAAGGACAACACTGCGCAAACCGAGGCCTTCAAGGCGGGAGAATTTGACTATGTTCAGGTATTTTCCGCACGCGATTGGGCGCGCGCCTACACCGGCAAAAAATTTGACAGTGGCGAACTGGTGCGCGCGCACCTGAAGGCAAAGAATGCCGGAGATTTTCAGGGGTACCTGATCAATACGCGGCGCGAAAAGTTCAAGGATGCGCGTGTACGCGAAGCAATCGGCCTGGCCATGGACTACGAATGGATGAACCGGCAATTGTTTTATAACTCGTATACGCGTGTTCGCGGATTTTTTAATGCCAGCGATTTTGAAGCCGAAGGTCTGCCGGGCGCGGATGAGTTGATCGTGCTCGAACCCTTGCGTGACAAGCTGCCGGCGAAAGTATTTACGGAGGCAGTGCCGATGCCGCCTTCTACGGCGTCACCGAACAGCTTGCGGGGCAATCTGCGCAAAGCCAAGGCGCTGCTCGAGGCAGCCGGGTGGACTTACCGCGACGGCGCCTTGCGCAATGCAAAGGGCGAGGCTTTCGTGCTCGAGTATCTGGATGGCGGATCCGGCGGTGAGCGCGTTTTCGCCCCGTATACACAGGCACTGGCCAAGCTGGGTATCGACGCGCGCTACCGCCGCGCGGATTTTGCGCTGATTCAAAAGCGCTGGGATGTTTTTGATTTTGATCTGACTACCCAGCGCCAGCGCGGGTCGGAGTCGCCGGGCAGCGAATTGCTGGACCGTTACGGTTCCAAATCGGCGGATACCCAAGGCTCGCATAACATTCTTGGCGTTCGCGACGCCAGCGTCGATTACCTGCTGGAGACGGCGGTTGCCTCGAAAACGCGGCCGGAGCTGGTGGCACGGCTGAGAGCGCTGGATCGCGTGTTGCGGCACGGCCACTATGTCATCCCCCAATGGTACGCGGAGGGATTTCGCGTTGCCTATCGCGGGGGAAAATTTGAGCAACCGTCGATTGCGCCGCAGTATTATCAGCCCGAAGACTGGGTGCTGCGTACCTGGTGGAAAAAGCAATAGCCTATGTGGTCCTACATACTCAGGCGCCTGCTGTTGATGATCCCAACGCTGATCGGCATTCTGCTGATTACATTTACCATCATCCAATTCGTACCCGGTGGACCGGTCGAGCAGATGGTTGCGCAATTGCAGGGACGCGATGCGGGCGGCGAGGTGGGTGCTGCACCGGCGGAAGGGAGCTATCGCGGACGGCAGGGTGTGGATGCCGCCAGGGTTGAAGAAATCAGGAAGCTCTACGGTTTCGACAAGCCGGCGCACGAACGTTTTATTCAGATGCTCGGTCAGTTTGCGCGCTTTGATCTGGGCAAGAGTTTTTTTCATAACAAGGATGTGTGGCAGCTGATCAAGGAGAAACTGCCGGTTTCAATCAGCCTGGGTTTGTGGACTTTTTTGCTGATCTATCTGATTTCGGTGCCTTTGGGCATCGCCAAGGCGGTGCGGGCGGGCACGCCGTTCGATACGGCTACCACGTTTGTGATCCTGCTGGGCTATGCGATTCCGAGTTTCGTGCTGGGCGTGGTGTTGCTGGTGTATTTTGCGGGCGGCACTTTTGTGCAGTGGTTTCCTTTGCGGGGCATTACTTCCATGAATTGGGCCGAACTCGGCACGCTGGCGAAAATTACCGATTATTTCTGGCATATTACGCTGCCGGTCACGGCGATGGTTTTGGGCGGTTTCGCGGTGATTACCGTGCTGACCAAGAACTCGGTGCTGGAGGAAATCCGCAAGCAGTACGTGCTGACGGCGCGCGCAAAAGGCGTGCCGGAACGCAGGGTATTGTGGACGCACGTATTCCGCAATGCGTTGATTCCCATTGCCACCGGCTTTCCGGCGGCGTTTGTGGGCGCGTTTTTCGCGGGTTCCCTGCTGATTGAAACGCTGTTTTCCCTTGATGGCCTAGGGCTGCTGTCGTACGAATCGGTGATACGCCGTGATTATCCGGTGGTGTTCGGCAGCCTTTACGTCTTTACCATCATCGGTTTGCTGGCGCATTTGCTGCGCGACCTGAGTTACCTGTGGGTTGATCCACGGGTTAAATACTTCGATTGATCATGACGGCTACTGCACCTGTCGCACCAGCAGCCGCGAAGGCGACCAACAGCGCGACAGGCAGCGCCAGTCCTTCCCGGCGCGCGTGGCGGCGATTTCGTGCCAACCGGCTGGGCTACGTGAGTCTTGTCGTGTTTGTCGTGATGTTTTGCATCAGTCTTGCTGCCGAAGTGTTGTCGAATGACAAACCGCTGATCGCGCGCTACAACGGGCACTGGTACTTTCCCGTGGTGCAAACCCTGCCTGAAACCACCTTCGGCGGTGATTTCCCGACACCCACGGACTATCTCGATCCGCAAATCCGCGCCAATCTTGCCGCGCCCGGTAATTTTGCCTTGTATCCCCCCAATCCTTATCACCATAAAACGATCAATTACTTCTCGCAGTATCCGAACCCCGCACGACCGGATGCTGGCAACGTGCTCGGCACCGATGACAAAGGACGCGATTTGCTGGCCCGATTGCTCTATGGATTTCGCATATCCGTATTTTTTGCGTTGATCGTGGCGGCGGCCTGCACGGTTTTTGGCGTGCTGTACGGCGCGATTCAAGGATATTTCGCGGGGTGGATCGACATCGCCATGGAACGATTCAACGAGATCTGGGGGGCGATGCCCAAACTGTATCTGCTGATCATCCTGTCGGCGCTGTTCGCGCCGAGTTTCTGGCTGCTGGTGATACTGCTGTCGATGTTCGGCTGGCTCGGTATTGCCGCTTATGTGCGAGCCGAATTTCTGAAGAACCGCACACTTGACTATGTGCGTGCGGCTCGCGCCCTGGGCCAAAGCAATCTGGCGATTATGCGGCGCCACATATTGCCGAACAGCTTGACGCCCGTGGTCACACTGATTCCATTCGAGATGGCCGGTGCGATTGGCGCACTGACCAGCCTCGACTTCCTCGGACTCGGCGTGCCTCCGGGTACGCCCAGCCTGGGCGAACTGCTCAATCAGGGCAAGGAGAATCTCGATGCGTGGTGGATTTCCATAACCACGTTTGGCGTGCTGGTGATCATGCTGATGTTGCTGATTTTGATAGGCGATGCGCTGCGTGACGCGCTGGATCCGCGCAAGGTGCTGGAAGGAGATCAGCCGTGAGCCTGCTGGAGGTGCGCGATCTCTGTGTTGAATTCGGCGCGCGCCGCGTGGTGGATCGCGTGTCGTTTTCACTCGACGCCGGAGAAAAACTGGCGTTGGTCGGCGAATCGGGTTCCGGAAAAACGGTTACGGCATTGTCCCTGATGCGCCTGGTTGAGGCGGCGCGCTTGAGCGGTGAGATTGTCTTTGACGGCAAAAATGTGTTGCAGATGCCTGCCGATGCGCTGCACGGATTGCGGGGGCGTGATATAGCGGTAATTTTTCAGGAGCCGATGACGGCGCTGAATCCCATATATCCGGTTGGCCGCCAAATTGCCGAGTCGTTGCAATTGCATATGGGCATGAGCGGCGCGCAGGCGCACGCGGGTGCCGTGGCCGCTTTGGCCCGTGTAGGTATCACTGAGCCGGAAGTGCGCGCACGCAGTTATCCGCATCAATTGTCCGGCGGGCAGCGCCAGCGCGCAATGATCGCAATGGCGCTGGCGTGTAATCCGCGCCTGCTGATCGCGGATGAGCCGACTACTGCGCTCGATGTGTCAATCAGAATTCAAATACTGGATTTAATTGACAAATTAAGATCGGAGTCGAGTATGGCGCTGCTGCTGATTACGCATGATTTGAATCTGGTGCGGCGCTTTTCCGATCGTGTGGCGGTGATGGAACGCGGCGTCATTGTGGAGCAGGGATCCACGGCTGATGTCACGCAGCGTCCGCAACACGCCTATACCCGAAAACTTCTGAACAGCCGGCCGCAGCGCTCGGTGCTACCGCCGGGCGAAGGGTGCGTGGTGTCTGCCAAGCACGTGCAGGTGGATTATCCGACGCGGTTGCCAGGGTTCAAGGGTTGGTTCAGGAAGGGCAGGTTCGTCGCAGTACGCGATGTCGATTTTGATCTCGCGCCCGGCGAAACACTCGGTGTGATAGGCGAATCCGGTTCCGGCAAAACCACGCTGGCGCTAGCAGTGCTGAATCTGGTGGCAGCGCAGGGCGACATTCATATCGGCGGTGTACCGTGGCTGGGTGCGAACGCCGACGCCCGCCGGGCGTTGCGCCGAAAAATTCAGGTGGTGTTTCAGGATCCGCTGTCATCGTTGTCGCCGCGGTTGACCGTGGAAGCTATTATCGGCGAAGGACTGGAGATTCATGAGCCGGGATTAGGCGACGCGGAACGCCGTGAACGCGTGCTACAGGCGCTGCTGGATGTGGGTTTGACTGAAAACGGTGAGGCGGTATCGCTGCTCAATCGCTATCCGCACGAATTTTCCGGCGGGCAGCGCCAGCGCATTGCCATCGCGCGGGCGCTGATCGTCAAGCCGCAGGTGGTGGTGCTGGACGAGCCAACCAGTGCGCTTGACGTGACGATTCAGAAGCAGGTGCTGGAACTACTTGGCGAGTTGCAGCGCAAGTACGGCTTGAGCTACATCCTGGTGACGCATGATATCGATGTGGTGCGCGCGATGGCGCATCGAGTGATGGTGATGAAGGACAGTCGCGTGGTCGAAAGCGGGTTGTTCGACGACATCGTTACCCGCCCTCAATCGGACTACACGCGCACGCTGGTGGAGGCGGGCCTGCCGGCGTAATTAACGGCTGGCAGTTTGTGCGAGCGGTTTGCCTACGGCGGGCTTGGCGGCGGGTTTCGGCGGCACGCGCGTTGTGGTGACCCGGTTTCCGGGCACTGCCTTGCGCGCAGGTGTGCGTGCTACTGGCCTGCGCACAGGAGCGCGCGCTGCCACCTGCACGGGCGCGGCCACTTCGGCCAGCACCGGTTGCAGTTCACCACTGGAGGGCACCAGGATGGTCTGGCCCGTCACAATGTGCCGGCGGCCGCCGAGGTTGTTCGCAGAATTCAATTCAGCAACGGAAATATTGTGTTTTTTTGCGATAGTCTCGGCACGCTCACCCGCCTTGACGGTGTAGGTTTTCCATGATGCCAGCGGCTTGTCATCGTGCTCGTTGAGGTTGGCCATGAAGATGGCAACCTTGTGCTTGGGCAATACAATGGTCTCGGCGCTGTTAGCATTGATCACCGGCTTGTTGTGCGCCGGGTTCAGGAACTTGAATTCATCCGGCGTCATGTCGGCGAATTTCGCCGCCAGCGCCACGTCGATGTGGCGCTTGACGGTGATGGCTTCGATATAGGATTCGTTGGACATGTGAGCGAGCGTGAGTCCGAAACGCGCGGGATCGGCGATGATGTTTTTCACCGCGATCAGCTTGGGCAAGTAATTGCGGGTCTCGGCGGGCATGTTGGTCAAACTTTGATAGCTGGTCGATAAACCCTTGGCCTGATTGCGGTCCACCGCGCGCTGCACCGCGCCTTCGCCCCAGTTATAGGAGGCGAGCGCCAGTTCCCAATCCTTGAACATGCCGTACAGGTTTTGCAGGTAATCCAGCGCGGCGCTGGTGGCGGCGATGACGTCGCGCCGGCCGTCGTACCAGCCGTTTTGCTTAAGCCCGTAATTCTTGCCGGTAGAGGGTATGAACTGCCAGATGCCGGAAGCGTGCGCGCTGGAATAGGCCACGGGGTTATATGCCGATTCGATCATCGGCAGCAGGGCGATTTCAGCCGGCATGCCGCGCCGCTCGACTTCGGTGATGATGTGAAACAGGAAAGGCCGGCTGTTTTCGATCATGCGCGCGAAGTATTCGGGCCGGGTGGCGTAATAGGTTTCCCAATCGTTCACCAGATTGCCGTTCATATGCGACATCTGAAAGCCGTTCCGGATGCGCTGCCATACATCGCGCGGCGGCTCAGCGGCATCTGTAGCATTGGACGAAGTGCTGTTTCCGCGCCGCGCCGCACGCGATGTTTCCGGGCTTTTGTCCGCCGGTATTTCGGCCCGCGGCAGCAGCGTGGGCTCGGGCGGCGTTGGAGCGGTGGTATTGGAAATCGCGGGCGTCGGCCAATCCATGGCGGCTGACGGATCGGCTTGCGCTGCGCTGGTGGAGCCGGAACTGCCAAAGCCCGGGAGGTGGGCGCAACCTGCGCTGAGTAACGCGGCGATGGTGAACGACAGCAATGCCAACTTCGACATCAAATCAGTCCTGCACGGAAGTTCGAACATCACGTGGCACTCCGTTCAGATTAACCCGCGCATGGTAACGGCTGCGGCGGCTGGCGTCAAGTTAAAAAATACTTATAAAACAAATACTTACCACATTAAATTGAGGCGCCAGACGAACTCCGGTCATGAATCCGCAAAATTCACGGGTTTCTCAGAATTTATTCTTCCATTCGCGTATCGCGGCGAGCACGCTGACCGGATCGGTCAGCGGTTTTCCGGCGCGCTGACTGGCACTGGCGACAACACTTGCCTCGGTGCAGCGAACGAAAGGATTGGCGGCGCGTTCCAGCCCGATGGTGGACGGAACCGTGGGCATATCCACTTCGCGCATGGCTTTCGCGCGCGACTCCCAATCCATCAAGGTGCTGTTGGCGGGGTCGGCGGCTTTGGCGAAACGTATATTGGCGAGCGTGTACTCGTGAGCGCAGTAGACGCGCGTGGTATCCGGCAGGCGCATGAACTTGCCGAGCGAATCGTGCATCTGCGCCGGCGTGCCTTCGAACAGGCGGCCGCAGCCGGCGGCGAACAGGGTGTCGCCGCAGAACAGCATGTCGTCGCCGTAAAAGGCGATGTGACTGCTGGTATGACCTGGAACTTCCATCACGGTAAGCTGGATGCCGAAATGCGGCAGCGTGATGGATTCGCCTTCGGCCAGCCGCTGCGTGGCGTCCGGCACGCGCGGATCATGCGGGCCATAGACGGGTATGTTGCGGCCCTTGATAAGTTGTGCGACGCCGCCGATATGGTCGGCGTGATGGTGGGTGATAACCACGGCAACAAGTTCGAGTTTCTCAGCGGCGAGATAATCGAACACGGGCTTCGCATCACCCGGATCGACTACGATGGCGCAGCGCGCGTCGCGTATGGTCCAGATATAGTTGTCGCTGAAGGCGCGCAGCGGCACCACGTCGTATTTGCTGTGATCCTGGCTCAAGGGAACTCCTTCGGGCGATTTCAGTAAACCAATTATTTGATTTAAACTTGGCGCGTGTCAATCGAAACTCCCTTATCCGGCGCCTCCGATGCTGTCCCATGGCTGCAGACCCCGCTTGGGCAATATCTGCTGGCGCGGGAGCGCACTTATATAGATAAGACCGTGACCGATATCTTCGGTTACAACGCGCTGCAGATAGGCCTGCCGGAAATTGATTTGTTGCGTGCCAACCGCATGCCGCTGCGTGCAACGGCGGATCGTGGCGCAGGCGCCAGTTCAAACGCGCTTTTGCGTGCGGACGGCGCTGAATTGCCGATTGTCAGCGCCAGCGTCGATCTGGTGCTGCTGCCGCATGTGCTCGAGTTTTCGGACAATCCGCACCAGATACTGCGCGAGGTCGAGCGCGTGCTGGTGCCCGACGGGCATCTGGTGCTGACCTGCTTTAACCCCATGAGTCTGTGGGGCGTGTGGCATTCGTTCGCGCAGCGCGGCAGTTATCCGTGGCGCGGGCGCTTCATTCACTTGCTAAGAATCAAGGACTGGCTGGCGCTGCTCGGGTTCGAGATGGCGGGCGGTGCGATGGCGTGTTACGTGCCGCCATGCACCAGTCAAAAGTGGCTTGACCGATTCAGTTTTATGGAGTCCGCAGGCGACCGCTGGTGGCCGTTCAGCGGCGCGGTGACGTTTCTGCACGCGATCAAGCGCGTGCGCGGCATGCGTATCATCACGCCACGCTGGGAGCAGCGCGCACCGGGCAAGAATCTGGCGGCGGTGCCGCAAAAGCAGGAAGATCAACTTGCCGCGCGCGGACAGCACGCCGGCCACGGGCCGCACGAAGCGCAATGAGCATCGTAAAAATCTACACCGACGGCGCGTGCAAGGGCAACCCCGGCGTCGGCGGCTGGGGCGTATTGCTGGAAATGGGCGGCAAGGAAAAAGAACTGTTCGGCGGGGAGGCGCATACCACCAACAACCGCATGGAACTGCTTGCGGTGATTCGCGCGCTCGAAGCCTTGAAGCGCCGCTGTGCCGTGCAATTACACACCGATTCCAAATATGTGCAGCAGGGCATCACCGAGTGGATACATGACTGGAAAAAGCGCGGCTGGCGCACCGCCGGCAAAAAGCCCGTGAAGAATGACGATCTGTGGAAAGCACTGGACGAACTTGCGCAAAAGCACGATATCGAGTGGTTGTGGGTGAAGGGTCACGCCGGGCACAACGGTAACGAACGCGCCGATGAACTGGCCAATCGCGGAGTAGAGTCGGTAACCGCAGCCTAGAGTTCAGAGTTGAGAGTTTGGAGCAAAAGTACTGCGGTGGTTACTCCGAACTCTCAATTCCAAATTCTCAGCTCCCAACCAAAAATATGCGGCAAATCATTCTCGACACGGAAACCACCGGCCTCGACCCGGCGCAGGGCAATCGCATCATCGAAATCGGCGGTGTGGAAATTCTGAATCGACAGCCGACCGGAAAACATTTTCATCGTTATGTCAATCCCGAACGCGAGAGCGAAGAAGGCGCACTGCAGGTTCACGGCATCACCAGTGAATTTCTTGCCGACAAACCGAAGTTTCGCGAGATCGCGCAGGAATTTCTGGACTACGTTGCCGGTGCAGAACTGGTGATCCACAACGCGCCGTTCGATATTGCGTTTCTGAATCACGAATTACGTTTGCTGGACATGAAACCGGTGACGGAGGTTTGTCCCAGCGTTGTGGATACCTTAAAGCAGGCGCGCGCACTGCATCCGGGCAAACGCAACAGTCTCGATGCGTTGTGCGAGCGTTACCAGATCGATAATGCAGGCCGCACGCTGCACGGCGCGTTGCTGGATGCGCAGTTATTGGCCGAGGTTTATCTGACGATGACGCGCGGGCAGGATAGTCTGCTGATTGATGCCGCACCTGCTGCCGCAACGCAGGTTGAAATAAGTGCGCGCGAGAAGGTGGAAATCATTGTGTTGCGCGCAAGTGCGGAGGAACTGGCCGCGCATGAGTTGCAGGTGGCGGAGATTGATAAGGTTAGTGGGGGGAGGTGTTTATGGAAAATTATTTAAAAACAAATAGTTACATTGTTTTTGTGTTTAGCTCTATTTCCGCGTTGTCCCAAAGGTAACGTATGGCGAGAAAGCGAAACATAGGTCTTTGGGTTCTCTGTCTAGCCTTGCAGTGCCTATTGTCTTTTGGGTTGATTCTTTTCTGGGTGGGAGAGAGAGATGACCTTCGGAATTCACTTCCTCGCGCAAGCGACGAATCGGTGCATCGACAGCTGGAAAATTTGAGTGATGGGGAGGCCCGAAGCATAGTCTTCAGTCAACAGACACGTATTCGGAGTCTACTTTACCAACGAGAGACTACGCATCAATATTTAGGGTACATGGCGATTCTGTCTGTAAGCAGTTTAGCCATCACGTTATCGCTAATGGTGTCTCTCTTAACGCAAAATAGTTCAGGACGGAGTAACCAAATCGACCCTAAGCCCCAATAGGTCGAGCGCAAACCCATTGCAAGGAATAGTTTTAACTTTGCGGCGCGGCTGGCACTTCAACTTCGCTGGGGGCAGCCCGGCGGCTGGTTACCTTTCTTGCTCCGCCAAGAAAGGTAACCCAAAGAAGGCGGCCCCCGGTTCGCCGGCCCTTCGGGCTTCCCTGCGCTACTCGACGTGCCGGGCGGCTGCGGAACTCGCGCTCGCAAACGGCGCGAGCACTCAAACAGCGCGAGCACTCAAACAGTCCTCGCCGACTTCCCCCGGCACGTCTGTGTTGCTCGGCGGCTCTCAGGGGGATGGCTTGCGATCCGCTGTCGTAGCTCGCGTGCTATCCCAATAACCTCAACAACTGATCAAACGCCTGCTCAAACAGTTTTACGCCTTCGACTTGCAGGGTTTCTCCGGCTTCGTGCATGTCGATGCCGATTTTGGCTAATGCATCGAAGTGCGATTGCGCGTCATTCATGCCGTTTTCCAGACTTGCCGTGGCTTTGCCGTGATCGCGAAATGCGGCAAGCGTTGCGTCAGGCACGGTGTTGATGGTTTCCGCGCCGATCAGTGATTCGACATACATCACATCGTTGTAAGCTGGATTTTTGGTGCCGGTGCTGGCCCACAGCATGAATTGCGGTTGCGCGCCTTTCGCGGCGAGCTTGGCGAAGGCTTCGGACTTGAAGGTTTTTTGATACTCGCGATAGGCCAGTTTTGCCAATGCGATACCCGCTTTACCGCGCAACTTGAGCGCGTCGCCGCCGACGCTATCAAGCTGTTTATCGATCAGCGTGTCGACGCGGCTTAAAAACAGACTTGCGACGGATTTCACTGGGTGTGGATCGCCGCCGCTATTCACCAGCCGCTGCAGGCCGCGTATATATGCCTGTGCAACCGCGTCCACATGCGCGAGCGAGAACATCAGCGTAACGTTGACCGAGCAGCCCTGCGCGATCAGTTCTTCAATAGCTTTGAGTCCTGCCGGCGTTGCTGGTACTTTGATCAGCAGATTCTTGCGCTGCACAGCCGCTTTGAGGCGCAGGCCTGCGGCAATTGTGCCCGCCGCGTCGTGGGCGAGCGCGGGTGAGACTTCGAGGCTGACATAACCATCGCGTCCGTTGGTGCGGTCATACTCGGGGCGCATCAAATCGCATGCCGCTTGTATGTCGGGAATGACCAGTGCTTCGTACAGCGGTTCGGCAGGTGTTTTCGCCGCTTTCAGCCGCTGCACGTCGTCGCGGTAGTAAGGACTTTTGCTGATGGCATTGAAAAAGATCGCCGGGTTGGAGGTGACGCCACTGACGCCGTCTTCGGTGATCAACCGTTGCAGGCCGCCCTCTTGAATGAGCGTGCGCGACAGGTTGTCGAGCCAGATGCTCTGGCCGAGCTGCTTGGTTTGCTGGAGGGAATTCATCAGGTTTTGGGCAGTTTTCGGAGTTCCGCCGAGATGGTGTTGATCATGCGGCGTGAAATGCTGATGCCCGGAGGCAGGTTGGGCAGTTCATCGGCATCGAAGAATGTCGCTTCCTCGATTTCGACGCCGTCGGGTGTGACGGGACCGCCGGCGTATTCAGCAGTGAAAGCGATCATCAGGTTATTCGGGAAAGGCCATGGCTGGCTGCCGAAATAGCGGATGTTCCTGATTTCGACACCCACTTCCTCGCGCGTTTCGCGAATGACGGTCGATTCCAGCGTCTCACCCGGTTCGACAAAGCCTGCCAGTGCGGAATAGCGCGTGTTGCCCCAGCCGACTTTGCGCGCGAGCAGCAGTTTGCGGCCATGCGTGATGAGTATCATGATCACCGGCGCCACTGGCGGATAGCTGGTGCGCTTGCACGAGGGGCAGGTGCGCGCGCGCTCGTTGTCGCGCGGCACGGTTTCTCCGCCGCAGCGTCCGCAATAACGATGATTGCGGTTCCATTCGAGAATCTGGAAAGCACGCCCGGACACACCCGCCAGCGTGTCGTCAAGGTGGCCCAGCAGATCGCGCAGGCCGAGCAGGGCATGGCCGTTCGGCGCGATCTGTTCCTCGGCGAGCTCGGCGGCGTAGCAATGGTCGCCGCCATAGGTGCCGAGATAGTGCTCCTGTGAAATTTCCAGGCCGTGTTCACTGGGATGCGCGCACGTGAGCAGCGCAGGACCATTGTCCGTCATGCGCACCATCACGCTGCCCTGGTGAAACGCAAACCATAATGCGGCACCGCTGCGCTCAGCAGGCGGTATGAATTGCGGAAGATATTCTTTGCTCATGAGTTCTGCCAATCACTCGAGTGAGGAGAGATTTTCGCTGATTTGGTGGGATAATCCAAATCTGTTTCTTGTCGGTGCCTATGCCCATTCGCAAGTTCAAATTACGACATGTCTTTGCCATCGCGGCTGTGTGGTTGCCGCTGATGGTAGTCGCGCAAGGCAATCCGCTTGGCCTGAATGCTGAGGAAATCCGCCTGATTCTGCGCCACGGCCCGTGGCCCGCGCCGTGGACACGCGATGCCAGCAATCGCGTGTCGGGCAAGACCGAGGCTGTCGCGTTCGGCGAGCAGCTTTTCTTCGATCCCCGGCTTTCCGGCACGGGCACGGTGTCGTGCGCAACCTGCCATATTCCCGAGAAAAACTGGTCCGATGGCCGCAAGCTCGGCACGGCGCTCGGTGAAGTAGATCGCAATACGCCGAGCGTGGTGAATGTGCGCTATCACCGCTGGTTCGGGTGGGATGGCGCGAACGACAATCTGTGGTCGCAAAGCGCGCGGCCGATGCTTGATCCGAAGGAGATGGGCGCCAGCGACCGCCACGTCGCGCGGTTGGTGCGCAGTGACGCCGATCTTGCGTGCCGCTATCGCAAATCCTTTGGCCACGAACCCAAAGCCGATGACGAAGCGCTGATGATAGATGTGGGGAAGGCGCTGGCCGCATTTCAGGAAACGCTGGTCACGGGCCGCACGCCATTCGACGATTTTCGCGACGCGGTGATGCGCAACGACTGGAAGGTGGCAGCAGGTTATCCCGACAGCGCGCGGCGCGGCGCGCGTATCTTCATGGGCAAGGGCAATTGCAGCCTGTGCCATTTCGGGCCGTCGTTTACCAATGGCGAATTTCACGAGATCGGTGTTCCGATTTTCAAAAAATCCGGCGGCATCGACTGGGGGCGCTATCAGGGCATCAAGATGCTGCGCGCCAGCCGCTTCAGTCTGCTCGGTGCCTACAATGACGACAAGCGTAAAGCTACGGGAACGTCTACGCGTTTTGTCGATCTCGTGCCGCAAACCTTCGAGCAGTTTAAAGCGCCGGGGCTGCGCAATGTGGCGTTGACCGCACCCTACATGCACAACGGCCACTTCGCCACGCTGCGCGACGTGGTGAAACACTATTCTGAAATTGACGTGACGATGTTGCACCTGGCGCACATTTATGCGGGCGACGTGATGGCCGAAGCCGTGCCGACGGATACCGTGTTGCAGCCTTTGAAACTGAGTGAGCCTGAAATCAGCGATATGGTGGCGTTTCTGGAATCGCTGACAGAACGTAAACCGGGTTTTGTGCGCAAGCCGCCATCGCTTTGCAAGTAGCCGGCGACCGTTACACGGATTTGTAGAGTGCCAGCGCCTCGTGCCGCGCAACGTCGTGATCAACGATGGGCGCCGGATAGTCCCTGCCGATCACGCAACCGGCGAGTTGTTGTTCCAGCGGCGGCATGGTCCACGGTGCGTGTATGAATTTATCAGGCACCTTCGCCAGTTCCGGCAGGTAGCGGCGGATAAACTTTCCCTGCGCATCGAAACGCTGTGACTGCGATACCGGGTTGAAGATGCGAAAGTACGGTTGCGCATCGCAGCCGGTGGAGGCCGCCCATTGCCAGCCGCCGTTGTTTGCCGCCAGATCAAAATCATTCAGGTGATCGGCAAAGTACTTTTCGCCCCAGCGCCAGTCGATCAGCAGGTCCTTGGTCAGAAACGACGCAACGATCATGCGCAGCCGGTTGTGCATGAACCCGCTTTGAGTGATCTGCCGCATCGCGGCGTCGATGAGCGGATAGCCGGTACACGCCTCGCGCCAGGCCGAAAATAATAATCTGTTGTTTTTAAAAAATAATTTATCGTATTTTGATTTGAACGCTGAATCAGTCACGTGCGGAAAGTGATACAGAATCTGAAAATAAAAATCGCGCCAGATCAATTCATTCAGCCAGCTATCGGCGCCCGCCGAACGACGTTCCAGCGCGAGCCGTGCCAGCCGGCGTATCGACACCGTGCCAAAGCGGTTGTGCACCGAAAGATACGATACGCCGCGCACGGCGGGAAAATCGCGCGCTTCGCGGTAGCGGTCGATGCGCTCCAGAAAATCGTCCAGTGCCTCAAGTGCGCCATTGACGCCGGGTTTGATACCGAGTGCTTTCAGGTTCGTGGCTTTAAAACCTATTTCAGCCAGAGCGGGCATGGGTGCCTTTTTGCCGGAACGTGCCAATCGGGAAAAATACTTTTCCGTGGGGTAGGGCTGCAGGCAAAACGCGTCAAGCCTTTTCAGGCACGCATTTTTGTAGGGAGTGAACACGGTGAACGGCGTGCCGGCCTGTGTCAGCACTTCGTCCTTCGCGAAAAGGGCCTGATCCTTGAAGGCGTGAAAAGCAATGCCGGTTTTCTTAAGTGAGCTTTCAACGGCACGGTCGCGTTCGATGGCGGCAGGCTCGTAGTCTTCGTTGCTGAACACGGCAGCGACTCTCAGGGCTGTTGCAAGATTTGGAATCACTTCCCGCGCGCGCCCGTGATGCACGATCAGATCACCGCCCGTGGCGCGCAGTGATTTTTGCAATTCGAGAACGCTGCCGTGGATGAACTCGACGCGTCGATCCGATTTGCCCGGCAACGCGTTGAGGATGTCGCGATCAAATACAAAAACACAATACACGCCCGCCGCGGATTTCAGGGCGTGATACAGCCCGGCATTGTCCGCGACACGCAAATCGCGGCGGAACCAGAACAATGCTTTATCGAGGGACTGGGCAGCGGACATGGAACGATAAGGCGTGGAAGCGATGAAAGAAGCACAGTTTATCAGCGATAGCGATGCCACCTGCCAAAGCGGTTTGACGCGTGGTATAAAATCGCTGTGGCGCGCGGTGTTTACCGCGCGTGTTTCAAATTTATCAAGGAGTATTGATGTCTCTTCCTCAAGATTTGCGCGCTCGATTGCGCCTACCGGTGTTAGCGGCGCCGATGTTTGTCGTTTCCGGTCCTGAATTGGTCATCGAGCAATGCAAGGCCGGCGTGATTGGTTCTTTCCCGGCGCTTAATGCTCGTCCGCAGGAAGAACTCGACAAATGGCTGACGCGTATCGAAACCGAACTCGCGCAGTACGCGCGCGACTATCCGGCAAAGAAGGTCGCGCCGTTCGCGGTTAACCTCATCGTGAACAAGGCGAACAAGCGTCTCGAACAGGACACCGAAGTCGTGCTCGCGCACAAGGTGCCGATCGTGATCACGTCGCTGAGCGCACCGACGGCGCTGGTGCCGCGCGTACATGCGTACGGCGGCATGGTGTTTCACGATGTGATCAAAGTGCGCCATGCGGAAAAAGCGCTGGAAGCCGGCGTCGATGGCTTGATTGCCGTGTGCGGTGGTGCCGGCGGACATGCAGGAACGTTGAATCCTTTTGCACTGGTGAACGAACTGCGGCGCATCCACCAAGGGCCGCTGGTGTTGTCGGGCGCGATCACCAATGGTTCGGCGATACTCGCGGCTGAAGCGATGGGCTGTGAACTGGCGTATCTGGGCACACGCTTCATCGCGACGAAAGAATCACTGGCAGTGGACCACTATAAGCAAATGATTGTCGAATCAAACTCCGGCGACATTATTTACACGCCGCTGTTTTCAGGCGTGCATGGCAGTTATCTCGCGGGCAGCATCCGCAATGCGGGACTTGATCCGGACCACCTTCCGGTTGACGAAGCACCGGGGCAATACCGCAACCGCGAAGACCGTCCAAAAACGTGGAAGGAAATCTGGGGCGCGGGGCAGGGTGTGGGCAATATTGACGATGTGCCGACGGTTGCCGAACTGGTGGATCGGCTGGAGCAGGAATATCTGGAAGCGCGGCGCAAACTGTGCGGCGGCGGGGTGCCGGCATGAGCGCCGCAGTCAAACCGGTACGCTGGGGCATCGTGGGGCTGGGCTGGGCAGCGTCGGATTTTGTCGCGCCGGCGATGGTGAAAAGCCCCGGTTCGGAAATTGTTGCTTGTCTCGGAAGTACGCCGGAAAAAACCAAAGCTTTCGCGGAGCGCTTCAACATCGCGCGCGCGCATGGCAATTTGAACGCGCTGATGTGTGATCCCAACATCGATGCGGTTTACATTGCACTGCCCAACGCCATGCACCATGAAGCAGTGCTCGCAGGGGCGCGGGCGAAAAAGCACATGCTGTGTGAAAAACCCTTCGCCATGCGCACCGACCACGCACGCGAGATGGCGGACGCTTGCAACAAGGCGGGCGTGATTCTGCGTGTCGCGCACCAGATTCGCATGGACGTGGCGGTGACGCGTGCGCGTGAAATCGTGCAGTCCGGCCGACTGGGACAAATTGTCGCAATGACACTGGAGCGCACCTCGGCCATGCCGCCGCGCAAAACTTGGCGGCTCGACAACTCGCAAAGCGGCGTGATGTACGACGTCGGCGTGCACCTGCTCGATCTGGTGCAATGGGTCAGCGGGCAAAAATTTGTCGAAGTCAGCGCGTTTACCAACCCCGATCGCCGCGAGGGCCACGCCGACGATACGTTTACCGTGCTGGGTCGTTTATCGGGAGGCGGCCACGCGCAGGTGCGTGCTACGCGCGAAGTGCCGCAGGGCGAGAACAACCTGCTGATTGAAGGCTCCGACGCCACTCTGGTTACATCGCCGCTGCGCTGGGTGAAAGAGCATGTCATCACCGTGCGCGACAAGAACGGTGCAACCGACGAGCGCTTTATCGCCAGCGCGGCGTATGAATTGCAGGTGCAGGCGTTTGAAGGTGAACTGCAGGGCAAGCGCAGCAACCTGGCGGATGGTGATGATGCCGCTTATACGGTAGCAGTGACGAACGCGGTGTTGCAGGCCATTCAGGAGCGGCGGATTGTCACTGTGACGGCATGATAGCGGCAATATCCATGCGAAATCCAGCCAGTGCAAGGGTGCGCAAAGCCTGGCGTGCCCGGCAGCCTTGCCTCTACTAAACTTCCATCTCCACTCGATTGCGCCCGTTCGACTTTGCTTTGTACAAAGCCTTGTCCGCCCGTTTTTGTACATCCTCGATGGTTTCGCCGCGCCGGTATTCGGCAAGGCCTATGGAGACGGTTTGCACCAGACCGGGGTCTATCTCGGCATGGCGCGTATGTTCCATGTTGTAGCGCAATCGCTCTGCTTTGGTTCGCGCGCCGTGCATTTTGGTCTCGGACATGATCAGCATGAATTCCTCGCCACCGAAACGCCCGAAATAATCGATCCTGCGCAAGCCATCCTGTGCAACGAGTGCGAAGACCTTTAATACTTTGTCGCCCGCCGGGTGGCCGTAGGTGTCGTTCACTTTTTTGAAGAAATCCAGGTCGAGCATGGCAACACAGAAGGTGGTGCCGCTGCGGTCGCAACGGCTTTTTTCCTGTGCCATCATGTGCGTGAGATAGCGGCGGTTGCCCACGCCCGTGAGTTCGTCGCGTTCCAGCAGGGCTTCCAGCGCCGACTTGCTATCGGCCAATTCCTTGCGCAACTGGCTGATATGGCCGCTGATCAGCGCAAACCACAGCAGCACCACGGCGAGTATCCACCAGCGCAGGGTTTCGAGTTGCAGGTCAAATGCGCTAGGCCGAAACCGGTAGAGCGCGCCCAGCATGACGCCGTAGCAAGCGATTGAAACGAGTGCAATGGTCGTCATCTGCGACGTGTCGAGCCGGAAGATACCGAAATAAAAAGTCATCAGCAGCACCGGCAGAAAGACCGCCCGTGCGTCGCTCTCCGTGTAGTACGCCGCGATGTTGGTGATGACAAACGCGCACACCATCTGCGCACCGGTCAGGCTGGGGTCGCGGCACTTTAGATTGAGCCCGGATCGAAACAGCGCGTAAAACACCACAAAGCACAACGTCATTCCTGCCGCGCACCACTGCAGGCCGCGCAGTTCCAGGTAGCCGTGGATATGCACCACGGTCATGAAGTAAAGCACCAGCAGCGATGTTGCCACGGCAAGGAAATAGCGTCGGATGCGGTGCGCCTGCTGCGGGTCGTGCTTGGGGATGATGGAAAAGCCGGGCATGAAATTATCTGCTGATGGCTGAATGACGATTATGCTTGATGCGGTGACAGAAAAACCGATGGATATTGTAACTATATGTTTTTAAACAATATTCTTAATAGACGCACTGTGCAAATAATTGTCGAAGGTTCGCGTGACTGCGCGGTGCATTCTCGCTGACATGTGTTACTCAGGCCGCGTGCTGCCGCAGTTCCAGCAAGTGGTGAACTGGCCTTCAAGTGCTTCGCCACACGTTGCGCAGTGCCAGCGTTCGTGCGCGTAGTCGCGTGCATTCTTGCCTTGCAAAAACTGCTGTAGCAAATCATCGGCGCGCGCGAATTCGTCGTCATGGACGATCCACACCTTGCACAAACCGGCGGGCAGTTCCCCAATGCCGCCTGCGAGATACTCGCCACGAACAATGGCGGAGATGCCCTGCGCCTCGAGGTAACCGCGGACCAAATGCGCTTCGGTGGCATGGCGTGCGGTATGCAATGGTTTCATGAGCATATCTTATCGCCTGGTGCATCGTTTGCGATGCGGCTGCGTGTTAAACTGTCACTATTTTTGAGGGGCCAGATGGATCGTGCGCTGAAAATCGGCATACTCGAAGGCGATGATATCGGGCTGGAGGTCGTGCCGGAGGCGATCAAGGTCATGCGCGCGGCAGCGGCGAAAGCCAGACTTGCCATCGACTGGCATCCTGTGCCCATCGGCAAGAAGGCGTTTGACGAACTCGGCAACACCATGCCGCCGGGCACGCTCGACAAGCTCGATACGCTGGACGGCTGGGTGCTCGGCCCCATCGGTCATCAGGCGTATCCGAAAAATAATCCGAATTCAATCAATCCGCATCCGATTCTGCGCCGGCACTACGATCTGTTCGCGAATATCCGGCCGTCGAAATCGTATCCCGGCGTTCCGTGCATTTACAAGGATGTCGATCTGATTATCGTGCGTGAAAACAACGAAGGTTTTCCACCGGACCGCAATGTGCATCTGGGCTATGGGGAATTCCGTCCCACGCCCGATATGACCATCGGCATACGCGTGATTACGCGTTCCGGCTCGCAAAAGGTGGCGCGCGCAGCGTTTGACATCGCGCGCACGCGCCTGCGCAAGATCGTCACAGCGGTGCACAAGGACACTGTATTCAAACTCGCCTGCGGCATGTTCGCCGAGGAATGCCGCAAAGTGGCGAAAGAGTATCCGGATGTGGCGTTCAATGAAGTGCTGGTGGATACCATGGCTGCCAAGCTGATAATGAAACCGCAGCAGTTCGACGTGATCGTCACCACCAATACCTTTGGTGACATTCTGTCCGATGCGGCTTCGGCCTTGGTTGGCGGGCTGGGGCTTGCGCCCGGGCTGTCCGCAGGACCTCAACGCGCGATGGCGCAGGCCACCCATGGTTCCGCGCCGGACATCGCAGGCAAAGGTATCGCCAATCCGTACGCGATGATTATGTCGGGGCAGATGTTGCTGGCATGGCTCTCGCACAAGCACCAAGTGCCCGCCGCATTGCAGGCGGCGGATTGGATGGAGCGTGCGACTGAAAACGTGGTCAAGGTCGGCAAAGTGCTGACGGCCGATCTGGGCGGCAAGGCATCTACGCGCGACATGGGCGACGCGATAGCGGCGGAAGTAGACAAACTGTAAATGGCAACTTTGAATATTCTGAGCGCAGGTGCAGCGCAGGCGGTGGTGCAAAACGTCATCGCGGATTTCAAACGTGACACCGGTAATGACGTGGCGGCTGATTTTGGCGCTGTAGGCGCGATGAAAGCGAAAGCGCAGGGGGGCGCTCCGGTAGATGTGATCGTGCTGACCAACACCATGATCGACGAACTGATAGCGTCGGGCTTTGTAGCGGCGGGGCGCGCCGATTTAGGCAAGGTGGGCACTGGCGTCGCGGTGCGCGCGGGCGTGGCGAAGCCTGATGTTGCAAACGCGGATGCCCTGTGTGCAGCGTTGTGCGCGGCCAGCGCGATCATTTTCCCCGATCCGGCGGTGGCGACGGCAGGTAAAATCGTGATGGCTTGCCTGGAAAAACTTGGTATCACTGCTGAAGTCAAAGGACGGCTGAAATTTTTTCCCAACGGCAACGCGGCAATGAACTGGCTTGTCACTGAAGGTGACGCGACAGCAATCGGCATTACGCAAAATACCGAAATATTGCCGATCAAGGGTGTAAGGTACGTGGGGCCGTTGCCGGATGAGTTTCAGGCCAAGGCGACTTATTCGGCAGGTTGTGTGGCGAACAGCAGGCAAGCTGCAGCAGCCAAAGATTTTGTTTCACGTTTGACCTCGCCTGCTGCCAGGCCGATGCTGTTAGCGGCAGGCTATGAGTTTTAAAGCGGAATTTTAAGGAGATCAAAATGGACAGTCGCATCGTGCATCTGGCGTTAAAAGTTGAAAATCTTGAAGAAACCACCGCGTTCTATCAAAAAGTATTTGGTTTTTGGGAAGTCGAGACACGCAAGACGCGCGATCACCTGTCGCGGCACCTCACCGACGGTGCGATGGATTTCACGCTGATCAAATACGACGACGGCACGCAGTCGGCGGAATCGAAGGCTTCCGGCGAAGGTCCGTGCATCCATCATTTTGCGATTGAAGTCGACGACATCGAAAAATACACCCAGCAGATCAAAACCCAAGGCTGCGAGATTATCAGCGATCCGGGTGTGATTCCGGTGAAATTCAGGGCGCCCGGCGGCACTACCGCAGAACTGGTGCCGATAGGCCGTTACAAGAAGACGCAGCGTCCGGCTGCGTGATTCGACCGCAATCGCCGGGATGCTCATGGCATCCCTGTTTTTTATGGAATACTGAATCATGAATACCGCTTCAAAATCGCTTTCCGTCGCTGAACGCATCACCGATCAGGCGCTGGCACTGGATGTCACCGCCATCCCTGCAGCGGTGCGTGCGCGCACGGAAGAATTGCTGATCGACGTGGTGGGGCTGTGCGTGGCCGCGCGCAACACCGATTACGTCAAGGCGATACTAGCTGGCGTCGATAGCGGCGGACCGGCAACAGCTATCGGACACAAGACCACCTACGCCCCCGAGACCGCGGCGATGATCAACGGCTGCGCGGCACACGGCGAGGATTTCGATGACACGTTTGAAGGCGGGCCGGTTCATTCCAGCGCGGTCATCATGCCAGCGGTGCTCGCCGCGTGCGAACGTTTCGGCTGCGATGGCAAGGCCGCGTTCAAGGGCATGGTTGTGGGCATCGAAACGCTGTGCCGGCTGTCGATGGTGATTCCCAAGGCGATACACAAGTCAGGATTTCACCCCACGGGTGTGCTGGGTGCAATGGCGGCCACGCTGGCCGTGAGTGTGACGATGGGCTTGAATCGCAAGCAGACCGTGGACGCGCTGGGCATTGCCGGCAGCATGGCGGGGGGGATCATTGAATATCTTGCGGAAGGCGCGTGGACCAAACGGCTGCACGCAGGCTGGGCGGCGAAGATCGGCATACAGGCGGCGCGCTTCGGGCAGCAGGGCTTTCTGGGGCCGCGCACCGTGTTTGAAGGCACACATGGTTTTTACTATGCATTCGCACGCAACGCGGGAGGAGACTACAAGGTATTGACCGAAGATTTTGGCAAGAAGTGGTACGTCGATGTGATTACCTTCAAGCCGTACGCCACCGGCACCATGAATCAGCCGTATGTGGATTGTGCGCTGCGTCTTTCCAAGCGCGGCATCAAGGCCGAGGATGTGGTGAGTATTTTGTGTGAGACCGCCGAGGGCTATGTCCATCGGCTGTGGGATCCGCTGCCGTCGAAGCATCGGCCAGCCAACGACTACGCGGCGAAATTCAGTGCGCCGTTTAATATCGCGGTGGCTTTTATCACCGGCGGCGCGGGGCTGGCGGCGTTTACCGAAAAAACCGTGCGCGACGAGCGCATACTTGCTTTGTCTTCCAAGGTTCAATACGTAGTCGACCCCAACAATCCGTATCCTAAAACCTACACCGGGCACGTGCGCATGACGCTCAAAGACGGCAGTGTGGTGGAAGAGCGCCAGGGCCATATACGCGGCGGCGCGCAGGAGCCGCTGACGCGCGCGGAAATTGAGCACAAGTTCCGGCTGAACGGCGCATTTGGCGGCTGGAGCGATGCCCAGATGAACGCATTTCTGAAAGCGGTCCCGGGCTTTTTTGAGTCGAGAATGGATTTGGCGGCACTGCGCGGTTGACGCGGCGACAGAGGGATAACATACTTTCGCGTCACATAGTGAACGTGCCTGCGGTGGCGGGCGATAAAAAACAGTTTGGAGGAGAGGGTATGACCAGTTATCGATATGGCGCTGCTGTACTGTGTGCGGCTTGCGGTGTTTTCAGCGGTGGCGCGATTGCACAGGGTTATCCGGCGAAACCCGTGCGCATTGTCGTGCCGTTTGCCGCCGGCGGTCCGGCGGACATTTATGCCCGTGTTTTGGGACAGCGGCTGCAGGAACCGATGGGGCAGTCTTTCGTGATTGAAAATCGCCCCGGCGCGGGTTCGATCATCGGCACCGACGTGGTGGCGAAGTCACCCGCGGATGGCTACACCCTGCTGCTGATGTCGAACACGCACACGGTGAATGAGTCGCTGATTCCCAAGAAGCCGTTTGCGCTGATGAAGGATTTCGCACCGGTGGCGCCGATCAATTATTCTGACCTGCTGCTGGTGGTGCATCCGTCGCTGCCGGTGAAATCGGTGAAGGAATTGCTGGCATTGGCGAAAGCCAAGCCGCGCGGCCTGAACTACGCATCGTCGGGAGCTGGCACGCCGTACCATATGGCTGGTGAGTTGTTCAAGGCGATGGGCGGCGTGGACATCGTGCACATCCCGCACAAAGGCAGCGGCGAAGCACGCACCAGCGTGATGAGCGGGCAGGTCGAACTGATGCTGGATGCGATCACCACGATGGCGCAGATGGCGAAAGCGGGCAGGGTGCGGGCACTGGCCACCACCGGCCAGAAGCGTTCCACGGTGACGCCGGATTTGCCGACGGTAGCGGAAGCGGGTGTGCCCGGTTATGAAGCGACCATCTGGCTGGGCGTGATGGCGCCGGCACAAACCCCCAGGCCGGTGCTTGAACGGCTCAACGCCGAAATCAGCAAAATCACCGCGCGTGCCGACGTGAAAAAAACCTGGAATGAACAGGGCGCGGAGCCGATGGCGATGTCGCTGGCCGAGTTCGACAAGTATCTGAATGCCGATATCGCGAAATGGGCGAAGGTGGTCAAAATGTCGGGCGCGCGCGCGGATCAATAACTTATAATTATTATTTGAAAACATATGATTATGAAAATTCACCTGCTGAAATCACTGATCGCCACGGCGCTGCTGGCGATGGCGTGCAGCGCACATGCTCAAGAAGCGTTCCCCGCGCGCGCGGTCACGTTGATCATTCCATTTCCGCCCGGGGGCGTCGCCGAAATCACCGGCCGCCCCACCGCGATGGCGATGGAAAAAATCCTCAAGCAACCGATGGCGCTGGTGAATCGCCCGGGCGCGGGCGGCGCGGTAGGCAATGCCGCTGTGGCGAACGCCAAGCCCGATGGTTATACGCTGCTGATGGCGCTATCGAGCATTTCGGTGATACCCGCCGCCGATGCATTGTTTGATCGCAAGCCGGCGTACTCGATAGACCAGTTCGCGCCGATCGCGCTGATTTCTGCGGACCCGACAATACTGGTGTCGCATCCTTCGCTGCCGGTAAAAAATCTGAAGGAACTGGTGGCGCTGGCGCGCACGAAGCAGGGACAGATGTCATTTTCGTCGTCGGGTATTTACGGCGCGCTGCACATGCCGATGGAAATGTTTTTGCATCACTACAAGTTGAAGATGCGCCATGTGCCGACCACCGGCGGTGGTCCGGCGCTGACCACGCTGCTCGGCGGCCACGTGGAACTGACCGCAGGTGGTCCGGCGGCGATAACCACGCACGTCAAATCGGGCAAACTGCGTCCGCACGTGAGCTGGGGCGCGAAACGGCACGAAAATTATCCGGATGTGCCGACGTTCAAGGAACAGGGCGTGGACATCGAGTATTACATCTGGTCGGGCCTGATGGCGCCGCGCGCGACGCCGGAAACGGTGCTGAAAGTGCTGCGCGATACGGTGCGCAAAGCGGTGGAGGATGCTGATTTCAAAATGGCAATGTCGCGCGTCAATTCGCCGATTCAGTACATGGATGCGCCAGAGTTCGCGAAATACTGGGATGCCGATGCGAAGCGTCTTGCCGCCGTGGTGAAGGTGGTCGGCAAGGTCGACGACAAGAAGTAATCAAGACGCAATCACACATGGCTCAGGAACCAGCGTCGTCCAGTGGGCGGCAACTGCGCAGCGACCGGGTTTCGGGATTGATGCTGGTGGCGCTCGCACTCTACGTGTGGTGGATGAACCGCGCGTATCCGATAGGCTCGCTATCGGAGCCGGGGCCGGGCTATGTGCCGCTGCTGCTGGCGATATTCATGGGGGTGATGGGCTTGCTCGTTACGCTGAGCGGCGGCAAGTCGATGCCGCTGGTGGCGATGCAATGGACAGAAACCAGGCGCGCCATCGCGCTGCTGGTCGCGTGCGGTGTGGCGGCGTATGCGCTGGAGCGCCTGGGCTATCGCATCACCATGGCGGCGTTGCTGGTGTTTTTTCTCGGCGTAATGGAAAGGCGCAAGCCGGTGATGGTGGCGGTGGTCGGCATTGGATTTTCGCTCGCCACCTACTATCTGTTTGCGACGTTGTTGAGGGTGCCGCTGCCGGTGAGTCCGTGGGGCGTGTAAACGGAACCAGGATCGAGGGTTCAGCAATACGCTGACGGCTCAATCCTGAACCTGAATGGTCGAAACCTTCAACAATCTGCTGATCGGATTCAGTGTGGCATTGCAGCCGCAGGTGCTGATGTACGCTTTCATCGGCTGCTTCATCGGCACGCTGGTGGGCATGCTGCCGGGCGTGGGGCCGCTTGCCGGCATCAGCATGTTGCTGCCGGTGACGTTCGGGTTGAATCCCATCGTCGCGGTGGTGCTGCTGGCGGGCGTGTACTACGGCGCGATGTACGGCGGCTCCACTACATCCATATTGATTCGTTTGCCGGGCGAGGCGGCGTCGGTGATGACCTGCATCGACGGTTACGCGATGACGCAACAGGGCCGCGCGGGACCGGCGCTGGCGATTGCCGCGATAGGCTCATTCGTTGCCGGCACGCTCGGCGTGGTGGGCTTGATGTTGCTGGCGCCGACGCTGGCGAACTTCGCGCTGAGATTCGGTCCGCCGGAATACACGGCATTGTTGCTCATGGGCTTGCTGGTGCTGGCCTACATGACGAGTGGGTCGATGGCGAAAACGCTGGCGATGGCGGGGTTCGGCCTGATGCTGGGCATGATCGGCATCGATGCCATGAGTGGCTACACGCGCTTCAGTTTTGATGTGATCGAGTTGTCCGACGGTATCGGCATCGTGCCGGTGGCAGTCGGGCTGTTTGGCATATCGGAAATTCTCATGACGGCCTCGCAGCAGATGCCGGCGCTGCCGAAAAACCCGTCGCTGCGCGAGTTGATGCCTTCGCGCAGCGAACTCAAGCAGTCGATCGGCCCTATTGCGCGCGGCAGCGTGATCGGATTTATGATCGGCATTATTCCCGGATCAGCGCATATCATTTCGTCGTTCGTGGCTTATGGCATTGAACGCCGCATCTCCAAAACACCGGAGCGTTTCGGCCGTGGCGCCATCGAGGGTGTGGCAGGGCCGGAATCAGCCAACAATGCCGCGGCCACCGGCGCCTTCATTCCGATGATGGCGCTGGGTATACCGACGAGTCCGGTAACGGCGGTGATGATCGCCGCCATCATGGTGCATGGCATTTCACCGGGACCGATGCTGATCTCGCAACGGCCCGACCTGTTCTGGGGATTCGTTGCCAGCATGTATGTCGGCAACGTGGTGTTGCTGATACTCAATTTGCCGCTGGTGGGTATGTTTGTGAGTTTGCTGCGTATCCCGTATTCGTACTTGTATCCATGCATCCTTGCGTTCTGCATTCTGGGTTGCTATTCGGTAAGCAACTCCGTGGTCGATGTGTGGATCATGCTGGCAATGGGCGGCGTGGGTTATGTGCTGCGCAAATTCGGTTTCGATCTCGCGCCGGTGGCATTGGGACTGGTGCTCGCGCCCATGCTCGAACTGTCGCTGCGGCAATCGCTGGCGATGAGCGCGGGCAGTTACGCTATTTTCATGGAACGGCCGATTGCGGTGACGATGCTCGGCATCGGGGTGGTGATGCTGCTGTTCAGCCTGAAACCGCTGCTGTTCAGGAAAAAGGATTGGCGTTCCTCGGTGGGATTGGACGACGCTTCCTGAGTAGTGTGTTATCATAAGTATATGTTTTTAATATACTTTTTTATTAATCCTGTCAGATGGTAAATCGGCAGGATCACCGGTATCAGGCCGAGCCGTCCCGCATCAGCAATCCTCCACCGTTTGTTTTTTTGTTGACCGTGCTGCTGCTCGGTCAGGCGCTGGGCACCATGGCGACGTCAATCCTGCCGGCGGTTGCACCCAAGGTTGTTGAAAGTTACCACATCAGTTCATCGCTGATCGGCTATCAGGTGAGCCTGATTTCGCTGGCGATGCTGGTGTCGCTGGTGTTATGCGGCCACCTTTCGGTGCGCTGGGGCGGCTGCCGCGTCGGTCAGTTAGGACTGGCGCTGTGCATCGTCGGCTGCATCGCCGCCATGTTGCCGCATCAGGGATTCATGTTGCTGTCGGCACTGCCGATGGGACTGGGTTACGGACTGGTGTCGCCGGCGGCGTCGCAGGTCATGATGCGATTCACGCCCCCCGAGCGCCGCAACCTGATCTTTTCGGTCAAGCAGACCGGCGTGCCGCTGGGCGGCATTGCTGCCGCGGGCATCGCGCCAGCAGTCGCGGTGTGGGTGGGCTGGCAGTGGGCGCTGGCCGGCAACGCGGTGGCGCTGGCGTTGCTGATGATTTGCATGCAGCGTGGCCGCGCGTATTGGGACAACGATCGGGATCCGCAGGCGCAGTGGGTCGCCAATCCATTCGGCGGACTCGCCATGGTGTGGCGTGATCGCGCTTTGCGGCTGCTCGGCATCGCGGGCGGCGCGTTTGTGATCATGCAGCTTGCGCTATCGACCTTCACGGTGATTTTTTTCGTCGAGGAAATGAAGCTCGGACTGGTGCAGGCGGGATTCATTCTGATGGCGTCACAGGTGGGTGGCGTCGCGGGCCGTCTGTTTTGGGGATGGGTGGCGGATGTTTTGCGTGATTGTTTCAAGGCGCTGTCACTGCTGGCCGTGGTGATGACGGTCACGACCGTGCTGTGTCTCGCGATCACGCCTGCGTGGCCCGTCATCGCATCGTGCGCGCTGTTCTTCGTGCTGGGCACCACCGCCAGCGGCTGGAACGGCGCGTTTCTGGCGGAAGTCGCGCGCCTCGCGCCGGCGCAATCTGTCAGTGCGGCTACCGGCGGGTCGTTGTTTCTGGTGAACATCGGCAAGTTCATCGGCCCGATTGTGTTCACTTTCGCCTATCATGCATCGGGCAGCTATGCGAGCGCATTCGCGCTGATGGCGATTCCGTCGGCGGCTGGACTCGTGTGTATGCTGCTGGTGGGAAAGTGCAAGACCTAAATGCGCGTATAACGGAGCGTTCCCGACGCGTCGTTAGCGAATCAGTAGTTCGCGATTCGTGGTGGGCGCTGGTACGGTGCCCGCGGGTGTCACGGCCGCGCGGTAACGCTGGTATTGCGTGATGACGTTGGGCACATAGGCCTGCGTCTCGGCGTAAGGCGGGATCTTCATGCCGGCTTGCTGCACGGCGCCTTCGCCGGCGTTGTAAGCGGCCAGCACCAGATCGAGCTTGTTGGGAAACATCGCGAGCAGGAAGCGCAGGTAACGCGCGCCGCCTTGCAGATTTTCGAGCGGGTCCCAGATATTGCGCACGCCGTATTTTTGCGCAGTGCCGGGCATCAGTTGCATTAGTCCGATGGCGCCGGCGGGCGACCGGGCCTGCGGGTTGTAGCCGGACTCGACAGTGATGATGGCGTGCAGCAGCGATACGTCAAGACCGTATTCCTGAGCGACTTGCAGGATCAGCGGCGCGAATTGCGCACGCAGCGCAGGATTCACGGCGGTCACGGATCCCACCGCACTCATGCGTTCGAGCGCGGCATAGTCGGGTTCCTCTGCTTTGGGCCGCGGCGCTTCTTTCTTGAACAAAAAATAACGCTCATTGACCTGATGATCACTAAGGTGGGCGACACCCTTGTCGTCGACGTAGCCCCAGATGTCCGCCGCGCACGGGCCACTGTACATGCCCAACGCGCTCACCCCGGCGAAAACCAGCGGCATGCAACGTTGTGCGATGGTGCGGTTCATATGAGCCATTGCGAATTCAGTTTTGGAAACAGGCGGCGCATTTTAACCTAACGAACGGTGATTGGAGTAAGGTAATATTGCACATTATGTCAGGAAAAATTTCCGGCTTAATTGGTGCTTTTGCCGCCTTTCTTTCCCTCTTGTGGGGCGGCCCGGCATACGCAACGCTCGAATGCGATCAGGTGGTGGCGGTGGCGCAGACGACGGTGAAGCTGCGCGATCAGGGTTCATCATTGAGCGCGGTGATGAAAGAGATTGAGCGCAGCGACCTGCAGCAAAAGTTGGATGCGCAGGAACTCAATCTGCTGCGTCAGGTGGTGCGTGTGAGTTTTACCAGCGAAGCATCGGTGCACGAAATTTTCGAGGCCTGCAAGGCCGGCGAACTCGGCCTGCCCAAACCCAAACCCAAACCGTGATCAGGAGCAGAAATATGCATTTCGTACGGCGATTTTTTTTGGCAGCGCTCATCGGCGCCTTGTGCGCGGGAAGCGCGCAGGCGCAGGTCAAGGAAATCGAACGCACCGGGGGACCCTATGTGCCCACGCCGCAGGTGGTGGTGGATCAGATGCTGCGCTTTGGCCGCGTGGGTGCGAATGATTTTGTAATGGATCTGGGTTCCGGTGACGGTGTGATCGTGCTCACTGCGACGCGGCAACTGAAGGCCAGCGGCATGGGCATCGAAATTGATCCTGAACTGGTGCGCTTGTCCAATGCCACGGCGAAGAAATTCGGTATCGGGGATCGCGCGGCATTCCAGGCGCAGGACGTGTTCAAGGCCGATCTGTCGCGTGCCACGGTGGTAACGCTTTATCTGCTGCCGGCGATGATGATGAATCTGCGTGACAAGATCTACAACGAACTGCGTCCCGGGGCACGCGTAGTGTCGCATGACTATCATTTCGGCGACTGGGAGGCCGACGACCGGATTACCTTCGATGTGCCGGAAAAAGAGCTGATCAACGGCGTGCCGAGCGCAACGCTGTATCTGTGGACGATTCCCGCAAAGGTGTCGGGACGCTGGCAGATCAAGGTGGCCGGCACCGATGTATCGCGCGACGTGGATCTCAAGCAGAATTATCATGCCGTCAGCGGCGCGTTGCCCAACGCCCGCGGCATGAGCATCACCGATGTGGCGTTGAATGGCGAAGACATCAGCTTTTCCATTTGGGGCAACGCGTCCGTGCGGCATCACTATCGCGGCAAGGTCAAAGGTGGCGCGATGAGCGGCGTCGTCAATCTCGATGGCAAAGACGCCAAGTGGCAGGCGGAGCGTGTGACTATCGGTAAATAGTAAATAAAAACAAATACTTATAATTACTTCATGTGAACCAGACTCCGGCGGTTTTCATGAGCGCATGGTTCACGCGCCGCCAATTTTTGCTCGGCGTATTTGCGCTGGCCGCACCGTGGCCGCAAGCGCTGCACGCAGCGTCGCCAACTGACGAAACCTTCTCGTTTTATTTTCCGACACCAGACGCCACCGTGCAGCGCATGCTCGAACTGGCGCGCGTGACGGCGGACGATTTCGTGATGGACCTGGGTTCCGGCGACGGACGCATCGTCATCGCGGCAGCCAGACGCTACGGTGCGCGCGGACTGGGCATCGACATCGACGCGGCGCTGGTGGAAAAAAGCAATGCCGAGGCGCAACGGCACAAGCTCGGCGAACGCGCGCGCTTCGAAGTCGGGGACCTGATTGCGGCCGATGTGAGCCGCGCCAGCGTGATCACGCTGTTCCTGTTGCCGCCGTTGATGGCGCGCGTGCGGCCGAAGTTGCTGAGGGAACTGAAACCCGGCGCGCGCATCGTGGCGCACGAGTTTCCATTGCCGGGCTGGCCGCCTGACGAGACGCTGACGCTATACGCTCCCACGCGCAACGCCGGCAGTGGCGGCGACAGCACGCTGCGCCTGTGGACAGTGCCGGCGAATTTCAGCGGCGAATGGTCGTGGCGTGTGGAGGACGTGCCACCTGCAACCGTGGAGATTTCCATTACCCAGCGTTATCAGCGCGCGAGCGGCGCAGTACGGCGTGGCACGGAGTTGTTGCCGCTGACGAACGTGTCGGTCAGCGGTGCGGTGCTGGCGTTTACCTGCGCAATGGCCGGTGCGGAATACCATGTTTCAGCGCGATTCGACGGTGACACGTTGAACGGCGAGCTGCGTGTGAGGCGCGGAAATACTGAGCGCAAGCAGCGATTCGCCGCACAGCGTACGTCTCCGCCGCAGCCGCTTGACGTATCAAGCCCGTAAGCTTCAGTTCAGCAGAAATGCAGGCGGTGTGTTGCCGATCACAGCCTGCCGATAGATCCGTTGCACATGGGCCAGATCGAGCGCCGCACGATTGTGTGCGTCGCTGATGATTTTGCCGCCGGCGAACAGTTCCGTCGTCAGCGTCATGGGTGCGCTCAGCATATCCCACAGCGTGGTTTCATGGCGGGTTGGCATGTCATCCATGGTGACGCGCGTGATGGCGGGCAGCGGCACGGCACTGGCGACAATGAAACTGTTGGTATGCGATGCGCCGATCGAGGCGGGCCGGTAGATCGCCAGATGCGGCAACTCTGAGCGCAGCGTGGTAAGTAAATGCGCATAACTGACGGGATTCTCCAGATCGGCAAAGGTATTGAACACGGCTATGCCGCGTTCGCCGATACAGCGCCGCAAATCGCGGAAAAAGTCGCGCGTGATCAGGTAATCAGGCGTGCCGTCGCCGTGAAATAAATCAACCACCGCCAGATCGTAGGTTCGCGGGCAGGCGTGGACAAAGGTGCGCGCATCGGCATGGTGGACCACGGTCTTGTGTTCGTCGAGCCCAAAAAAACGGCGCGCGGCCTGCAATGAAGCTGGATCGATTTCCACGATTTCAGTGGTGATGCCGCGCGCGGCCAGACGTGCCGGCGTCATACCCGCGCCGAGGCCCAGCGCCAGCGCGCTGCGCGCTTGCGGGTGATAGGCCATCGCCAGCGCTTCCAGCGCATAGGTATAGAAAGAACGCGAGCGGCCGCTGGATTCGACGGAATTCTGGGTAAGCCCGTCCTGAAAATAGATGCGCCAGTACTGGCCGTCCGCATCCGGCTCGTGCTTGAGTATTTTTACGGTGCCGAACAACGAGCGGAAGGTCGCTTCCACATGCCACTGTTTGCCAAGATGGCTGATCGGCCCTTTGCGGCCGGTATAGGCATCGGCTTGCCACAACAGCAGCAATGCGGCGATCAGCGCGACCATCGATGTTGCGCCGATAAGGCTGCGCTTCCTGAGGTCGCGCGGCGGGAAAGCCGCGATGGCGATGCTCAGCAACGCCAATACGGCGGCAACGATCAATACCGAATCATAGTTGCTCACAAATGGAATCAGGCCGAACGCGGTCACCAGCACGCCGGCGACCGAACCCAGCGTGCTGACAAAGAAAACCTGGCCCGCGCCGCCGTCTCCCGCCGCGCGGCGCTGTATGGCCACCAGCAGCGGATTCATCGCCGACGCCGCCACCAGCGGTATGGCGAGCAGCAGCAGACAGGCGACAAACGATCCGCCCACCAGACTCCAGTTGGCCAGCGGTACGAACACGAAGGGGTACATCAGGCATGCCGCCACGATACCAGCAGCGGCGACCGCAGGCATCAGCCCGTAGAGTTCCATCAGGGCAGCGGGTGTAGCACTGCGTGCATTGGCGAGCCTGCCGCCGATCCAGTATCCCGTGGCCAGCGCGACAAGAGTGATGGACAGGATGCCGGTCCATATATAAAGGCTTACCCCGAAGTAGGGCGTCATCACGCGCGACGCCAGCAACTCCAGCGCGAGTATCGCACCGCCGGAGATGAATATCACGGATTGCAGCAGCATCGGAGTGTCCAGTGCGGTGTCGGGTATAATCGTCGTCCGCGAATCTACCATAGCTGCAATAGCCGCGCGGATTGCTGGCGCGGTGCAGGCAATATGAACGGCGCGCCGGTGATCGCTGTCATAGCCGAAGTTGAATCTGCAAGGAGTTCCCATCGTGTTTGGTATGGATCAACGCTTGAGCGGTGCCGCAGTGTGTGTGCGTGTCCGCGTTTGTTTGTTTGCTGTAATGCTTGCCATGACTGCTGCTTTCGCTATGGCGCAGGAACCGCGCGTGCCCTACGTGCCCACGCCGCAGGAAGTGGTGGATCGCATGCTGCAAATGGCGAAGGTTGGCGCGAATGACTACCTGATCGATCTGGGTTCCGGCGACGGCCGCATCGTGGTGACCGCGGCGAAGAAGCACGGGGCGCGGGGATTTGGCGTGGATATCAATCCCACGCGCGTGTCGGAGGCGCTCGACAATGCGCGGAAAGCGGGTGTCACGGACAAGGCAGCGTTTTATCAGCGTGATCTGTTCCAGACCGATCTGTCGCAGGCGACGGTGATCACCATGTATCTGCTGCCGCGCGTGAACATGGAATTGCGCCCCAAGCTGCTCGACCTCAAACCGGGCACGCGCATCGTGTCGCACGATTTTTCGATGGACGACTGGAAGCCGGATGCATTCGTCCAATTGGAGGTTAAGGAAAAATATGGCAGCGCCCCCGGCCAGAGCGACATTTACTTCTGGATAGTGCCGGCAAAAGTGGCCGGCAGCTGGCGCTGGGAGTTACCCTCGGGCGGCAAAGGCGGCAAGCCGCAGCCCTACACCGCGATGCTCAGCCAGACCTTTCAAATGGTATCGGGCAATGCCAGCGTCAATGGCCGTACTGCGCCGTTGCAAAACGTCAAATTACAGGGTGAGGAGATCAGCTTTTCTTTCACGGCCGACCTCGGCGCAGGACCAGTCAAGCATGACTTCAAGGGCAAGATTGATGGCGAAAGCGTCAGCGGCTCGGCCGCTTTGTCGGGCAGCCGCGCACAGGGACAATACGACTGGAACGCCGTGCGCTCGCCGCGCACCGCTTCGGCGATGGCACACCACGCCGGACAGGTGCAATGATGCGCGCGCCATTCTTCAGATTAATTGCGCTCGTACTGTGCTCGACAGCGCCGGCATGGGTGGCCGCGCAGGACTACGGTGACACGCCATATGTGCAGACGCCGCAGGTGGTTGTCGACAAGATGCTGGAAATGGCCAAGGTCACCGCGAAGGACTATCTGATCGATCTGGGTTCGGGCGACGGGCGGCTCATCATCACTGCCGCAAAAAAATACGGCGCGCGCGGCTTTGGCGTCGATCTCAATAAGAGCCTGGTGACCCTGAGCAACCGCAACGCGGCGAAGGCGGGCGTTGCCAACCGCGCGGTGTTTTACGAGCGCGATTTGCATGAAACCGATATCACGCAGGCAGACGTGTTGACGATTTATCTGCTGCCCGAAGTGAACCTCATGATACGGTCGCGTGTCCTTGCGCTAAAGCCTGGAACGCGCCTGGTGTCGCACGACTACGGCTTTGGCGAGTGGCCGCCGGATGTGGAGATCGTGATGGATGCGCCGGGCAAGCCCGTGGGACGCGACCAAAAGAGCAAAGTGATGTATTGGATGGTGCCTTCGCGCGTGGCAGGCAAGTGGCTGTGGCAACAGGCTATCGACGGCAAGCCGCAGTTTGTCGAATTAAATGTTGATCAGGTGTTCCAGAAAATCACCGGCACGGTTTCGGTGTCGGGCCGCAGCGCAAAGATGGAAAATGCCGTGCTGGCAGGCGAACACATCAGCTTTGCGGCGATGCTGGATATCGGCGGTAAGCCGGTGCGCCACGAATTCAGCGGCAAGGTCATCAATAACGCGATCACGGGCGAGATGCGCCGCAGTGGCGCGCCGCAGTCGTGGACCGCGATGCGCACCGAGCTGCGTGACCCGCGCTTTACGGATTTGAAACCCGGCGTGATGGCGAGGTAGCACGGTGCGCGCAGTCCTGAGAACAGTGCTGCTTGTGCCGCTATTCGTGCGATTCGCAATGCTGTTGTGTGTTGCCGCGAGCATGTCTGCGCGTGCGGCCATGCTGGATGTGCCCACGCCCTACATTCCTTCAACGCGCGGCAATGTCGATGAAATGCTGCGCCTCGCCGGGGTAACGCCGCACGATGTGGTGTTCGATCTGGGTTCAGGCGACGGCCGTATCGTCATCGCGGCGGCCCGCGATTACGGCGCGCGCGGCGTCGGCATCGAGCTCGATGCGGCGCTGGTGCGCGAGAGCACGGAAAACGCGCGTCGCGCCGGCGTCGGCGAACGTGCCGAGTTTCGTCACAGCGATATCTTTGCCGCCGATCTGCGTGCGGCGACGGTGGTGACGATGTACTTGTTGACTTCGCTGGTGGTAAAGCTCGAGCCCAAGCTGCTGGCCGAACTCAAACCCGGCACGCGCATCGTGGCGCACGATTATGGTTTTGCGGAGTGGAAACCGGATCGCAAAATCCAGATTTCCAAAACCTATATGCTCTACGTGGTGCCGGCGAACGTGGCCGGCGCATGGCGTATCGACGCGCCCATGGCGAAAGGCCGCGAATTCATGCTCGACATACAGCAGCGCTATCAGGAAGTGCGCGGCGGGGTGCGCGTGCAAGGCGGATTTTTGCCGGCATTTGAAGCGCAACTCTCCGGTGAGCGCTTGAGTTTCGTGCTGGTCGAGGACGATGTGAGTTACCGTTTCGAGGGCGAGGTGCGTGGCGATATGGTCGAAGGCACGGTACGGTATGGCGTGGGTCTAAAATCAAGCGAGCAGCGCTGGCGCGCGCAGCGTGTGCAATCCGCTCAGCAATGATATTATAAGCATATGTTTTTAAATAAAATTTCATTAAGATTCGCAGCGGTGGCGTTGCTGCTGATGGCAACTGTCGCGCGCGCGCAATGGCCGTACGAGGTGCCGTTCGTGCCGTCGCCGCAAGTAGTGGTCGATGAAATGCTGCGGCTGGCGAACGTGACGAAAGATGACTTCGTGATGGACCTCGGCTCCGGCGACGGGCGCATCCTGATCACGGCGGCACGCAAATTCGGCGCGCGCGGCATTGGCGTCGATCTCGACGAAAACCTGATCTACCAGAGCGAGGAGAATGCACGCGTTGCCAACGTCGCTGAGCGCGTGCAGTTTCTGCGGCAGGATCTGTTCAAAACCGATTTTTCCAAGGCGAGCGTGATCACCATGTATCTGCTGCCCGGCGTGAACATGCGCCTGCGGCCGTCATTGCTGGCGCTGAAACCCGGCACGCGCATCGTCGCGCACGACTTCGACCTCGGCGATTGGCAACCCGATGCCAAAGTCACCATACGCAAGAACGTGATGCTGTGGATCGTGCCGGCAAAGATGCAGGGCCGCTGGCGTTTGCAGTTGCCGTTGCCTGCGGGCGCGCAGACCTGGGATATGGATATCCGCCAGAAGCATCAGCAGATCGACGGCGTGATACGCGTCGCGGATCGCCCACCGGCGGGCCTGTGGCAGGCCTCGCTGCGCGGCGACCGTGTGAGCTTCGTCATCGTCGACAACACCGACCGTGAGAATGAGGCCAATATGTATTTTGAGGGCGTGGTGCGCGATAGTGTGATGGAAGGTGAATTCCGCCGTGGCGTGGGCGGCGTGCAGACGCGGCATCCATGGCGTGCCGTCAGGGCGGGTGCGGCCCCTTGATGCTTGCCGCGCGCCCTGTCGCTACTGCCGCACTGGCGCTGTGGTTGTGGGCGGCGCCCGTGCGCGCCGCCGACGTGCCCTACGTGCCGACGCCGTGGGTGGTGGTTGATGCCATGCTTAAACTCGCAGCGGTGGGGCCGAACGATTATCTGGTGGATCTCGGTTCGGGCGACGGGCGTATCGTGATCACCGCCGCCAAAAGAATCGGCACCCGTGGTTTCGGCGTGGATCTCGATGACAATCTGGTGCGTACCGCGCGACGCAATGCCGAACGCGAGGGCGTGAAAGATCGCGCCGAGTTTTATGCGCGCAATCTGTTTGACACCGATATCAGCAAGGCGAGCGTGGTGTCGATGTACCTGCTGCATGCAGTGAACCTGCGATTGCGGCCGTCGCTGTTCAAGTTGAAGCCCGGCACGCGCATTGTTTCGCACGACTTTGACATGGGCAAATGGACGCCGGACGAAAAGCTCACCATCGCGGTGCCGGAAAAATCCTACGGCCCGCCATCGAGTGAAATTTTTCTCTGGGTGGTGCCGGCGGACGTATCGGGCCGCTGGCGCTGGCAACTGCCGGTGGGCGGCATGAGTTTGGAGTACGATGCGAGTTTCGAGCAGACCTTCCAGATGGCATCTGCCGCAGGACAGGTTTCAGGCGGGCGTGCCGAGATAAGCAATGCACGTGTGCGCGGAGACAGCGTAAGTTTTACGGTGGTGACCGAGCGCGATGGTCGTAGTGTGCGCCAGGAATTCAGCGGACGTTTGGAAGGTGACGTGATGGAAGGCCGCGTGCTGACGGACGGTGTGCCGATGCCGTGGCGCGCAATTCGCACTGCACGCGGACGCATGTTCATCGACGCCGCTGCCGGCGGTCGAGGGCAGCCGCCGGAGCGGAACCCAGTAGCGGCAACATTTTTTACCAGGGAGCAGCAATGAAATTACTGAAGCAGGTACGGGCGTTGGTGGTTGTTGTGGCGGCGGTTGTCGCGGTGGCGCCGTCGTGGGCGCAAACCGGCGTGGGCGATGTGGTGTATGTGCCGACACCACAAATCGTGGTGGATGAAATGTTGATGATGGCGAAGGTCAACAAGGCGGATTATCTGATCGATCTCGGATCAGGCGATGGGCGCTTTGTGATTACCGCCGCCAAGAAGTACGGCGCCAAGGCGCTGGGCGTCGATCTCGATACCTTTTTGCTTAAACTTGCCAATGAAAACGCGCGCAAGGAAAACGTCGCCGATCGCGTGACGTTTCGTGAACAAAATCTGTTCGAGACAGATTTTTCCGAGGCGACGGTGGTATCGACGTATCTGCTGCCGGAGATGAATCTCAGGCTGCGCCCGAAAATCATGCGCCTTAAACCCGGCACGCGCGTGGTCGCGCACGATTACAGCATGGGCGACTGGTATCCGGACGAGCAAAAAACGCTGGTGGTTCCCGAGAAAAAAGTGGGCAATCCCGGCATCAGCTACGTGTTCTACTGGGTGGTGCCGGCGCTGGCTGCGGGCAAATGGCAATCCACGATCAGCGTCGGCGGCAAGGATGTGCCGTACGAGTTCGACTTGGAGCAGTTTTTCCAGAACATCGACGGCAATGCGCAGGCCGGCGGCGTCAACGGTGAAATGCGCGGCAAGATGATTGGCGAACAGGTGAGATTTTCACTGACCGGCAAAGGCGCGCAAAAAATCGAGCGTCACGAGTTTCAGGGCCAGCTGGCGGGTGAGACCATCACCGGTACCGTGCGCATTGGAGAGGGCGCTACCGCGCGTCAGGCGACATGGACAGCCAAACGCATCAAGCGTGGTGAACTGATACGCGCGCAAGATGAGCCGGGCGGAAAATAATATGAGCGCACATCAGCCCACCGTGGAGACAGGCGCGCAGCCGAAGCCGTCGCTTTCCGTGTTTGATGCCTGTGCCATGATTGTCGGCCTGATTGTTGGTGCAGGCGTGTTTGGTACGCCGGCCATCGTGGCCGGCGCCATGAACGATGAAACACTGGTTGTTGCCGTATGGATCGCGGGTGGCGTCTTCTCCATCATCGGCGCGTTGTGCTATGGCGAACTGGCGACGGCTTTTCCCTCGGCAGGCGGCGAGTATCACTTCATACAGCGCGCCTACGGCCGCGCGCTGGCGTTTCTGTATGGCTGGGCACGCATGACCGTCATCGTCGCCGGCTCGATTGCGGTGTTTGCGTACCTGTTCGGCGATTACATGTCGCGTGTGTGGAATCTCGGAGAGTATTCTTCGGCGATTTGGGCCGCGATGGTGGTACTGGTGCTCACGGCGGTGAACTACCGCGGGATACAGGAAGGCAAGGTTACACAGAATATTTTCACGGTGCTGGAAGTCGGCGGATTGTTGTTGATTATCATCGCGGGACTTGTGCTGGCCTCACCGCCGCCACCTCCGCCCGTGGTGGCTGCTGCAACCGGCAGCGGGCCGTGGTACATGGGCGCGGGTCTGGGTACTGCGATGCTGTTTGTGCTGTTTACCTATGGCGGCTGGAATGATGCGGCCTATATCTCGGCCGAAGTGCGCGACCGCGAACGCAACATGGTGCGTGCGCTGCTGATCGCTATCAGCGTGGTGGCCGTGTTGTACGTATTGATCGCGCTGGCCTATATGAAAGGCCTCGGCCTTTACGCGATGGCGCGCTCGGATGCAGTAGCGGCTGATTTGCTGAAGGCCGTATGGGGTACGGGGGGCGAAAAGCTGATCTCGATCATGATTGCCATTGCCGCGCTGACCTCGGTAAACGGTTCGATCATTGTGGGCGCGCGCTCGAACTATGCGCTGGGCAAGGATTGGCCGATCTTCAGTTATATCGGTCGCTGGGATGAGGCGAGCGGCTCGCCGCGCAACGCGATGGTGGTGCAGGGCGTAATCGCGCTGGCACTGGTGGGCCTGGGCGCGTTCCAGAAAGCCGGCTTCAAGGGGCTCGTGGAATATTCGCTGCCGGTATTTTGGGGATTCTTCCTGTTGATAGGCATCGCGCTCTTCATATTACGTTCGAAAGAGCCAAACGCGCCGCGGCCTTTCCGCGTGCCCCTGTATCCGGTATTACCCGCGATCTTTGTGTGCATGTGCGGCTACCTGCTGTATTCCAGCCTGACTTATCACAAAGGCCATGCGCTGGTGGGTCTGGCGGTACTCGCGGTCGGCGGTGTGGTTCTGCTGTTCGCGCGCGGGAGTGAGGCGCGTAAAGCAGGCTAAGCGTTTCCGGGCTGGCGCATATCAGCGCGAGAACCGGTACGCCAGCAAAGCATTTCGGCTGCGTAATGCAGCGCGGGCGGCGCTTGAATTCAAGCGAACTGCCCCCATTTAACTTTCACATACTTAAGTATATGTTTTTATTGGATATTTATCATGACCGCGACTGCCACTAAAGAAACCCACGGCTTTCAGGCCGAAGTCAAACAACTGCTCAACCTGATGATTCACTCCTTGTACAGCAACAAGGAGATATTCCTGCGCGAGCTGATTTCCAATGCGTCGGATGCGGCGGACAAGCTGCGTTTCGAAGCGTTGACGGACAAGGCTCTGTTCGAGAACGACGCCGAGTTGAAGATACGCGTGGCGTTCGATCCCAAGGCGCGCACCATTACCGTTTCCGACAACGGCATCGGCATGTCGCGCGAGGAAGTGATCAGTAACATCGGCACCATCGCCAAGTCCGGCACGCGCGAATTTCTGAATGCCCTCACCGGCGATCAGGCGAAAGACGCCAATTTGATCGGCCAGTTCGGCGTGGGTTTTTATTCGTCGTTCGTGGTTGCCGACAAGGTGACCGTGGTGACGCGCCGCGCGGGACAGCCTGCTGACAGCGGCGTGCGCTGGGAATCCGATGGCGGCGGCGAGTACACGCTCGAAGCGCTCGATAAAGAAGGCCGTGGCACGGAAGTCACGCTGCATCTGCGTGAAGGTGAGGATGAACTTGCCAACGCCAACCGGCTGCGCGGCATCATCCGTAAATATTCCGATCACATTACCTTACCCATCGTGATGAAGGAAGAAGAATGGGACAAGGACAACTCCGTCTACCGCACCACCAGCAAGGACCAGACCGTCAATCAGGCGAGTGCGTTGTGGGCGCGTCCCAAGAACGAGATTACCGAGGAGCAATACCACGAGTTTTACAAGCACGTGGCGCATGATTTCGAGGCGCCGCTCGCGTACTCGCACAACCGGGTCGAGGGGCGCAAGGAATACACGCAACTGCTGTACATCCCGGCGCGCGCGCCGTTTGACCTGTGGGACCGCGAGCACCGCCGCGGCATAAAGCTCTATGTGCGGCGCGTGTTCATCATGGACGACGCCGAACAACTGCTGCCGGTGTATCTGCGGTTCGTGCGTGGGGTGATCGACTCCGCCGATCTGCCGCTGAACGTGTCGCGCGAAATTCTCCAGGAGTCAAAAGACATTGAGGCCATGCGTGCGGGCAACGTCAAGCGCGTGCTGTCGATGATCGAAGACCTCGCCGAGAACCATAAAGAGAAATTCGCCACCTTCTGGAAGGAATTCGGCAAGGTCATCAAGGAAGGCGTGGTCGAGGATCACGGCAACCGCGAGCGCATCGCTAAAGTGCTGCGTTTTGCTTCCACGCACACTGACACCGTTGCGCAGGACGTGTCGCTCGCGGATTATGTCTCGCGCATGAAACCGGAACAGGAAAAAATCTACTACGTCACCGCGGAAACCTTTGCCGCCGCGAAAAACAGCCCGCATCTGGAAGTGTTCCGCAAGAAGGGTGTTGAAGTGTTGCTGATGCATGAACGCGTGGACGAGTGGGTGAGCCAGCACCTCACCGAATTCGAGGGCAAGGCGCTGCAATCAGTGGCGAAAGGCCGGCTGGAGCTCGGCAAACTGGAAGACGAAGCCGAGAAAAAAGCGCAGGAGAAGGAAGAGAGCGATTCGAAGCCGTTGCTCGAACGCATCAAGAAATCGCTGGGTGAAACCGTCAAGGATGTGCGCGTGACATTGCGCCTCACCGATTCACCCGCATGCCTGGTCGCCGATGAACACGATATGGGCGCAAATTTCGAGCGGCTGCTTAAATCCGCGGGGCAGAATGTGCCGACGTCAAAACCGATCCTCGAAATCAATCCGCATCACCCGCTGGTGCAACGCTTGAAGGATGAGGCGGACGAAACGCGCTTTGGCGATCTGGCGAAAGTGCTGTTCGATCAGTCGCTGCTCGCCGAAGGCGGCCAGCTTGAAGACCCGGCCGGGTTTGTGAAGCGCTTGAATCAGTTGATGCTGGCGTTGGGAACGACCGCGCCGTAGAAGCTACAGCCGTTCGACGTAATCCTTGGCTTCCTTGAGGCCAAGGCTTTTCTGCTCGCGTACCAGTTTGATGGCTTCCAGTTTTCGGCCAGCGGCCATGAGCTTGCGTGCCTCGCTGTCCAGGTCCCCATGAAACGCGGATGAAGACGTATGAGCATGGATGGTAACGGGCGCGCCCTGTTCCATCGCGTCAACCAGATCTTTCGCTTCTTTCAATCCCAGTCCCGTCTGTTCACGCACCCGCTTGATCGCTTCGATCTTGTTGCCGGAATTCAACAGCGCACGCACGGCTTCTTCCGCGTTGCCGGGCGCTATATTGAAGGAATTGTTGAGTTCCGAGGAGACAGGCTGATCAGCGTTATCGACGTTGCCGGTGAAGGTTTTTGGGGCGGAATTTTTCCGAATCAGCCACGCCATCAGATTGGCGAATACAATCAGCGCAGCGATGATGAACAACCAGAAGGTATAATCCATAAGTATTTGTTTTTATTGATATTATTCTATAACACCGAGACGCCCATTGTGACTGCCCATGTACCATAGCTTGCCCTGCGCATCGACCACCATCTTGCGGATGCCAACGTTGGATGAAGGCAGCTTCACGACGCGCATTTGTTCGGTTTTCGGATCGAAGCGCACCACGGTGTCGAGGTTGATTTCATTCACCCACACAATGCCGGCGCCGTCGGTATTGACCGCGTAAGCACCCGCATCACCGCCCGGTAGCTGATACTCCTTTACCACTTTCATGGTGGCGGGATCCAGCTTGGCGAGTTTACCGTTGCCGTACAGCGCGATCCACAACATGCCGTCGGGCGCGGTCGCTACCCGGCGCGGCCGCGAGCCACGACCGGTATCGACCTCGCTCATCTGTCCTGTTTTCGGATCGAGCTTGCCCATCTTGTTGTCACCCATGCGGCAGAACCAGATGTTGCCGGCCTTGTCGATGGACAATCCATACGGGCCGCCCGAGGATTCATACTCTTTGATTACGCCGGACTTGGTATCAAGGCTAGCTACCTTGTCGCCGCTTTGCATGGTGAACCAGATCGTGCTTTGATCATCATTGATCACCAGCGTGTGTGGGCCGCCGCGGCCGGAGGGCGTCTTGAATTCTTCGATCTTGCCGGTTGCCGGATCCAGCTTGCCGATGGTGCCGTTGCCGTTGCCCGTGGTCCATACCATGCCCTGCTTGTCGACCAGCAGGCCGTGCGGCCGATGGCCGGAGGGCATGTCCCATTCCTTGAAGGTATTCGATTTGGTGTCGAAACGCGCCACCTTGTTGCCACTCATCACCGCGATAAAGATGCTGCCGTCGGGCGCAATCGCTGGGTCACGCGCAAAGCGCGGCGTGGGCACCGGCCATTCGCTCACCTTGCCGGCGGGATTGGCGATGGTGCCGGGCGTGACGCCGTAGTTGGAGCCGCCGGCATGTGCGATGCAGGATGTAAAAGCCAACAGTGCGGGGAGCGCGGTTTTCATATGGCATTCTCCGGAGTGACATCGTGATGACCGGCGGCGGTGCCGTGGCGCTATTATAGTCGGGACGTTGCACCACGGTGGGACGGTCGCAACAGGCCGAAGGAGGCAGCCATGTCGCTTGGGAATCTGGCACCTGTCGCGGGCGTTGGGGCGCGCAGTGTGATCCGCCAGCGGGGAATGCTGGTTGAACTGCGTATCGTGTTTGGCGTCGCGGTAATGTTCCTGATATTTTTTGTCGTCGGTCTCGCCTCGGGCAAGGGGTTGCTGATGGCACTGAATCGCCAGATCAGGATTGAAGGGAAGTGCCCTCGATACTAAGGCGCACCAGCTGCGCAACGCTGTCCACGTTGAGCTTTTGCATGATACGGGACTTGTGCACCTCCACTGTACGTGGGCTGATGTTCAGATAACCGGCGATTTCCCGGTTGTGGCGACCCACGACGATCATCTCCAACACTTCACGTTCGCGCGGAGTAAGCTTCGCCAACATCGCGTTAAATGCGTGATGCCGTTCCGCCGCCCTGAACGTCGGAAGAAAGCGTTCACGGGCGTCCTGAATGGCCGCGAGCAGTTTTGCCTTGTCCAGCGGCTTTTCCAGAAAATCGATGGCGTTCAGACGGAAAGCCGTGCGGGCGGATTCGATGTCGCCGTGTCCGGTCATGATGATGACCGGGAGCGTGCATCCGCTGTCGCGCAGATGATGCTGCAGTTCCAGTCCATTCATGTCCGGCATGCGAATGTCAATCAACAGGCATCCGCACCAATCACCGCGGTATGCGCTCAAGAAACTTTCTGCCGTCGCGTAAACCGAAATGCGATAGTCGTACACCCCCAGCAGGAGGGATAAGGCGTCGCGTACCGACGCGTCATCGTCAACGATGAATACCGTGAAGTCAGCTGTGGTCATCCCTGATGTCTTTCTCGAGAGGCAGCAATAGTTCAAATAATCCGGAAGCGCCTGTGGAAACACGCAGACTTCCGCCATGTGCTTGCACGATGGCGCGGCTGATAGCGAGCCCGAGCCCCAAGCCGGAGGTCTTGGTGGAGCGGAACGGTTCATACAAGTTGTCGCGCATTTCTTCTGGCAACCCTGGTCCAGTATCGCTTACCGCGATGCAAAGTTGATTCGGTTCGTCAAGCCGGGCGTTGATCGCAACTTCGCGACGGTCTGGCGGGCGGATTGAAACCGCGTCGAATGCGTTCGCCAGCAGGTTGCGCAACACTACTTCCAATTGCAGCGGGTCGGCGAGCAGCGTGCGCGTCAAGTCCCCAGAAACCGAAAAGCGCACGTTTTCGCGCTTTGCGCGCGCCATGAAAGGCTCCGAAGCGTTGTCAATCAGTTCCCGCGCCTGAACCTTTTCCAGGCGCGTGGCGCCGGACCGAAAAAAATCCCGGAGCCTGCGCACAATTTCGGCTGCCCGGACGGATTCCTTGACGATGCGACGCACAGGTTCGCGCAGGTCATCGCGGGAACTACCTCTAGCAATAAGCTCTTCGCAGGCGTCACTATATGCTGAAATCGCTGTAAGCGGCTGGTTCAGTTCATGTGCGATGGCGCCCGCCATTTCGCCTGCGGCCGCCAGACGCAGCGACTGTTGCAATTCCTCGCTGATGCGTCGTTGTTCGTCAACCACGATACCCAGCAGGAAACCCACGCTGGCGAGCACAACGGTCAGTACCTGGATTTCGAATGCGCTGACGAGTGTGAAATCGAGATAATTGATGCCGATGGCGATCCCGATCTGGGTACTTGCCGCCATGAGTGCCGCGCCCATAAAGCCAAACCGCGCGGCGCACCAGATTGCAGGCAGAAAAAGCAGGTAAAAATACTTGTAGTCAGCAAGGCCGCCTGCTCCAAATGCAAGCGAGAATGTCAGCACGGCGGTTATTAATATCGCAGCGGCCTCAGGGCGGGTGACGATTTGCGCGATGGCCGCCCTTCCCTTGGTGTTTGTGAGCATCCAGATTATCGGCATTGCAACGATTATTCCTACGCAATCCCCGATCCAGTGGCCTGCGAGCGCGGAAGGCAAACTGGAGGCGGGAATCACTCCCAAAAGCACCAACGCAGCGCCGAATGCAAAGCTGATGATCAACGTGCCGATCGCCACGATGAGCATCCACACCAGCAAGCCGCCCCGGTCCACGAACATCCCTGAATTTCTGAACGTGTGCTTCAACACTGCTGCAATGCCGAAATACCCCGCAGCGAGCAGCATGGCCAACAACACGATAGTCATGAAGCTAGCCGAGATTACGCGTACCCAGGCATCGCCAATAACGATCGCGGGCGGAATTGCCAGTGCGGCACGCCAACCATGCCGCAGCATGAACACCACGCCCAACGCTGCGGCGGGATTCCAGGGCGTAATGTTGAGGTCATGCAGTGGGTGGAAGTAGCTTGCCCAATCGAATAGCACATAGCCCGCGAATAACAACAAACCGTGCATCAATCGAAATTCGCTGCCGGATTTCATCAGAGGGTCCGTGTGCGCGGGCGCGAGATGCTGATCATTATCGTGTGTTGACATCAGGCAGCGAATCCAGGTTTACCGTACGTGAAACACGTATTTTATTGCTCAAAATGAAGTATGTCCCGGCTGCCAACGTTCTTTATGCACCATTGTTGCAGGTACTCGTACGGCGTTACCGAATATTCAATATTGATTGACGGAATTAGCATTGGGCAACTACTTCAACCCGGCGAGTGTGTATGAGCTTGCGAACGAAACACCTATTCAGTAGTACCGGCAATCCCGACAAGACAATGATCCGCTACCTTAGCGCAGCAGTGGTTTTATACGTGTTCTGGTTGGTGTTGTCGGGTAATTACACGCTGTTCCTATTGACCATGGGCGCGCTCAGCGTGATAGCGGCCTTGCTTTTTGCCAGGCGTATGGAAGTAATGGATCGCGAAGGGCACCCAATACATCTGGGGCTCGCTGCATTCTTTTCCTACTGGCCCTGGCTGATTAAGGAGATTCTCAAATCGGCATGGGATGTTACCTGGCGCATTCTGCATCCGAAGCTGCCTATCTCGCCGACACTGGTGCGATTTCGCCCGTCACAGAGCGAAGAAATGGGTCTGGTTATCCATGCCAACTCGATTACGCTGACTCCGGGCACAATCTCGATCGGCGTGGCGCGCGGCGAATTTCTGGTGCACGCACTGACGCGCGAGAGTGCCGCCGGGCTTGCCGGCAGCGAAATGGATCGCCGTGTGACGCGGATGATGGGGAAGTAATGTTCACCGTCGGCGCCATCGCACTGATGGTCACCATGGGGCTGGCGGTCGCGCGCGCGGCGTGCGGCCCCTCGGTATTTGACCGCCTGCTTGCAGCGAATGCCGTTGGCACTTGCGCGATGCTGTTGCTCGCAGTGATGGGATTCTTGAACGGCAGGCCCGAATTTCTTGACCTGGCGTTGGTCTACGGCTTGCTTAACGTCATTGGCACCATTGCCATCCTCAAGTACTTCCGCATGGGCGATCTGGGACACGCGCTCGAGGACGAGGATGGCGCGAAATGAGTCTGTTTGTTGATATTGCCAGTTGGATTCTGATCTCAGCGGGGGGATTTTTCTGCGTGGTGGGTGGCATCGGACTGATGCGTATGCCGGATTTCTATACGCGCCTGCACGCGGCCAGCATCATTGAAACTGCCGGTGCCGGCATGCTGCTTGCCGGAATGGCACTGCAAAGCGGACTCACGCTGGTTTCCGCCAAACTGGCGATTATTGCGTTGTTGATATTCTTTGCGAGTCCGGTGGCGACACATGCGCTCGCCAACGCGGCGCTGGCTCGCGGACTGCAACCCCGGCTTGACGAGGGGGGCGTGTCATCGAAACCCTGATTATCAATGTGCTGCTCGTCCTGATGGCCATCGCGGTGGTCGTGCTCGCACGCTCGCGCAACCTTTTTACCGTGGTTGTGCTGTCGGGCGCATACAGCTTCCTGATGGCAACAGTACTCGTCGCGCTCGATGCGGTGGATGTGGCGATGACCGAGGCATCCGTGGGCGCCGGAATATCGACGGTGCTGCTGCTTGGCGCATTGCACCTGTGCAGGAGCGAGGAGGCGAAGCCGATGCGTGCTCCGGTTGCTCCGTTGCTGATTGCCGCCGCCACGGGCGCGGTCCTGGTTTACGGTTCGCTCGGGTTGCCTGCGTTCTCAGACCCGCAGGCACCCATCCATCAGCATGTGGCACCACGCTATTTGAATGACGGCCCAAGAGAGACGGGCGTGCCCAACGTGGTGACGGCGGTGCTGGCCAGTTACCGCGGCTACGACACGCTCGGTGAGACCACCGTTGTGTTCACCGCGGGCGTGGGCGTGATTGCGTTGCTGCGCCGCCGCCGTGCCAAGGATGAGGAGCCCGCCAAATGAAGCAAGATATTGTCCTGCGCATTGCATGCAAGCTCTTTATTCCATTCATCATCGTCTTTAGTCTGTATGTGCAGTTTCATGGTGACTTTGGACCGGGTGGCGGCTTTCAGGCCGGCGTGATTTTTGCGGCGGGCATTATTTTCTACGCCATTGTCCACGGGCTAAAGGCGGCGCGCTGGGTAATGCCTGATTGGCTGGTCGAGGCGATGGTCGCCTCCGGCGTGCTGCTGTATGCCGGCGTCGGCGTCGCCGGCATGCTGCTCGGCGGCAATTTTCTCGACTACTTTGTGCTGCATGCCGATCCGGTGGTGGGTCAACACCGCGGAATTTTCTGGGTGGAGGCAGGTGTCGCGGTTACGGTTTGTGGCGTGATGGTCAAAGTCTTTTACATGTTTGCTGGCCGCGGTACAGAAGGGCTTTGAAGATGGCGGGCTACTTCAGTTATTTCGCGACGGTCTTTCTGATGGTGGCGGGCCTGTACATTCTGATTGCCCGTGGCAACCTGATCAAAAAACTCGTCGGCCTCAGCATATTTCAGACGTCCGTCTATCTGCTGTATATCGCGCCCGGCAAATTGATCGGCGGTACGGCGCCGATAGTCGCTGAAGGGTTCAAAGTTTACTCCAATCCGTTGCCGCACGTGCTCATTCTGACGGCCATCGTAGTCGGCGTTGCGACGCTGGCATTGGGACTCGCGCTGGTGGTGCGTATCCGCGAGTCCTACAGCACCATCGAGGAGGACGAGATCCTGGCGCAAGATGCCACGGCGGCGGGGGACGCGGAGCGACGCCCATGAGTGTTGTCCCGCATTTGCCTGTTCTCCAGGTGGTAGTACCGTTGCTGGCGGCGCCGCTGGCGGTGCTGTTGCGCCATCGCGTTGCGTCATTCCTGATTGTCGTGTCGGCGAGCTGGATCGTGCTCGCCATCGCGATTGCGCTATGGCTGCAGGTCGCCAACGGTGCGCTGTCCTATGAGATAGGCAGTTGGCCCCCGCCGTGGGGTATCGAATACCGGATCGACCGCTTATCCGCATTCGTGCTATTGCTGGTTGCCGCGATCGCCGCCGTTTTGCTGCCGTATGCGCGCGCAAGCATCGAACGCGAAATTCCTCGCGAGCGCCATTACCTGTTCTATACGCTGTTTGCGCTGTGCCTCGCAGGCCTGCTCGGGATTACCGCGACGGGCGACGCCTTCAATATCTTCGTCTTTCTGGAGGTGTCATCGCTTTCGACTTACGTGCTGATCGCGATGGGGCGTGATCGCCGTGCATTGCTGGCGGCGTACCAATACCTGATCATGGGCACCATCGGCGCTACGTTTATCGTGATCGGCATAGGGCTGCTTTACCTTACGACCGGGACACTCAATCTGGCGGACATGGCTGCCCGCATGGGCGATGTAGAGGCCTCTCGCCCGCTCTTGGCAGCGCTGGCGTTCATCACAGTCGGTGTGTGTCTCAAGCTCGCGTTGTTTCCGCTGCATCAATGGCTGCCCAATGCCTACACGCATGCGCCCTCGGCGGTGAGCGCGTTTCTCGCGGCCACGGCGACCAAGGTGGCGTTGTACGTGCTGCTGCGGTTTTATTTCAGCGTGTTCGGCGGCAGCCAGATATTCGACAAGCTGCCGTTGCCGGAAATCATGCTTGTTTTGTCGTTGACGGCAATGTTCGCGGCCTCGGCTATCGCTGTCTTTCAGAATGACTTCAAGCGGCTGCTTGCCTATTCCAGTGTTGCACAGATGGGCTATATCACGCTGGGCATTTCCTTTGAATCGGTGACCGGGCTGACCGCGACGTTGCTGCACCTGTTCAATCACGCCATTACCAAGGGCGCATTGTTCATGCTCGTCGGGATCGCGCTCATTTCCACGGGGTCAAGCGCGATGCATCGTCTGGCGGGGCTGGGACGCACTGCGCCCCTTGTATCCTTCGGCATTGTTGTCGGCGGACTTGGTCTCATCGGTGTGCCTGGAACCGCGGGGTTTATCAGCAAGTGGTACCTGGTGGCGGCCGCGATACAGCAAGGTCAATGGTGGCTGGTTTTTGCCATCGTCATCAGTTCACTGATCGCGGTCGTTTACGTATGGCGGTTCGTGGAGGTCGCATACTTTCGTGAGCCGCCGCCCACTGTCGGCGCCGTGGCACGCGTGCCGCTATCCATGTGGATTCCGACCCTGGTGATGGTCGGTGCGACGGTTTACTTCGGCATCGAGACCTCCATCAATGTGGGATCGGCCGAACTCGCGGCGCGGATGCTGATGGAACCCTCGCGATGAACGACGGCGTGCAAATGCTGGGCGCGATTGCAGTGCCGCTGGCGGGCGCCGGTGTCATCGCGCTATGCCACCGCCGGCCCAATGTGCGGGAGTCCGTGACCATCATTACGGCTTTGCTGCTTCTAATGGCCGTGATTTCAACGGTCCCTTCCGTGTTGGCAGGGGGCAGCCCGAGGATCGAGCTTTTCGATCTGCTGCCGGGCCTGCCGGTGGCGTTTCAGCTGGAACCGCTCGGCTTGCTGTTTGCGCTGGTCGCCTCTTCGCTGTGGATAGTCAATTCGCTTTACTCCATAGGCTACATGCGCGCCAACAAGGAAGGACGGCAGACACGTTTTTACGTGTGCTTCGCGCTGGCATTGGGCTGCACCATGGGTATTGCTTTCTCTGGCAATGTGCTGACGCTTTTCATCTTCTACGAGGCGTTGACGCTGGTGACCTATCCGCTGGTAACGCATCACGGCACCGATGATGCGCGCAACGGCGGGCGTACCTACCTCGGTTACCTGGTCGGCACCTCCATCCTGTTTTTCCTGCCCGCGCTGATATTTACCTGGCATCTGGCGGGTACTACCGATTTCCGTGCGGGCGGCATCCTTCCGGGTTCAACAGATATTGCGGTCGTGAGTTTTCTGCTTGCGTTGTATTTGTTCGGAATCGGCAAGGCTGCGCTGATGCCGGTGCACCGCTGGCTGCCTGCCGCGATGGTTGCCCCGACCCCCGTTTCCGCATTGCTGCATGCGGTGGCAGTGGTGAAAGCGGGTGTGTTTTGCGTGGTCAAGGTCGTCATTTACGTTTTTGGCGTCGACGCGTTGACGGGTGCGTCGGATTGGCTGGTCGTGCTTTCCGGGTTCACCATTGTCGCGGCTTCGGTGATAGCGCTGCGTTCCGATAACCTCAAGCGCCGTCTCGCGTACTCGACTGTCAGCCAGTTGTCTTACGTCATCATGGCGACTGCGGTGCTGGCGCCGTTGTCGATTATCGCAGCGGCACTGCATATAGCCGCCCACGCATTGGGCAAGATCACCCTGTTCTTTGCCGCCGGTTCAATCTATACGGCGGCGCACAAGACCGAAGTGAGTCAGCTTAATGGCATAGGCCGGCGCATGCCGTGGACGAGCGCCGCGTTCACGATAGGTGCGTTTTCCCTGATCGGGATACCGCCCGCGGCGGGGTTCGTCACCAAATGGTACATGCTGATGGGCGCCGTGTCGGCGGGTAGCGCATTTGCTGTTGTGGTGCTGGTAGCGAGCACGCTGCTCAACGCGGCGTACTTCCTGCCCATCGTGCATGCCGCGTATTTTCGTGAGCCCCCCGAGAACGAACATCCTCACGGCGAGGCACCGGCGTTGATGATCGCGGCTATGGCGCTGACCTCGGCCGCGACACTGGTCTTTTTCTTTGTTTCCGATTATCCGCTCATGCTGGCCAAACCCTTGCTGGAAGCGGGCGGAATACGGTGAGCGGAGTGCCTATGTCAGAGAAAAAACAGTACTGGCTTGATCATCCCCGCAACGTGACCCGGCTCTATCGGGGCTTGTGGGTGGCCGGGATGCTGTTGCTGGCGTGCGACTTGGTGTTGCACAAGCACGAAGACTTCGCTTTTGCGCAGTGGTATGCCTTCTACGGCATTTTTGGCTTCGTGGCCTGTGTGGTGCTGGTGATTGCTGCAAAAGGGTTGCGCAGGATCGTCATGCGCAGCGAGGATTACTATGACCGCTGATTTTCCGGTGAGTTTACTGTTCCTGCTGGGCGCGGTGGCGGTGCCGTTCCTGCGCGGGCACTGGCGCGCGGGATTGATGCTGCTGCTGCCGGTCGCCGCCGGCTTGTGGATGCTGTCGCTGCCGCACGGTGATTACGCGCGATTTACGGTGTTTGGACAGGAACTCGTCCTGATGCGCGTGGATCGCCTGAGCCTGCTGTTCGGATATGTATTTGCCCTCGCGGCATTTCTGGGCGCGGTTTTTTCGCTGCATCTGCGCGATGTCACACAGCAGGCCGCGGCGCTGGTCTATGCGGGAAGCGCGCTGGGGGCTGTGTTCGCTGGGGACATGCTGTCGTTCTTTATTCATATCGAGATCGCGGCGGTTTCCTCGGTGTTGCTGATCTGGGCGAGGGGCGGTGAACGCGCCCGATCTGCCGGCATGCGCTACCTGCTGGCGCATCTCGCATCCGGCATGCTTTTCCTGTGCGGCGCGCTGCTGCACGCCGCCGACGGCAATTCGCTGCAGTTCTCGCGCATGGAATTGCAGAGCCTGGGCAGCTACCTGATTCTGGCTTCGCTGGGCATCAAGTGCGCGTTTCCGCTGCTGCATAACTGGCTGCAGGATGCGTATCCGGAGGCGACCGCGACGGGTACCGTGGTGTTGTCCGCGTTTACAACCAAGCTGGGCGTCTATGCACTGGCACGTATGTTCCCCGGTACGGAGTTGCTGATCTGGGTCGGTACCGCCATGGCCGCCTTTCCGATCTTCTACGCCGTTATCGAAAATGACCTGCGTCGCGTGCTGGCATACAGCATGAACAACCAGATTGGCTTCATGGTGGTGGGTGTTGGAATCGGCACAGAGCTTGCCTTAAACGGCGCGGTGGCGCATGCCTTCGCCGATATCATCTTCAAGGCGCTGTTGTTCATGTCGATGGGCGCCGTGCTGCTACGCACGGGGACGGTCAAGGGCAGTGAACTGGGCGGTCTTTACAAGTCGATGCCATGGACCACCGGATTTTGCATGGTCGGTGCGGCGTCAATTTCGGCGTTTCCGCTTTTTAGCGGGTTCGTGACCAAGTCGATGATTATGTCGGCGGTGGCGCTGGAGGGATATGCGCTGGTCTGGTGCGTGCTGTTGTTTGCATCCGCCGGCGTGTTTCACCACGCGGGCATCAAGATTCCGTATTTCGCTTTTTTCGCACACGACTCGGGCATCCGCTGCAAGGAAGCGCCGCTGAACATGCTGGTCGCCATGGCTATCGCGGCGGCATTGTGCATCGGAATCGGAACCATGCCGGGCGTGTTGTATGGACTGTTGCCTTACCCGACGAGCTACGAACCCTACACTGCTTCGCACGTGCTGGATCAACTGCAGCTTCTGGTGTTTTCCGCGCTTGCATTCGCCGTCTTGATGCGGACAGGGATTTATCCGCCGGAACTCAAGTCTGTCAATCTCGATTCCGACTGGACCTATCGACGGCTGGCGCCCGCTGTCCTGACATTCGCTGGCAGCAATTTTGCTGTCGTTGGTCGCGTGTGCCGCAAGGCGATTTATGGATTGGCGGCATGGATGTGGAGCCAGTTTGCACAACGGGCATGGGTTGCCGCGCAGTTTCGCAATGGACCATCGACTGCGGGAATGGCTTTGTGGGTGATGTCGATGCTGCTTGCCTATCTGGTCACTTATTACATCTTGTGAGTTGTTGCGATTATTTTATGACGACTTATCACACCGGGCGGTCAGGCATTGCGAGATTGAAGCGCATGACAATGCTCGCACTTTATCCGGGATTGAGAGATTTTCCAGCGAGCGAATGGCAGGCGTCCTTGCAGCGTGCGCGTGATGTTCAATTGGATATCTTGGAATGGATAGGTGTCATCGCAGGTGTGGCGGTTGCGACATGGGTATTGCGCGGTCTGGCGCCAGGCGACGGCGTCGTGGCCGCTACGGCGCTGAACGTCATGCGGTTTTTTCTGGCAATCCCACTGCTGATGCTGGTTGCAGGCCCATTTCTGCTGCGCCGCACGCGGCGAGGACTCGAGATCGTGCGGCATCAGCGCGAGTTCGATAGCGGCCCGGCGCACTTTTCTCAAGGAGGACGGTCATGAACGACTTACACCGCGCGGTGAACGATACGCCGGCGGCATCAGCGGTGCGCCCACCCATGAAACTGCTGATACCAATAGATGGATCGGACCGTGCCCGCTGGGGCTTGCAGTACGCACGTATTCATGCGAGGCGCGGCGATGAATTGGCGGCAGAGCTATTGTTCGTGGCTGAACCAATCCGGAATTGGCAGGTGCTGCGTTTTTGGACGCGCCAGGAGATTTCCCGCTTTCAGGCCGAACGAGGCCGGTTTCTGCTCGACGATGCAGAACGAAAACTGCGTGAAGCAGGCATCGATGTAAATACACATTATCGGGAGGGCGATGCTGCATACCAGATATTCGAAGCTGCACAAGCCCTGCAATGCCAGGAAATTGTCCTGCCCGCACCGGAATCCTTCTGGATGTCCGGGCTGAATCGGAACCTCGCTCTGGAAATTCAAGAACGTTTGCAATCCGTGCGCGTAATCACTGTGGACGCCAGTGGACTGCCTTGCGCTGACGGGAGGATGCACAATACACCTAACAGATCAGCATCACGGCATACGGGTTCGAACTGATATGCCATTGATGTGATTTTCCACAACCAGAATGCTCCGGCGAATTGCTACTGCTTCATTCATCACAATCTCTCGAAAGGGCATCGCCGTGCCGTCTCAATGAATTGCTCAGGCGTAGGCGGATGCCAGTCGTTGTGCTTCCTTGCGCACAAAATCGAGAAACGTCTGCGCGATAAACGACAGTTGCTTGCCGACCGGGTACACCAGATGCCAGTGCGATTCGAGCGGGAAGCCTTCGACGTCAAGCGTGATGAGGCCCGGTTCGACTTCGTCGTCAATCGCATGGCGCGACAGTATGGAAATGCCCAGCCCGGCACGTATCGATTCGCGGATAGCTTCACTGCTGCCCAGTTCCATGCGAATGGTTGGTGTAAGACCGCGCTCGCGGAACAAGCGGTCGGTGGTCATGCGTGTGCCTGATCCGGGTTCGCGCACCAGCAGCGGTTCTTGCATGAGGCGCGAGAAGGGAATATTTTTCTCGCCGGCAAGCGGGTGATCCGCGTGAGCGAACACCATGATGGGGTTGGACAGCAGGCGCAAGCTGACCGCTTCATCGCTGCTCGGCGGATTCATCATCAGATACAGGTCGTCGGTGTTTTCCCCGATGCGGTGGAGCAGCGATTGGCGGTGTCCTACGTGCATTTTGGCATCGATGCCAGGGTACGCTTTGAGAAATTCTGCGAGGCTGCGCGTGGCGAAATATTTCGCTACCGTGCTGGCAGCAATATGTAGCGAGCCGGTTTGCATGCCGCGCATGTCGGCGACCTTCTGCTCGTAGCGTGTCAGCGTATTGAAGATTTCGCTGCATGCCGCCTGCAACTCCCTGCCGACGGACGTCAGGCGCACGTTTTTGCCGACCTGTTCCAGTACCGGAAGGCCGATGGTCTCACTCAGTTTTTTGATCTGCACTGAAACGGTGGGTTGCGCCATATACAGTTCTTCGGCAGCGCGGGTAAAACTACCGAGCCGTGCAACCGCTTCAAACACGCTCAATTGCGGGAGCGTTCCGTGGCGCAGGTAACGGCGTATCTTGCTTTGAGTCATGGCAATCCTCTTGTAATGCGTACGTTGTCATTGCGCTGTGCCCAAAAGCACAGCGGCCTTCACCTCGGACAGCTTGAAGGCCGCAAAAAAATGACCTTTGCCTGTCTGGGCAAAGGTCTCGCTGACAACAACGCGCAAACTTGAACGTTGAGGTTGCCTGCTGGACCGGAGAACCGGGGTTCCCGTAATGACGGCCCAACGGTCACAGCCGGTGCTCAGGCTGCGATAGCTACTCCCCTTTGGAGGGTGCGTCCAAACGCTGACGCAAGGATAGTGTTGCATCCGCCATCACTATCGTCAATAGCCGTGTCGATGAATAGCCACTATTACGAGCGCCGAAGCATCAAGATTGGTAATGGCATGGATTATTCTTTGAATGATTTATAAACAAAAACAACAATTTATATTACAGAACTTCATTTCACACGCTTGCTTTACATCGCCATACTTCGCTCCGTCGCGCCAAGCAATAGAAATGGGATGCGGCGGGTAAATCCTCAATGAGGGGAGTAGCTCTAAGCAGCAGAGCCGTCAATACGGGCGCGAGCCCCGGTTCTGCTGGCAGCCAGATCAGGGTCTGGTTGTGAGCGAGACCTTAGCCGGGCGCGGCGGGTCTTGTTTCCGTTTGTGTCCGGCAAGGATTCGTTAACAACGGACTGAACTGCAAACGGAGAACCTTGAAATGGCACTGTTCTCACCTGAATTTTTCTCGGCGCTGCTGGCTATTGTCGTCATTGATCTCGTGCTGGCGGGAGACAACGCTATCGTGATCGCACTGGCTGCGCGCAATCTGCCCGACCAATTACGCAGCAAGGCCATCGTCTGGGGCACGGTCGGAGCCATCGTGGTGCGAACGGCAATGACGGTCGTGGTGGTATGGCTGCTCAAGGTTCCGGGCTTGCTGTTGGCTGGCGGCGCGCTACTGCTTTGGATCGCCTACAAGTTGCTGTTAAACCAGGACGACGACGAGGGCCACCAAATTGCTTCGAGCGCGAGTTTTTGGGGTGCGATGAAAACCATCGTCGTTGCCGATGCGGTGATGGGGCTGGATAACGTGCTTGCAGTTGCGGGCGCCGCGCATGGCAGCTTTCTGCTGGTGGTGCTGGGCCTGCTGATCAGTATTCCGATCGTGATCTGGGGCAGTCAGCTCATCCTCAAATTCGTGCAGCGCTATCCGTCGATTGTCTATATCGGTGCCACTGTGTTGCTGTGGACGGGCGTGAAGATGATGACCGGCGAGCCGCTCGTCAAGGAATATGTGGCGATGGCCGGCAACTATATTGCCTTGCTCTATATCGCGGCTATCGCAGGCGTGCTCGGCGCGGGGTACTGGACAAATTCCCGTAAAGTGCGCCGCCGCGTCGCCACCCATGTGCATGATCATGCATCAGGCACGGTTTCGCCGGCGCGCGTGGCGCCGGCCAACCTGAAGGGATGAATGAGCCGTCGTTTGGTGGATACGAGCGCGAGACGACCGTGCTGGCGCAGGTATTACGTCGTTTTGAACGGGAGGTGCAACATGTTCCTGAGGAAAACCATCACTGAATTTCAGGATTGGCTGGTATCGCTCCCCCTGGATTTCCTGCTGCTGTTGCCTTTTCTGGTTGCGATTGCGGGTGTGTTCTCCCATCGCGGCCGGCCGAGTCAAGACGAGCGGCGATCCAGACGGACGCGTGCAAACGGGAATGGTCATCGGCCACTGCTCCCCGCCGCTTCGTAACGCTTTCCGCCGTAGGCGCATCCTGCGGCATTTTCAGCCCGAACGACAATGCGTGATGCGGATCAAAACTTCGGTTTTGTCTTCGCGCCTTTGTAGCGTTTGATGCCGGAGAGGATTTCTTTCTTCGCTGCTTTCGCGTCCATCCAGCCGATGACCTTCACCCACTTGCCGGGTTCGAGGTCTTTGTAATGCTGGAAAAAATGCGTGATCTGCGCAATGGTGGCTTCCGGTAAATCGCGCGGCGAGCGTATCGTGCGATAGAGCGGCGTGAGTTTATCAACCGGCACCGCGAGCAGCTTGGTGTCGTCGCCGGCATCGTCTTCCATCTTGAGCATGCCGACCGGCCGGCAACGCACCACCACGCCGGTGATCAGCGGCACCGGCGAGAGCACCAGCACGTCCACCGGATCGCCGTCGCCCGCCAGCGTGCGCGGAATGTAGCCGTAGTTGCACGGGTAATGCATTGCCGTCCACATGAAGCGGTCGACGAACATCGCTCCGGTTTCCTTGTTGACTTCATATTTTATGGGTGGCGCGTTCATCGGGATTTCGATGATCACGTTGACATCGTCGGGCACATCGCGCCCGGAGGGGACTCGGTCGAGATTCATGATAATCCTGTATGGGTTTTCCCGTCATGCGATCCAAAGCGGGGTGCTGATGTACCCTACGCCAATGGCGTTTTGTCTGCAATTGGTATCATGGGCTGCCCACCGCCGGATTTGGCATCTGTTCGTCAAGCGTAGTACATTCGCATTTGCAGCATTGCTGCAACAGGGAGTCATTCGTTCGTGGTTCAAAATGCATCGCACGGGCACGCTGCTCGCGACCGCAGGCTGGCTGCACTATCGCTCGGCGCGCTCGGCGTGGTATTTGGCGACATCGGCACTAGTCCGCTCTACGCCTTCAAGGAAGCCTTTGGCGGCGCGCATCCTCTGCCTCTGAATGAAGCCAATGTGTTCGGCGTGCTTTCGCTCATTTTCTGGGCGGTGATGCTGATCGTGTCGGTGAAATACGTGTTGTTCGTGCTGCGCTTCGACAACAAGGGCGAAGGCGGCGTGCTGGCGCTGCTGGCTCTGGCGTCCCAGTTGTTCCGCAATAATCGCAAGCTGTCCGGCGCTGCGACAGTGATTGCAGTGTTTGCGGCATCGCTGTTCTATGGCGATGCAGTGATCACGCCGGCGATATCGGTGCTCTCAGCGGTGGAGGGTATTTCGGTTGCCACCCCGGCGCTGGAACGCTGGGTCGTGCCCGCGACGATTGCGATCATCATCGGGCTGTTTGCGCTGCAACCGCATGGCACTGGAAAAATCGGCCGTTTGTTCGGACCGGTCACTCTGATTTGGTTTGTTGTCATCGGCGGACTGGGCGTAATGAGCATACTGGCGACACCTGCCATTCTGCGTGCGCTCGATCCCGGCTACGCGGTGCGCTTCGCGGTGAATTCGCCCGCCTTGACGTTTGTCGCGCTGGGATCGGTATTTCTGGCGCTAACCGGCGGTGAGGCGCTGTATGCCGACATGGGGCATTTCGGCCGCAAGCCGATACGCATTGCGTGGTTCGGCCTGGTGCTGCCGGCGCTGATGCTGAATTATCTGGGGCAGGGTGCGCTGGTGTTGCGCAATCCGGCAGCAGTGAAAAACCCGTTCTATCTGCTGGCGCCGTCTGACTGGCTGCTGCCGCTGGTGGGGCTGGCGACCATTGCCACCGTGATTGCTTCTCAGGCGACGATCTCCGGCGCATTTTCGGTCACGCAGCAGGCATCGCGCCTGGGCTATCTGCCGCGCGTGCCGGTGACGCACACTTCCGAAACCGAGCGCGGACAGATATACATCGGCCGGCTCAACTGGCTGATGCTGGTGATTGTTGTGCTGCTGGTGCTGGGGTTTGGTTCGTCGAGCCATCTTGCGGCGGCTTACGGTATTGCCGTTTCGGCGACCATGGCGCTGGAGACCGCGCTGGTTGCGCTGGTGGTGATTGCGATGGGCGGGCGTGCGCGGGTGTTAGTGCTCGGCGTGTTATTGGTAGTCTTCCTGGCAGAAATGATGTTCTTCGCATCCAACACCACCAAGATCGCCGCGGGCGGCTGGTTCCCGATTTTGTGCGGCCTGACTATTTTTACCTTGCTTACAACCTGGAAGCGTGGCACCGAAGTCCTGACTGCGGCTTCTTCGGGCAAGAATGTCCCGCTCCAAGGATTTTGCGAGCACCTTGACTCGGTGATGCGCGTGCCGGGAACAGCAGTGTTCTTTTCCTCGAACACGCAAGTCGTTCCGACCACGCTGCTGCATAACCTCAAGCACAACAAGGTATTGCATGAGCGGGTGGTGTTTCTCACGATGACGACCGAGGATGTGCCGCGGGTCGAAGACGAAGAGCGAATCGAGGTGAACATGCTGGTGCCGCAAAGCATCTATCAGGTCATCGTGCGCTACGGCTTCATGGAAGATCCCGACGCGATGCATGTGCTCAAGTTGCTGGGCCAGCGCGGGCTGCGCTGTGAGCTCGAGGAGACGACGTTTTTCCTCGGCAAATCGACCATCGCGCGAGCGCAACAACGAGGGCTCTTCACGTGGCGGCGCGAAGTGTTTCGCTGGATGCAGCGCAACGCGCCATCGGCGGCCGAGTATTTCAAACTTCCGCCGGATCGCGTGATCGAACTGGGAACCCAGCTTAAGCTGTGAGCTGCTGCATTGCCCGCTCCAGCCAGCCTTTTGCCTCCACTTGTTTGGCCCACCATGTCAGTGCTTTGCCTTCCTTGTTCTTGCGTCCGCTGCGCCAGGCGAGGTAAAGCCGCGTACTCAAGCGCCCTTCGTCAGTTTGTCTGACGACTAATGTGCCTGCGGCGGCTTCGCGCTCGGCCACGACGCGCGGCAGATGACCCACGCCCAGCCCCAGCTGCTGTGCGAGCAGCTTTGCCGCCATGTTGTGCACCGTAAGTGTTTCCTGCCCGGTGAGCAGGCCCGCCGTACGCGGGGGCAGGTTGCGTGAACTATCCGCCACGACTATCGCGCGGTGCGCGAGGATGTCATCCGGCTTTAACGGTTCGGGCGCCGTCGCCAACGGGTGCCCGGGCGCGACGGCGAACACCCAATCCACGTCGCCCATCGGTCGCGTGGTGTAGCCGCCGCCGGAAGGTCCATCGCCGGAGGCGCCGATCACCAGATCCGCGCGTCCCGATGCGAGCGCATCCCAGCAGCCGCCGAAAACTTCGGCGGCGATGCGCAGGCGCGTGCCGCATTGCTGCTGATGGAAATCTAGCGCGAGTGCAAGCATGGCGCGCGCCGGAATGATGTCGTCGTAGGCGATGCGCAGCTCCGCTTCCCAGCCGGTGGCAACGCGCTTTACATGCGCCTCAAGCGCGCCTGCCGCGCGCAGGATGTGTCGGCCCTCGGTAAGCAGCTCACGTCCTGCGGCAGTGAGTGCCGCGCGATGGCCGCGCCGGTCGAACAGCAGCACGTCAAGGTCTTCTTCGAGCTTTTGCACGGCGTAAGTGATGGCGGACGGTACGCGATGCAGTTCGTGCGCCGCCGCCGCAAAACTGCCTTTGCGGTCGATGGCGTCGAGCACCAAGAGGGCGTCGATTGAAAGTCGCATTCTCATACTTAGATATAATATAACTATATGTTTTTAAACAAATAGTTAATTCAATAAATTTGCATGAGTATATCATTTTATTCCGCTATCCGTGGCAAAAGCTGAGCCCTATTATGCCGATACGCATTCAGCGGTTATGACCCAATTTTGAAGGAGGCGACATGTTGACGTTACGCAGGAGTGAAGACCGCGGCCATGCCAATCACGGCTGGCTGGATACCTGGCACACGTTTTCGTTTGCGGATTATCGCGACCCGGAGCATATGGGCTTCGGCGACCTGCGCGTGATCAACGACGATCGCGTGCAGCCGGGGCAGGGCTTTGGCACGCACGGCCACCGCGACATGGAAATCATTACCTATGTGCTTGATGGCGCTTTGCAGCACAAGGACAGCATGGGCAACGGTTCCGTAATCCGTCCCGGCGACGTGCAGCGCATGAGCGCAGGTAGTGGTGTACGGCACAGCGAATTCAACGCCTCGCAGTCCGAGCCGGTGCATCTGCTGCAAATCTGGATCGAGCCCAACGTGAGCGGCATCGAACCTGGCTACGAGGAAAAGCACTTCACCGACGATGAAAAGCGCGGGCGCCTGCGCCTGATCGCCTCGCCCAATGGCAGTGACGGTTCGGTGAAGATTCATCAGGACGCGCGGGTATACGCAGCGTTGCTTGACGGCGTGGACGAGGTCACGCACGCGCTGGCGGCTGGACGCAAGGCATACGTGCATGTGGCGCGCGGCGCCATTACGGTTAACGGAGAACGGCTATCCGGCGGCGACGGCGCGCGCATCAGCAGCGAAAGCAGCATCGTATTTGATGCTGCCGACAGCGCGGAAGTTTTGCTGTTCGATCTGGCTTAGCGGTTACAGTGGTTTCAATATTCAATCAATGAAAGGAAGCATCATGAATAAAGTTGCGGTGGTGTATCACAGCGGGTACGGTCATACGGCGGCGGTGGCGAAGGCAGTTGCGCGTGGCGCGGCGAGCGTCGGCGGCGTCGAGGCGAAGCTGATTTCGGTGACGGATATTGACAGGCATTGGGACGATCTGAACGATGCCGATGCCATTGTCTTCGGTGCGCCCACGTACATGGGCAGCGCGTCCGCGCCGTTCAAAGCGTTCATGGATGCCAGCTCGAAAATCTGGGCCACGCAGGGCTGGAAAGACAAGATCGCTGCTGGGTTCACGCATTCGGGTAGTCAGGGTGGCGATAAATTCAATACGCTGACGCAGTTGTTTACGTTTGCCATGCAGCACGGCATGATCTGGGCCGGCCTCGGGGTGCTGCCGGGCAACAATTCCAGCAAAGGCAGCGTTAACGACCTGAATCGACTCGGCAGTTCCACCGGTGCGCTGACGCAATCGAACGCTGATCAAGGCGCGGATGCCATCATCGACAGCGAGTTGAAGACCGCCGAGCACCTGGGCAGGCGCGTGGCGCTGGTGACGTTACAGTTTGCACGCGAACGCGAGTTGGCACCGGCGTGACTGCCCGCAGGTGATTTCCGGTGAAAAACTGCTGTCGGCCTGTGGTATCGGCGCGAATCGCGGCCGGATGCCAGGCTACGGATTGTCGGTAAACACCGGCTGCCGCGCCATCCACTCCATCGCGGTTTCCTGAACGATTGGCCCGCACCCGGCAAGGGCTGCGAGCACAAGCAGTGCGGCGATTGTCCTGCTGACGAGTGTTTTTTTCATCAAGGTCTCCTTTGTCATGCCATAGCGCTTCATTCTGGCGCGCCGGCTTTTCGCAACGCCGGCCCCAACCAAGGCTACTCCATTTGACTACATTTTTGAACAAGGGTTGCATGGTATTGGCATCGGCCCGCTTGGGCTGGGCGACACATTAGGGCAGGCATAGTTCGCGCTTCGCCCACTCATGGATATCCAGATTCATCTGGCAGCGCAGAACCAATGAACCGGGGCAGCAACTGAAATCATTCACTGCCTGCTGCGGTATCGCATTGAAGGAGGGGGGCTTGCCTGCGTAAGCCAGTTGCTACCGCCTGCGGGCGTGAAGTGCAGCGAGTTGTCGATCAGATTTCTGAGTACGCGCTCTATCAAGCCGATATCCCCGATGACGAGCGGTGCTTCCATCGGCATTTCCGCACGAAGTTCGATACCCTTGCGTGTGGCTTCAAGCTCAAACTTCTGGATGACATCCTGTATCAGATCAGCCAGCATGAACGGTTATTGGATGGGTGCGCCGGCCATGAAGGTAAAAACCGGTCGCGGCAACTCGGGTGCCGCGCGATGGAAAATGGCTGCGTGACCTGCTTTACCTGGCGGCACGCGTTGTTGCTAGTCGAACTGCAAACCCAGCTGCTTTACGATTTTGCTCCACTTGGCCAGTTCCGCCTTGCGGATATCGTCAAGTTGCGCCGGCGTGACGTTGGCCGGGTCGAGGTCTTCGGCGTTCAGGCGGTCCTTGATGTCCGGCGCTTGCAGCGCGCGTTGTGATTCCGCGTGCAGTCTGTTGACAACGTCGGCAGGCATGCGCGCGGGGCCAAGGATGCCGTACCACGCGCCGAATTCGTAACCGGTCACGCCGGCTTCGGCGAGTGTGGGTAAATCCGTCATCACGCGCGAGCGTGTCACGCTGGTGACGCCCAGCGCGCGCAAGCGGCCCGCCTGCACGTGTTGTACGACAGCGAGCGTGGGCGTGAACATCATCTGCACGCGTCCGCCCATGAGGTCGGTAGTAGCCTGTCCGGTGCCTTTGTACGGGATGTGCGCGATATTCACGCCCGTCATGTAACGAAACAGCTCCCCGGCCAGATGCGCACCCGTGCCGACGCCGGGCGAAACAAAATTGATTTGACCGGGCTTCGCTTTCGTCAGGGCGATCAGCTCGCGTACCGTGGCGGCGCCTACCGACGGATGCGTGACCAGTACCGACCGGTAATGCACCAGTTGCGCCACGCCGCTGAAATCACGAATAGGGTCGTAGAGCAGATGTTTTTTGAGCAGGCCTTGTATCGGATGACTGCTGGAGATGACTAAAATGGTGTAACCATCCGGAGCGGCTTTCGCGACCATTTCTGCGGCGAGATTGCCGCCGGCGCCGGGACGATTGTCAATAACCACGGACTGGCCGAAGCGTTCGGCAAAGCGCTGGCCGAATAATCGCGCCATCGCATCGTTGCCTCCGCCGGGCGGAAAGCCGACGACGAAGCGAATGGCTTTGGTGGGGTAGGGCGTGGCTGCGTGCGTACAACCGATCGTCAAACCAACAACTATAAATATGTAACTATATGTTTTTAAATGTATTTTATTCATAGCGCATTGCGAGAAAAGCCGCAGAACTCACGCGGGTGTCACGCGAACCCGATCGCCTTCCGTGCGCAGTCTGGTGCCGAACATCTGCGATAGTTTTTCGACGCGCGCAATGGCTTCGGTTTCGCCTGGTGCCGGCGACAGCAGTACCTCGCCACTCTCATTTTGCCGCACGATGGAAAACGCGGTTTCCGTCAGCGTCTTGCGTTCAAACGTGAGATGCCCGGCCATGCCGGTCCAGCCGCGATGCGCTTTCTTGTTGCTGCGGATGAAACAAAACATGCCGAGTCCGTAGTAAATCGGCTTTGCGTTATAAAACTCGATTGCCAGCGGGAAATGCGGGCCGTGGCCCATGATGATGTCGGCACCCGCGTCGATAGCCGCATGAGCGAGTTCACGCTGATACTGAAGCACTTCCTCGGCGTAGCCCCAGTGATGTGACGAGATCACGATGTCGCATCGGCTTTTCAACGCGGCGATATCGGTTTTGAGCTCTGCGAGATAGTCCGGATCGGTCCACGTGATCACTTTTGCCGGCGCACCGGGGCGATTCGGCGGAATCCTGTTGTCCTTGTAATAGGGCGGCTGGTAGGCGGTGTACGCTTTCATGGCGGCGACACCCGCCGCGCGTTCGCCGGCTTCGTGATTGTTCGGCCAGTATTGCGACGTGCGCTGGATAAAACCAATTTTCAGGCCTTTGCATTCTATGATGACCGGCGCGCGCGCTGCTGCGATATTGGGGCCGGTGCCGGCGTGCGCGATGCCCAGTTCATCGAGACACCGGTTGGAAGCGAGTATCGCTGGCGCGCCGTAATTCTGATTGTTGGCGTTGCCAACCACGTGCACGCCGGCCAGCCGCAACGCTTCGCCCGTCGCGGGCGGCGCGTACAGGCCTTCGAAGCCTGATTGATCGTCACGCATCATTTCGCGTTTTTCAGCGGGATCGAACAAACAGCATTCGAGATTGGCGAACACGGCGTCAGCGCCTTTAAGGGCGGGGGCGACTTTGTGAAACGGGACCGTGGCGTCTTCGACACCGAGCAGGTTGATATCGCCGAGCAGGTGTATGTGCGTGCGTGACGACATCAGTGTACCGCGAGTTTGTCGCGCAGCGATTTCAGGCTGCCGCCTTTCATCACCGAGCCGGGCAACGGGTGTCCCACGATGTCTTCGGCAAGTGCTGCGGCATCAATAAGCGCTTCGAGATCGACGCCGGTTTCCACGCCGATTTCATCGCACATCAGCACCAGGTCTTCGGTGCATACGTTGCCGGCGGAGCCTTTATGCTTGCCGAACGGGCAGCCGCCGAGGCCGGCGACGGAGGAATCAAACTGGTCCACGCCCATTTCCATGCCGGCGTAAGCGTTGGCGATGGCCATGCCGCGCGTGTCGTGCAAATGCAGGCTCAAGCGCAGGTCGGGAAATTTTTCACGCACCGCGCCAATGGTGCGCTTGATACCGAGCGGTGTGGCCCACGCCATGGTATCAGCGAGCGAAACGGTTTTAATAGCGACGCCGTGTTCCGCGCCCAGATCCATCAAATCGCCGACCAGTTCGACCACACGCTCGCTGCTGACGCCGCCCTCGAAGTTGCAACCCCATGCCGAGGAGATCGAGCCTTTTTCCATCGGGATGCCGTAGCCCTTGTACATTTCGATCAGGCGCCCAGCGATCTCGCGATACTGCTGCTGCGTGCACCCCTGGTTTTTCATCAGGAAGGTTGCCGACGGATACATGTTGACCTTGCCTTCGAGATGCAGCTTGCCGCTCGCCATCGCGCGCTGCAGACCTTTTTCGTTGAGCCACAGGCCGTGATAATCCACACCAGGTTCCGGCTTCAAACCTTCAACCACGGCTTCAGCATCGGCCATGCCCGGTACTTTTTGCGGATTGACGAACGAGGTGATCTGCATCTGCTTCAGGCCCGTGCATGCCAGCGCGTGGATGAGTTCCAGCTTGCGCGCAGTGGGGATAGGCCCCGGTTCGATCTGAAATCCTTCGCGCGGACCCTCTTCGGTAATGCGTATGCTTTTCGGAATGTCGGGCATGACGATGCTCCTGGACGGCGGACACTACTATGGTAGCAGGATGGGTGCGTGCGGACTTCAGTTGGTTCGTATGCCGGACGCTTTGATGACTTTTTCCCACTTCGCCATTTCGCCGCGGATGAAAGCGTCGAATTCCTCGGGCGTGCTGGTGAGCACTTCGGCGCCCAGCGTGGCGTAGCGCTCACGCATGTCGGGCAGTTTGAGTTGTTGCACGAGGATTTGATTCAGCCGCGTGACGATGGCTCTGGGCGTTGCGCCAGGCACGATGAGGCCATTCCAGATATTCGCCTGATAGCCCGGCACGGTTTCGCCGATGGCAGGGACTTCCGGCGCGAGCGTGGAACGCTGTGGTCCGGTGGTGCCTAGCGCTTTCAGCTTGCCGCTGCGCACGTGCGGCAGCACCGAAGTCAGGCTTGCCATCGCGGATTGCACATGGCCGGCTATGGTATCGGTGGTGGCTTGCGGCGTGGTTTTGTAGGCCACGTGGGTGAGGGCGATGCCCGCCATCAGGTTGAGCAGTTCACCAGCGAGATTATTCGGCGAACCGTTGCCGGAGGTGGCGTAGTTGATCTGGCCGGGACGCGACTTGGCATGCGCGATGAATCCTTTCATGTTGTCGGCCGGCAATCCGTTATGCGTCACCAGCAACATCGGTGTTGAACTGGTGAGACTGACCGATGCCAGGTCTTTGAGCGGATCGAATGGCATTTTCTTGATCACGACGGGATTGGTGGCGTGACCATTGGCAACCCACAGCAGCGTGTGTCCATCAGGTGCTGAGCGTGCAACGATTTCAGAACCGAGCAGGCCGCTCGCGCCGGGACGGTTATCGATAATCACCGGCTGGCCCAGCGCTTCCGCCAGCCGTGCACCAACGATGCGGCCCAGAATGTCGGCATTGCCACCCGCGCCGTAAGGCACGATCAGGCGGATCGGGCGTGTCGGATAGTTATCGGCAGCGAGGGCGGGCAGGGTGACAGCGGCAACGGCGAACACCAGCGCGAATGGTTGCATAAGTATCTGTTTTTAAAACATAAAATAAAGTGTATTTTCCCGGCTTGCATTCAATTGATGCGTGCACCCGTGGCTTTGACTACTTTCGCCCATTTATCGAGATCGCCGGCGATCAACTTCACCATGTCCTGCGGCGTGCCGGTGAGCGCTTCGACACCCTGATCGGTTAATTTTTCCTTGATCTCGGCCTGCGCTAGTATCCCGCCGATTTCGCGGTTCAATCGATTGATGATGTCGATGGGCGTATGGGCGGGCGCAAACAGGGCGTACCACAACTCGGCGGAAAAGCCCGGAACGGTTTCAGCAATGGCAGGTACTTCGGGCAGCGCGGACGAACGCCTGGGGCCACTGACTGCGATGGCGCGCAAGCGGCCGGAGCGGATGTGCGGCACCACGGTAAGCGCGGAGGCGAATGACAGCACAATCTGGCCGCCGATCAGTTCCGTGACCACCAGCGCCGTGCCTTTGTACGGCACATGCACCAGCGACGTGCCCGTCATCACGCCCAGCAGCGCGCCGGCGAGGTGGCCGAGCGAGCCGTTGCCCGACGAACCGTTGGTCAATTCATGGGGCTTGGCGCGTGCCAGCGCGAGAAAATCCTTTGTGCTTCTCACCGGCAGCGACGGATGCACCACGAGTATCAGCGGACTGGTTCCGATCTGCGTGACAGGCGCCAGGTCTTTCGTCACATCGAACGGCAGCTTGCGATACAGGTGCGGATTGATGGTGATTGCGTTCGGCAGCACGATCAGCGTGTAGCCATCGGGCGTGGATTTCACCACCAGTTCGGTGCCGACAATGGTATTCGCGCCGGGGCGGTTTTCCACCACCACCTGCTGTGCCAGCCGCGCGGTCAAAGACGCCGCGAGGATGCGCGACAGCGTATCGTTGCCGCCGCCGGGTGCAAACGGCGAAACGATGCGCACCGGTTTTGCGGGCCACGCCTGTGCCGCTGCATGGGTCGCTACCACAAAAAACGCCAGGATGATGAACAGGCTACGCATAGAAGGAGAACTTTGAATGAATCGGGTTGCAATGTTTTGGAAAGTGTAGACAATATAGCGCGTTTTGGCCCTGAGGTTGCGCGAAGCGGCTGGGGCGCTGGTAAACAGGAAAATGAGCGGAATATGAGCCAACAAAAACATCCACCCGAGGGACGGCGCAGAAAAGGAGATGCATTGCGGCCGCTGCCGAAATGGATATTCATGAGCCGCTGGTTGCAGGCCCCGCTGTATGTGGGTTTGATCGCGGCGCAAGCGCTGTATGTATGGCAGTTCTGGCGCGAGTTGATGCATCTTATTCACGAGATGACATCCAACAACATCACCGAGGCGCAGATCATGCTGATCGTGCTCGGCCTGATCGACGTGGTGATGATTTCCAATCTGCTGGTGATGGTCATCGTGGGTGGCTGGGAAACCTTCGTGTCGCGGCTCGATCTGAAAGATCACCCCGACCAGCCGGAGTGGCTGTCACATGTGAATGCAGGTGTTCTGAAGGTAAAGCTTGCCACCGCGATCATCGGCATCTCGTCGATACATTTGTTGCAGACCTTCATCAACGCCGCCAAACTCGACCAGAAAACGATGATGTGGCAGACCATCATTCATCTGACATTTGTGCTGTCGGCAGTGGCGATCGCGTATACCGAGCGGCTCACCAACCCGCCTGCGAAAGAACACTAGCTACGGGTTGTTCTTGAGCGCTGCAAGGTGATCGCTGAGGGTGCGGTGCAGCGCGCCGGCTTCAGCCATGCTCTCCTGCATCATGTGCGCGATCTCCCGCAGCCGTGAATTCGCCTGCGGATCGACGGCGGCCTGTTCGCGAATTTCATCGACCAGTCCATTGAGCCACGCGAGCCGGTCGCCAAGATCAGCGAGCGCCTGATCGCATATCGCTGCGGGTGAGAGCGGCTCGTTTTCAGCAGGCGTGGCGGCGCGCTCCGACATCGCAAGCGTCATGAAGGCTTCTGGCAGCGGCGCGTCGGACTCGGCGGCGGGCTCCATCGGCGGCGCGATTGCCGCCGGCGCTGCAGCGGCAGCCGGTGCAGCATCTGGGGCGACTGGCGCAATCGGTTCGGGGGCCGTCGACGGTTCTGTAATCGCAGGTTCGCCGCGCAGTTCGCGCGCGCGTGTGGCGATGCCGTCAGCGTCGACGCCGGGGTCTTCCTCGCCCTGCAAGGCGTAGGTCCATTCCGACAGCAGTTCGCGCGCGTTCCTTACCAGCGCCAGCAGCGCCGGCGTGGCTGCGAGCGACTGCGCGCGCCAGTGATTCATCACCTGTTCCATTTCCCATGCGCACTCGCCAAACGCGGACAGGCCCACCATGCGCGCGCTGCCTTTCAGTGTGTGAAAGGCGCGGCGCACGCTCAATAGCGCATCATGATCGCTGTCGCGCGCGCGTAATTGCACTACGCCTGTTTCAATAGCGGCCAGCACCTCGTTGGCTTCTTCGAGAAACACCTCGAGCATTTCGCGGTCGAGGGCATCGCGTGCCGGCGCAACTGGCGGCATCTGTACCGTGGCCGGCGCTGTGGCTGCGGCAGGCGGCGGTTCGCCTGCGGTTGCCGGCGCTACCGGTATCGACTGCGTGAGCAAGAGCAGGGCGTCATTGCCTGCTCGTTGCTCATAGCGGGTGAAGAACATATTGACCGCACGCTCGGCGGGCAGTTTTCCCTGCAGGCACGGTTCCAGATAAAAGCCGAGACTGCCAAGGATTTCGGCAACCCATTCGACGTCCTGCTCCAGAGCGACGTGCGCCGGGTTTGCGCAACGCTCGATCAACCGTTGGCACAAGGACGCCAGGCGCGCCGCGCGCTTCTGATTGGACACCTGAAACACGCCACTGACCTGCCGCATGGTGGCCACCAGAGGCAGCAAGGATTCGTATTTTGTGTGGTCGCGCGTGAACGCTTCGACGGTTTTCTCCACCTGGCCGAGGCTTTTCAGGATTTCACGCGCGGTGACGATGCGCAGTTTCGCATCGTTAACTTTCTGCACAATATCGGCGCGCAGGCCTGGCGGCGAAGTGGTTGTGGTTTTGCCCTGCGCGGCCTCGGTCAGCCAGCCGCGCATGATGGTGACCTGCTGTTCGAGGTCGTCGGGCAGCGCGTCGAAGTGATGGACGATGTTTTCCGCCATCAGCAGCGCCGAGGCCATTTCGAGAGACATGATCTGGCCGTCCAGCGGATACGGATCGGGCAGATGCGCCGTCGCGGCAGTGATAGCCTCCAGCAATTGCACCAGCGGGGCGTTGCCGAGTTCGCGCGTCTTTGCCGTCAGCGGAATCAGCATGTCGCGAAACCGTTGCAGTCGTTTCGGCTCGCCGGAAGCGTATTCGGTCCAGGTGTCCTTGAGGTTCTCGAAGCGTGAACGCGCATCATCCAGCGCGGGTTTTAGGCTGCCGGACGCACCAGCGCCGGCAATTTGCGCCATGGGGAACAGGCTGTCGAGGTGAAAACATGCACGTACATCGCGCAGGCGCGGCGTCGCCACGCGCGAAATGGCAATGGCGTAGAGTACATCGCGTTGCACCGGATTGGCATCGGCATCGGGCTTTGTGGCTAGATCGCGCAGCAGAAAATCGATACGGCTGCATACCGGCTTTACGCGCGCGATCCAGTCACCCATTTGAGTATCCGGGACGGCTGCCATCGCTGCTTCGATCAGGGCCACCGACGCCCACCATAATCCTTGCGGTTCGGGCAGTTGCGCGGCGATCCTGTGCAGGGTGTCAAGCACGTCGCGCATTTGCGCGAGGCCATCGGGTTTGGCGCTTTCCTTGAGCCAGGCCAGCAGGCCGCGCTGATAGCGCGAGCGCAATTCCTTGAGCAGCGCGGGCAACACCCCCGGCGTGATGCTGCGCGGTTCGGGATGTACGGGCGTGTCATCGGTGGCATCGGGGAAAAACAGGTCTTTTTCGGTGGCGGATTCATTGCCGCTGACGCGTGCCAGTTCGCGGTAAGCGGGGAACAGGCGCACTGGCACATAGGCACCACCGCCGGCGACATCACTGACAAATTCGCGCAAGGCGGTGATGGCACGACTGATGCTCTGGATTTCTGCTTTGTCCGCCGCCGCTGAACGCATTGCATTGCGCAGCGCGGCTTCGAGTTCCGTGCAATAGCGAGTGGCGCCGTCAAGGCGTACCATGCGCAGGGCGCCATATACCTGATGCAATTGGAGCGGACAGGCGCCCAGCGCTGAGTTGCCGGCGACCTGCGCCACATGCTTGGCCATGGCGTCCTGCGCCTGCCCCAGCGTGGCATCGATCTGGGGACGGACCAGCATCAGCAGGCTGGTGCGATTGTCGCCGCTCATGAGCTTGCTGCCGGATGCAGTTGGGTATTTACTGCAGTTAACAATCCGTCTCGCGTGAAGGGTTTGGTCAAATACTGGTCTGATCCGGCGATACGGCCGCGCGCACGGTCGAATACGCCATCCTTGCTGGAAAGCATGATGACCGGTGTGCTGGCATAAGCCGGATGTTGTTTGACGATCGCGCAGGTCTGATACCCGTCAAGCTTGGGCATCATGATGTCCACCAGAATCAGATCGGGCTGGTGGTCGCAGATTTTGGCCAGCGCATCGAAGCCGTCGCTGGCCATGATGACTTCAAATCCGGCTTGCTTCAAAAAGATTTCCGCACTGCGGCGGATGGTTTCGCTGTCGTCTACCACCAGCACGCGCTGTGCCTGGGATTCGCTCTGAGTCAAGGTTGCACCACGGATGAGGTCATATTTTTGTATGATAGATGTAGTATTGGGCCAAGCCGCAGTGATCAACAGCAGTTGCTGATTCTACACTTTAAGAGTTACGCTATTGTCATTGATTATAAAAGAAAAAATCAACTTTTGTAGTCCCAGTTTACGCATATTTCTCGATCCTTGTGGCAAGAAAGCCGCCAAGTGCGTGCCAGTCATAACAGCTATTCTTAAATAAATGTTTTAAAACAATTATTTACGTACTAATCACCTCAATGGTGTTACCCCACCTAAGATCAGAAAGCGTGGTTTGAATATGAGCGATTTTCGTTGCGGGCACGCGGCCGGCGCCGATTGGCGTGAGGCTGCCAGCGCCTGTCTTGAGCAGATCGGCAGCAATGCCGGCACGCTGGGTTTTCTGTATGTAACTGATGCCATTGCCGATCGACTCCAGGACGTGCTCGACCTGTTCAAGGCAGGCACCGGCATCGCGCACTGGGTGGGCGCGGTCGGTGTCGGCGTGTGCGCTACCGGCAAGGAATATCTCGATCAACCTGCAGTGGTGGCGCTCACCGGCGATTTTGATGCCAGCAGTTTTCGCGTGTTCAGCGGTGTGACGAGTGAAGGCGCTGCGGCGACCGCGGCGATGGAATGCGATGGCGCCGCGCCGAATTTCGCCATTGTGCACGCGGACCCGCATACCGAAAAAATGGAGCGCCTGGTGCCGGCCCTGGCCAAGCGCGTGGAAAGCGGTTTTCTGGTGGGCGGGCTGGTCAGTTCGCGTGGACGCAATCTGCAGATCGCCGATCGCGTGGTTGAAGGAGGTGTTTCGGGCGTGGCATTTTCCGACAGTGTGATCGTGGCGACACGGCTCACGCAGGGCTGCTCGCCTATCGGCCCCAAGCGCGCGGTAACGGGCTGCCAGCGAAATGTGCTAATCAGCCTCGACGGCAAACCGGCGTTCGATGTGTTTCTCGAAGATATCGGGGAGAAACTCGCCGGCGACCTGAATCGCATCGGCGGCCATATCTTCGCCGGCATTTCAGTGCCGGGCAGCGACACCGGCGATTATCTGGCGCGCAATCTGGTCGGCATCGACACGCAGAGCAAGCTCATCGCCATCGGAGAGTATCTGAAAAAGGGCGACAGTCTGATGTTTTGCCGGCGCGACGCAAAGACCGCGCGCGACGATATGGCGCGCATGCTCGAAAGCATCAAGCAGGGCCTGTACGCCAAACCGTCGGCAGGCGTGTATTACTCGTGTCTCGGCCGCGGCGAATCGCTGTTCGGCAAAGGCAAAGGCGAGCTGAAAATGATTCAGGATGTTTTCGGCGACATTCCGCTCGTCGGATTTTTTTGCAATGGCGAGATTTCGCACAATCGCCTGTACGGCTACACCGGCGTGTTAACGCTGTTTATCTGAGAGAAGGCGTAAATTGAAGCCGAAATATTTGCGGAGCATCGGGCGGATGAGCGATCCCGGTTCCATCAGGCAGGTTGGCTCGCACAGGAATGACAGGACCACATGCTTAACGAACTGAATCTGACCTGGACGGATGTGGTGGCGGTTGTGATGTTTGGTGCAGGCTGGGTGGGTTACGTGTATTTCTCCGACTGGCGGGGGCACAGCATTCCCACGCTGCAAAACACCATGGACCGCTTTCGCCGCGAGTGGATGCTGCAGATGATCGGACGCGACAACCGCATGGTCGACGTCAACGTCATGCGCAACGTCACGCGCAGTTCACAGTTTTTTGCGTCAACCACGATGCTGATTCTGGGCGCGCTGGTGGCGTCGATGGGCTATGTGCAGCAGGCGCAGGAACTGGTGTCCGGCCTGCCGTTTACGGTGAAGGCTTCGGCGCGGCTGCTGGAAATGAAAATGTTCTTGATGGTGATTATTTTCGTTTACGCATTTTTCAAGTTTTCATGGGCGATCCGCCAGCTCAATTTTTGCGGGATCCTGGTTGCCGCCGCGCCCAAGCAGCCCAAGGAGAATCCCGAGCAATTCGCCGTGCACATCAACCGCATCGCCAAGATTACCTCGTTCGCCGGCGGGCATTTCAATGCGGGGTTGCGTGCGTATTATTTCGCGATGGCGGCGATGGGCTGGTTTTTGCACCCGTGGCTGATGATAGCCGCGACCGTTTGGGTGATTGCTATACTTTACCGGAGAGAATTCGCCTCCCGCACGCTAAGGGCGCTCACTGCCGAAGATGATTCACCGGTGTTGAAATTGTAAATGAGCAACCACGTGTTTCCATTAAATAATTTTGGAGTCACCGTGCTGCCGCGCATGGCGTTTGCGTTGATCGCAGCGGCGGCAGCAGCGCAAGCCGCTGCGCAAACCTGGCCGACGAAACCCATTCGCTGGATCAGTCCGTTTGCGCCCGGCGGTGGTGCGGACATCACGTCGCGCATCATCGCGCAAAAACTCGGCCCGACGCTGAATCAGCAAGTGCTCGTCGATAATCGCGGTGGCGCTGGCGGCAATATTGGCGTTGATATTGCCGCGAAATCTCCGCCCGACGGCTATACCGTGGTACTCGGTACCATCGGCCCCATCGCCATCAATGTCAGTCTTTACAAAAAGCTGCCGTTCGATCCGGTGAAAGATTTATTGCCAGTGACGCAGACGGCCAACGCGCTGAATGTGCTGGTGGTGCATCCCTCGCTACCAGCGAAAACGGTGAAAGAGGTGATCGCCATCGCGAAGGCGCGCCCCGGCGAATTGTCGTTCGGTTCATCCGGTCCCGGCGCTACCGACCACCTCGCGGGCGAATTGTTCAAAACGCTGGCGGGTGTGAATATGGTTCACGTGCCGTACAAAGGCGGCGCCCCGGCCATACTGGACCTGATGGCGGGACATGTACAAACTGTATTTTCCACCGTCTCCACAGCCATCGGTGCGATCAAAGGCGGCAAGGTGCGCGCGATTGCGATGACAGGGGACAAACGTTTCGAATTGATGCCGGAACTGCCGACAATAGAGCAAGCAGGCGTGCCGGGCTTTCAGGTGCGCAATTGGTACGGTGTGTTCGTGCCGGCGGGAACCTCTAAAGAAATCGTTGCGAGGCTGAACAGCGAGCTGGTAAGAATCCTGCAAATGCCGGACGTGAAGGCGAAGTTGCTTGAGTCCGGAATCGAGGCGCTGCACAGCACGCCGGAACAATTCGCGACGTACATTCAGTCCGAAACGAAGCGCTGGGCGAAAGTGGTCAAAGACTCCGGCGCGCGCGCGGAGTAATGCGGGCGTAAACGCCACTTACGCTGGCAGTTATTCGGGCTTGGGAAACCCCGACAGCATCACATTCTCGTAATTCATCCTGAAAGCGGCGCCCATGCCGACAGGCGTATCCGTCAATGCTTCGAGTTGCGCACCCGTGGGCAGTGCCACTGCGTCGGCCACCGCGCTGGTGATCAGGATTTCATGCGCCTGGGCGGTGTCTTCGCCGAGTTTGCATGCGGCGTTGACCTCGGCGCCGTAGACATCCTGATCGCCGATGCGCAGCAGGTCGCCGTAGCCGATACCGATGCACAGCAGAACCTTGTCTTCGGCCGGGAGGTCTTTGCTGTGGCGCTGGCAGCGGTTTTGCATGGCGATGGCGCTGCGCACGGCGTCGTCAACATTGCGGTAAATCACCATCAGGCTGTCGCCTTCGGTCTTTAGCAGAACGCCGCTGCCGTGCTGGATGACCGGCACCAGCAGCCGGTGTGATTCATAGATGGTCTGCAAAAAATGAATGATGCCGAATTCCGACACATTGCGTGAAAATCCGGAGAGATCGGTGTAGAGCACTGCCCATTTTTCGCCGAAGAGGTTCCAGATGCGCCGGTCAATGCGCGCTTTGTCGGTTTCGGGCTTCAGGCGCTCCTCAATCAACAACTCAAGGCGGTCCGCTGACGCGCGTGAAATGATTTGCCGGATGAATGCCATGATGGTCTCCCTAGTAGCCCACAGCCTGGCCGTCGGTACGCCGCTCGGAAGCGGCGAAATAGCCGTCTTCCATTCTGTAAATGAGCTGGGCGCGGCCGAAATCGGTGCTCCAGCGATCCGCCTGCGGCATGTCGTGGCCGCGCGCCTTCAGTGCCGCGATGGTCTCAGCCGGCACGCCGTATTCGACGCCGACTCTGACGCCGCTGTCGATGCGCCAGCGCGGCGCATCGCTCGCCGCTTGTGGATTCTGGTGACAATCGACCATGCGTGACAAGACTTGCATGTGGCCCTGCGCCTGCATCGAACCGCCCATCACGCCGAAGCTCATCAGCGGTTGGCCGTCCTTGGTGAGAAAGCCCGGAATAATGGTGTGGAACGGACGCTTGCGCGGCGCAACAATGTTGGCGTGCCCGGGTTTCAGATCGAATCCGGAACCGCGATTTTGCAGGCTGATGCCGGTGCCCGGCACCACCACGCCGGAGCCGAAGCCGGAAAAATTGGATTGTATGTACGACACCATCATGCCCGATTCATCGGCGGCGGTGAGATATACCGTGCCGCCCTTGCTCGGCGTGCCGAACGACGGCGTGCCGGCTTTTTTCATGTCGATGAGCTTGGCGCGTTCCTTGAGGTAACGCTTGTCGAGCATCTGCGCCGGCGTGACGCGCATGGTGGAAATATCCGATACGTATTCGTTGATGTCGGCGAAAGCGAGTTTCATCGCCTCGATTTTCAGGTGGATACTGTCGGGAGAATCGACGGGCAGCGACGCCACATCGAAGTTTTCCAGCATGCCCAGCGCCATCAGCGCAGCGATGCCCTGGCCGTTGGGTGGAATCTCATGCAGCGTGTAGCCGCGGTAGTCTATGCCGATGGGCTCCACCCAGTCGAGCGTGTGTGCGGCGAGATCGTCGAGCGTCAGCGCCGCGCCGTGCTGTTTGGAGAACGCTGCGATTTTTTCCGCAAGGTCGCCGCGATAGAATGCTTCGCCCCTGGTCTCGGCGATGCGTTGCAGTGTTTTGGCATGCCAAGGCGCGGTAAATTTTTCACCGGCGTAAACTGCACGGCCATTCGGCATGAAGGTTTCCGCGAAACCAGGCTGCGAGTACAGCTCTTGGGCGCCGCCTGCCCACAGACGCGAAATTGTCGGCGATACCATGTAGCCGTCGGCAGCGTATTTGATGGCGGGTTCAAACAAATCGGCGAATGGCAGCTTGCCGTATTTCTCGGACATTTCCACCCAGGCCGAGACTGCACCCGGCACCGTTACCGAATCCCAGCCGCGCTGTGGCATCGCGGATTTGCCCTTGAACCAGTCGGGTGTCCATGCGGCAGGCGAGCGGCCGGAGGCATTCAAACCTTTGAGTTGTTTGCCGTCCCACATAATGCAAAACGCATCGCTGCCGATGCCGTTGCTGGTGGGTTCCAGCACTGTGAGTGAGATCGCGCTGGCGAGTATCGCGTCCACGGCGTTGCCGCCTTTCAGCATCATGCGCAGGCCGGCTTGTGCCGCCAAAGGCTGCGAAGTAGCGACGCAATTGCGTGCGAGCACGGGCATGCGTTGAGAGGGATAGGGGAATTGGAAGTCGAAGAGGTTCATGGTGAACTCAATGGGGAAAACGCAATTTTACAGCGACTGGCCATCACGATCAGCCGACAGGGGGCAGCTTGCGGACTAAAACGTGCAGATTTTTACGGATTACGCCGAATTTATTCCGCTAGCACACCCGCGTCGCGCGCAACCTTTGACCAGCGAGCAATCTCCGCGCGATTGTATTTCTCATACTCGTCCGGCGAGTTGCCGACCGGTTCCGCACCCTGGCTTGAGAGTCCCTTGTTGACGTCGGGGTGCGCCAGCGCTTTGCGTGTTGCCGCATTGACACGGTCGATAATCGGCCGCGGCGTGTTCCCCGGCGCCAGCATGCCGAAGCCGCTGGAGACGACGAAATCCGGCATGCCGGCTTCGGCCATGATCGGCACGTCCGGCACTGCGGACGAACGCTTTGCACCCGATTGCGCGATCATGCGCAGCCGGCCATCGCGCACGAAAGGGATGGTGGACGGCATGGCTGCGAACTGCATGTGCACATGCCCGGCGACGAGATCCACCGTGGCCGGCCCCACACCCTTGTACGGCACGTGTATCAGTTTGAGTTTGGCGCGCGAGGCGAGCATCTCGATCGCAAGATGCGTGGAGGTGCCGCGTCCCGGCGTGGCGTACAGCATCTCGCCGGGGCGTGATCGGGCGAGCGTAATCAATTCTTTCAGCGAGCGCGCCGGCACCGACGGATGCACTACCAGCGAATTGGGCACGTCGGCCACCAACGTGATCGGCGTGAAGTCGCGCACCGAGTCGTAGGGCAGCTTCTTGATCACTGCCGGGTTAATGACGTGGGCCGTTGATACCATCAGCAGCGTATAACCGTCGGGTGGTGATTTGGAGGCGATATCGGTGCCGATGGTGCTGCTGGCGCCGCCGCGGTTATCAATGATGACTTGCTGGCCGAGGTCTTCAATCATCTTCGGCACGATGAAGCGCGCGATGATGTCGGTGTTGCCGCCGGGGGCAAACGGTACCACCATGCGGATGGTTCTGGTGGGATAGGTTTGCGCCGTGACGCCACATACCGGCAAGATGCATAGTGCGGTAATAAAATATAAGTATTTGTTTTTAAACATATTTTATGATAACCCTGTCGTTGCGTAAGATTGTGGTTACGATCACGGCGGCTCTTCCACAGAAGCACCGCCGTGATCCGGTTTCACAAAGATGAATCGCTATCCGGCGCGCTGCTGCCGCGGATAGCGCTGTGCCGGTTCTCGACGGCTGTGCGGCAAATGGCTACTTTTGCTCGATACCCGCCTGCCGTGCGACCTTGATCCACTTCTGGATTTCGGCCTTGTTGAAGGCGTCATGCTGCTCCGGGGTACTGCCCACGGGTTCGGCGCCTTGACCAGCGAGGTTCTTGCTCACGTCTGGATTTCTCAACGCTTTGATGAGCGATGTGTGGACACGATCAATGACGGGCTTTGGCGTGCCTGCCGGCGCCAAAAGCGCAAACCCGCTAGATACGACATACCCCTTGAGACCCGACTCAATCATTGTGGGTACATCTGCGGCAGCGGCCGAACGCTTCTCGCCGGTTTGCGCGAGCATGCGCATCTTGCCGGTGCGAACGAACTGAATTACCGCAGGCATACTCGCAAACTGAAGATGAACGTGGCCTGCAAGCAGGTCGATGCCTGCCGGCCCGGAACCCTTATAGAGAATCTGCACGAGCTTTACACCTGCCATGGAATTGAACAGTTCGCCCGCGAGATGGCCTACCGTGCCGATGCCGGCGGTCGCGTAGTTAAGTTCGCCGGGCCGCGTCTTCGCAAGTGCTACCAATTCCTTGACGTTTTTTACGGGCAGCGATGGATGGGAAACAAACGCGGTGGGCACATCGGCCACAACCGAGATTGGCGCGAAATCCTTGATCGAATCGTACGGCAGCTTCTTGGTTACCGATGGATTCATCACGTGCGCGGCCGACACCATCAGCAATGTGTAACCATCTGCCGGGGATTTTGACGCGATTTCAGTGCCGATGATGCTGCCTGCGCCACCGCGGTTATCGATGACCACCTGCTGGCCCAGATCTTCCGAAAATTTCGGCACCACGATGCGTGCGATGATGTCGGTGTTACCGCCCGGCGGAAACGGCACGATCATGCGCACGGTCTTAGCCGGATAGTTTTGGGCTGCGGCCGGTGCGGCAAGCAGTGCGGTCAGGGCAAGTCCGGGCAGGTAAAGCAAGCATTGCATATTCATGGGGCAGGTCTCCTCGTCTGTTATTGTTCCACATAATAATACGCCAATGCGCTTGCATTTGGGGCGGGCATAATGTGTGCAGGTCGAAACTAGACTAAAATCTGCCAAGAATCGTGCTACTCCAAACTCGGCACCGGGAGTCTTTATGAGTTCGTCCAATCGTCTCACCATCATGGGCACGCGCCACGTCGCGGCAGCAGGACATTACCTCGCCGCGCACGCCGCGTTTGAAATTCTCGAAGCGGGTGGTAATGCCATTGATGCCGGTGTTGCAGCAGGCATTGCCATCGAAGTCCTGCAAACCGACAAGGTGAATTTCGGCGGCGTTGCGCCGCAGATTATCTATACCGCGAAGACTAAAAAGGTGCACTGCATCGATGGTCTTGGTGTGTGGCCGAAGGCGATCACGCCCGATTATTTCCAGAAAAAGCACGGCGGCAAGATTCCGCCCGGCGTCGAACGCTGCGTGGTGCCGGCCGCGCCGGATGCGTGGCTCACTGCATTGTCGAATTTCGGCACTATGAGCTTTGGCGAGGTGGCCTCGGCTGCAATTCGCTTTGCCAGCGAAGGTTTCGCGGTGTATCCGCTGCTGTCGCAATTTATCGAAACCCATCGTAAGGATTACGAGCGCTGGCCGTCGAGCGCGAAAGTATTTCTGCCGAAAGGCCGTGTGCCGCAGGCGGGCGAAATTTTTGTGCAGGCCGATCTGGGACGCACACTCAAATTTCTGGCCGACGAAGAGCGCAAGGCCGCGCGCAAGAAAGGCCGCAAGGCCGGGCTGAAGGCCGCGCGCGATGCGTTTTACAAAGGCGACATCGCACGTGATGTGACGCGTTTCATCGAAAGAGAAGGCGGCCTCATGCGTTTCGAGGACTTTGCTGACTTCAGCGTGAAACTCGAACCGACGGTAAAAACACGCTTCGAAGGCATCGATCTGCACGCCTGCGGCCCGTGGTCGCAGGGCCCGACGCTGCCGATGACGCTGAATATACTTAAAGGTTACGACCTGCGCGCGCTGGGGCATAACTCGGCTGATTACATCCACGTACTGACCGAAGCGACCAAGCTTACATTTTCTGACCGGCACAATCATTTCGGCGATCCGCGTTTCGTCAAAGTGCCGATGGCCGGACTGATGTCGGAAAAATATGCCGCGTGGCAGCGCTCGCGCATACGCATGGACAGCGCGTGCCCGGAAATGCCGCGCGGCGGCGATCCGAAAACATTGACCGAATTTGACAACCGTTCGATGACACCGCCACAGGGCGCGGAAGCACCGGGCCCGGGCGACACCTCATATCTGTGCGTGATCGACCGTCACGGCAATGCGATGTCGTGTACGCCGAGCGACGGCTCCGACCAGACGCCGATCATTCCCGGCGTTGGCATATTGTGTTCGGGACGAGGCACACAGTCCTGGGCGGACCCTACGCATCCGTCATCGGTGGCGCCGGGCAAGCGTCCGCGCCTCACGCCGAATCCGGCATTGGCGTTCAAAAATGGCAAGGTCTATATGCCGTTTGGCACGCCGGGCGGCGACGTGCAGACGCAAGCGATGCTGCAGGTGTTTCTCAACGTCAACGTGTTCGGCATGTCGGCGCAGGACGCGATTGAAGCGCCGCGCTTCTCGACCTACAGCTATCCGGGTTCGTTCGAGCCGCACAAGTATTTCCCCGGACGGCTCTATCTTGAATCACGCATCGACAAATCGGTTAACGACACACTGGCCCTGCGTGGTCACGACGTGCGAGCATGGCCCGAGTACACTTGGCTCGCCGGCGCGGTGTGCACCATCGTCAACGATCACAAGCATGGTGTGCTGCATGGTGGCGCTGATCCGCGACGCCCGGCGTATGTGTTAGGGTGGTAGTGTAACTATTTGTTTTTAATGATATTTCCACATGGATTTCCGCATGAATTTGCAACACAGTCCGTTTCCGAAAACCGCGATCACAGCGATTGCACTGACGTTTGCCTGCATCACCACCAACGTTCACGCGCAGAGCGCAGCGGCCTACCCGACAAAAGCCATTCGTTATTTTGTAGGCTACACGCCTGCCGGCACGGCTGATCTGTTGGCGCGCGCAGTGGGACAAAAGCTGACCGAGGCATGGGGCCAGCAGGTCATAGTCGAAAATCGTCCCGGCGGTGGCACCAACATCGCTGCCGAGCTTGCGGCGAAGTCAGCGCCGGACGGTTACACGCTGTTCATGCCAACGGTGGCGAACGCGATCAATCCGACGCTGATGTCGAAACTGAATTTCGATTTGATGCGCGATTTCATACACATCACCAACTATGCCAAGGTGCCGGGCATCATGGTGGTGCATCCTTCGGTGCCGGCGAAAAATGCGAAAGAACTGATCGCAATTGCCAAGGCGCGCCCCGGTGAATTGCGGCACGGTTCTACCGGCATTGGCAGTCCGCACCATCTCGCGGCGGAAATTTTCAAGACCATGGCAGGCGTGAAAATGATCCACGTGCCGTACAAGGGCGCTACGCCGGCGTTGACGGATGTGGTTGCTGGGCATATCGAGATTTATTTCGGCGCGATGGTTTCAACCATTCCGCACGTGAAAAGCACGCGCGTGCGCGCGCTGGGCGTCACCAGCTTGAAGCGCGTAGCGGCGGCGGGCGATACACCGACGCTTGACGAGCAGGGGCTGAAAGGTTTCGACACCGGTTCGTGGTTCGGCATGTCGGTGCCCACCGGCACGCCCAACGATATCGTGATGAAACTGCATGCTGCCGCGACGCGCGCGATTCAGGCGCCGGACATCCGCGATCGCATGAGTGCGGAGGGCGCGGAGTTTGTCGGCGACACGCCGGAGCAGTTCGTCGCGTTTCTCAGGGCGGAGCTGGTGAAATGGGGCAGGGCGGTGAAGGCGTCGGGTGCGAAACCTGAATAAGCCCGCGCGGCAAATCATGATGGTGAGAGTTTCTTCGTTGGTCTTGTGTGTGGCCTGTGTGGCCTGTGTGGGCGTTGTTACTGCGCAAGACTACCCTGCGCGCCCGGTGCGTCTGATCGTCGGCTTTCCGCCCGGCGGTGCCGCGGATATTCTCGGCCGCATCGCTGCGCAGCAATTAACCGAGCGCATCGGCCAGCAGGTCGTCGTTGACAATCGCGGCGGTGCGGGTGGGCTGGTGGCGACCGAAATAGCCGCGCGCGGTGCGTCCGACGGCTACACGTTGCTGTTTACTTCAATACCGCATGTGATTAACCCGCATCTCTACAAAAAAGTGCAGTACGACGCAATCAAGGATTTCGCACCGGTGGTGCAGTTTGTGACTGTGCCATTGATGATGGCGGCAAATCCTTCGTTGCCGGCGAAAACGGTCAAGGAGTTGATCGCTTACGCGAAAGCGCGGCCGGGGCAGGTCAATTACGCTTCCGGCGGCAGCGGCGCTTCCAGTCATCTGGCAATGGAGTTGTTCAAGTCGATGGCGGCTGTCGATCTCAATCATATTCCGTACAAGGGCACGGGGCCTTTGATTACCGATCTGATCGGTGGGCAAGTGGGACTTACGATAGCCAGCGCCGTGCCGTTGGCTCCCCAAGTCAAGGCCGGCAAATTGCGCGGCATGGCGGTGACAGGACCGAAGCGCTCGCCGTCGTTTCCCGATCTGCCAGCGATTGCCGAGACCGTGCCCGGTTATGAAGTTGTGAACTGGTTTGGCATACTCGCGCCAGCGGGCACGTCCGCCGCGATCATCACGCGCATAAATGCGGAATTGAACAAGGCGCTGAACGCGCAGCCGATCAAGGACAGCTTGCGCGTGCAGGGTGCCGATGTGGCGGGCGGCGGCGCGGAAGAGTTCGCGCGCATCATCCGCGCGGATTTTGCGAAGTGGGCAAAGGTGGTGCGCGAATCTGGCGCGCGCGTGGATTAGCCGCCGGATTTAACACCGGATTATCCACCTCGAATAATGACTCTGCCCGATCCGCGTCTTTGGCGCATACCACCCGCTACGTCACGTTTGCACCCGATGGCCGTTGCCAGCCTTGGCGGTGATGTTTCCGCGCGTGCCACGCTTCGGCTGGAACTGGATGCCCTGCTTGATACGCAAGCCGATGACGAAGTACATGCGTTGTTGCGCGATGCACCGTCGGCGGATTGTTATCGCCATATTCAGCAAATGCTCGCCAAACTCATTAACAAACCGGAACGCGGCGAAACGGTGATCGCACGGTTGTTCGCGATCCCGCTGGTGATGGTTGCCGGCGCAAAAAAGTCATTGCAAGTGCCCGATGCATTGCCGGATATCACCTTCGTCACCGCACTGCTGGAACAACACGGCGTGCTCGGCCCGGGGCGCAACTTTGGCCTGGGCAACGCGTTGTGCGCGATGGAGACGCTGGATAGTCTGCGCCCGCGCTTGCTGCGTCTATGGGCCGCGCAGTTGCGCACGGGTACTGCGCCACTTGAACTTGCCGGCACTGCCCTGACCGTTGAACCTGGACGGGAAGAAGTCTATCTGCGGTTTCTGGTGGGCGCGAGCGTGGCGCCTGCCCATGTGCCGTCGGTCATGGAGACGGGTTCGAATGTGGGCGCATGGGGCATGCCCTTGACCAAGTTGCTCGCGCAGCAACTCGCGCAACCGGGTCTGGAACTGCTGCCGATTCCGCGTGGGCCGGTTGCGCTTTATCTGGCTTCCGACGCGGGCCGTGCGGCGCAGATTGAACTGGCATTCAGTCTGTTTTTAAGCAATGCCGTGCGGCAATTCCGCATGGCTGTCGGCGATCCGACCGTGGTGTTGTCCGCGCACCGCACGGATGACGGCGGCGCGGAATTGCGCGTAAGTTTGAGTTCGGTGTTCGACGAATCGCTGCTGGAAGGATTCCGGTGGCCGCTTTATCCGCCGGATGATTTGAAAGAAATTATTAGTACAATCAATAACTTACTGGAAGAATGCCGGCTTAACGATGCGCAATCGCTAGGGATGGTCGCAGCGGATCGCACGCCGCGCGGCGGACGGTTTCTGACACCGCATGACCTGGATCAGCTTGAAGTTGCGACGCACGCACATTGAATCTGCCGCCGGGAGTTTAGCGTCTGGAATTTTGAGTAAACCTGCGACTGCAGGTGTTGCCAACGCTTGACGCCGAACGTTCAACCGCCCTATAGCCAGCCCCTGTGCTTTAGGAACAGCACCGGGCCTAGCGCGGCAAGCACTATCAGTCCGATTGCCATCGGATAGCCCCAGGCCCAGCTCAATTCCGGCATGCTCTTGAAATTCATGCCGTAGATGCTGGCAATCAGCGTCGGCGGCATCAACACCACCGACAGCACGGTAAACACATTGAGGCGCCGGTTGTGCGCAATGTTGGTCATGCCGATCGCGGCATCCATCAAAAATTTGGTGCGGTCGGCGAGAAAATCAGAAAAGTTCATCAGCGATTCCACGTCGCGCAGCACTTCGCTCATGGTTTCGGCGTTGACCGAGATATCGGTATTACGCGAGAGGTTGGAATAGGCGCGCTTGTTTTCCATGAAGCCCAGGCGCGCCTTGCCGTTGATGTCCTCGATGCGCGCCAGTGCTTCCAGCGCATTGGACATTTCGCGTGATCCGGTTCTGAAAATACTGCCGCTGACGGCATCAAGCTCCCGTTGCAGTTTTTCGTAAACGTCGGCCATCATGCCTACGCGCGTGGCGACCAGGCCCAGCAGCAGGTCTGCAGGCCCGGGGAATCCTGCGGCGTCTTTGGAGCAGTGGATAGAAAACGTGCGGATTTCCGGTAGCTCGTCGGTGCGCAGTGTGAACAGCCGGCCTTTGTTAATGGTGAAGGCGACATTGACGTTGCGTGCCAGTCCATTCTCAAGTGCGAGAAAATACAGATTGATATGCAGGCCGGTTTCGTCGCGGTAATAGCGTGAACTAGCTTCGATCTCACCCAGTTCCTCGATGAACTGCAATTCCTGCTGGTACAGTTCCTTGACCCAGTTGCGCTCCTGATCCGTAGGGTCGTTCAGATCCACCCATGCGGCGTCTTGCGGCAACTCGGCCCGCAGATTGACGAGCTTTTTGGTGAGCGTCTGGCCGCTGCGTGTGTAGGCTGTTAGCATGTTGCATCCCTGTGTTTCTGTTTGCGCGCATTCTAGCCCCAGTCTTCCCCGATGCCCAAGAAAAATAACGAGTCTGTTACCGCTCCGTACGCGGCACTGACGCCGGAATGCCTGCTCGATGCCGTGGAGACCACGGGCCTGCGCTGCGACGGACGCCTGACCGCGCTCAACAGTTACGAGAACCGCGTGTATCAGGTGTGGCTGGAATCGGGCGAGAGCGTGGTTGCCAAGTTCTACCGGCCGCAACGCTGGAGCCGCGCCGCCATACTCGAGGAGCATGCCTATGCGCTGGAACTCGCGCAGGCGGAACTGCCGGTGGTGGCGCCGCTGCTGTTGCAAGGGAGTACGTTGCACGAGCACGCCGGATTCCTGCTGGCGCTGACGCCGCGCCAGGGCGGACGCACACCGGAATTCGAGGATGAAGACACGTTGCGCTGGCTGGGCCGCTTCATCGCACGCATACACGCGATTGGTTCATTGCAGGATTTCGACCATCGCCCGACGATAGGGTGGGACGAGTTTGGCGAGGTACCCGTGCGCTACGTGCTGGATCATGATTTCGTGCCGCCCGATCTGCGCGCCGCGTATGAAAGCACGGCGCTCGATGTGCTGGAGCGCGTCAAGCACCGCTGGCAGCAGTGTGACGATGGCGGTGGTTTCGGCACGCTGCGGCTGCACGGCGATTGCCACGCGGGTAATATCCTGTGGACGGACGCGGGGCCTCACTTCGTCGATCTCGACGACGCGCGCATGGGGCCGGCGGTGCAGGACCTCTGGATGTGGCTTGGAGGCGACCGTGACGCGCAACAGCAGCAGTTGGCCGCGATTATCGCCGGCTACCGCGAGTTTCACGATTTCAACCCGGCGGAACTGGCGCTGATTGAGCCGCTGCGCACCCTGCGCATGGTGCATTACGCCGGCTGGCTGGCACGGCGCTGGGAAGACCCGGCATTTCCACAGAGCTTCCCGTTTTTCAATACCCAGCGCTACTGGCAGGATCATATACTGGCGTTGCGCGAACAGGCCGCCGCGCTAGATGAACCGCCGCTGGAGGTGATTCGATGACGACCCTGATGAAAGTGATTCTGGTATTCGTCGCGGCGTATGCGGCGATGCTTGGGCTGGTGTTTCTGTTTCAGACGCGGTTGGTCTATTTGCCGATGAAAGGGAGCTATAGCATCACGCCGCAGGCGCGTGGGCTCGCGTTCGAAGCGGTGAAATTAGGCACTGAAGACGGCGAGCAGCTTGCCGCGTGGTGGATACCTGCGCCGAAGTCCGTACCTGCGCGCGGCACGGTGCTGCTGCTGCACGGCAACGCCGGTAATATTTCGCACCGCATCGACTACGCCCAGATGTTTTACCGCCTGGGATACAACACCTTGCTGGTGGATTATCGCGGCTACGGCGAGAGTACCGGCCATCTGTCGGAAGAGGGTACCTATCGTGATGCAAAAGCGGCGTGGGCATGGTTGACGGTCACGCGGGATATCAAGACGCCGGACATCGTGATTTTCGGCGAGTCACTGGGCGGCGGTCCGGCCACATGGCTGGCGGCGCAGCATCCGCAACCCGCACCACGGGCCCTGATACTCGCGTCGGCATTTACCTCGATCCCCGATCTCGGTGCCGAAGTTTATCCGTGGATACCGGTGCGCTGGCTGGCCCGCATTCACTACAATAATTTGGCCAACCTTGAACGCATCAAAGTGCCGGTGCTGATCGCGCACAGTCCCGGTGACGAAATCATTCCGTATGCGCACGGCAGAAGGCTATTCGACGCCACGCGTGAGCCCAAGACGTTTCTGGAACTGAGCGGCGGGCACAACGAAGGGTTTGTGTTTGCGCGACCGGATTGGGTGGAGGTGGTGCGGGGGGTTCTGGGGCCGCTGGAGCGGAAATGATGCAAGTATTTGTTTTATTTATATATTTTTAAGTTACCTACAATATAAACCTTAGCGGCCTTACTTCATTTTTGTGCGCCGAATACTCGCTATCACTTCGGACAGCTCGCTAACCGGCAGAGGATTCGGTACCTGTTTTGAGTTGCTGTACCAGATTTTGGGAAGAAACAATTCTACGGGTGGGGAAATTTTCTGTACGTAGGTCTCGCTGCCATCAATCTTGCCGTAATGATGTTCATGCAGCATCGAGAAAGTGCCAAACCAAATCCCTCGAAGCCCGACATATTTCTCTACCTCCTCGTCAAATGCAGATTTTCGTCCCCCGTCACCTGCGTTACTCGTGAAAATCGGTATCGTAACTATTTTTCGCTCAGATTCATGCGTAGGCCAAATAACGTCTAATACCCTTTTATTTCTACTAATGCTCGACGCAGATTTCCCACGCCAACTAGAGCGCTTTGCTCGAAGCTCGTTTCTCTGAGTTTCCTGTCAACATAATAAATTCGAACGGCTTCACCCACAAAGATGAATTGAGATTCTGTAACGCGCTCGTCAAGGGATTTTGATTCCGGGAACTGGGGCGGTGGATCGCCATGAACTACGACAGGTTTGGTTGTCTCATTCGGATAAGAAATACAACTTACACAAAAAGGTGCGAGTATTCCCAAAAGGAAACCAACCTGCCAGGCGGGAGATATCATTCTGCGCATTGCCATGATGGACAATCGAATCATAGGTTGTCGGCCACATAATCCGCAATCGCCAGCGACGAAGTCAGCCCCGGCGACTCAATGCCGTAGAGTGTCATCAGCCCTTTCACGCCGTGTTCCTTTTCGCCGTGAAAGGTGAAATCCTGCACCGGTTCGCCGGGTCCGGTGATGCGCGGACGTATGCCGGTATAGCCGGGTTGCAGCGTGCCGTCCTGCAAGGCGGGGAAGTAATGGCGAATGGCTTTATAGAAAGATACCTCGCGGCGCTGGTCGAACTGATAGTCAATGCGGTCGATCCATTCAAAGTCCGGGCCAAATTTGACGCGGCCGCCGAGATCGATGGTGACGTGCACGCCCAGCCAGTCGGGACGTGCCACCGGGTAAATTAGGCGGTTGAATGGCGATTTGGTGGTGAGTGTGTAGTAATGGCCGATGGCGTAGTAGGTCGGTGGAATGGTTGCCGCGGGTATGCCCGCGATGCTGCGCGCGACATCCGGCGCCTTGAGGCCCGCGCTGATTACCACCGAGCGGCATTTCACCGTCATCGGCTCCTTGCCGCCGACCTCCAGCACGATGCCGTCGCTTTCAACGCGCCCGCCCAGCACCGGGCTGGATAGCGCCAGCATCGCGCCGCGGTCTTCCGCTTCGCCCAGATACGACAGCATCAGGCCGTGGCTGTCGATGATGCCGGTGGACGGCGACAGGAAACCGGCGACGCAGCGCACCGCGGGTTCCATTTCTTTCAGTTCGACGGATGTCAGCATGCGCAGATCATCGACGCCGTTGGCTTCGGCCTGCGCTTTATATTTCTTTAAACCCGTCAACTCGGTCTCATCGCAGGCGACGATGACTTTGCCGATGCGCTGGTGATGCACGTTGTGTTCGGCGCAGTACTGATACAGCGCCTGGCGCCCGGGCACGCACAGTTTGGCCTTCATCGAGCCGGAGGCGTAGTAAATGCCCGCGTGTATCACTTCGGAGTTGCGCGCGCTGGTATGCGTGCCGAAGGCGTCTTCGGCTTCGAGTATCACGACGTCGCGTCCACTCATCGCCAGTTTGCGTGCGATGGCCAGGCCGACGACGCCCGCGCCGATGACGGCGCAATCCAGGGTTTCCATTTGAGAATCAGGTTACGTGTGAAAGGCGGCAATTTTACCGCGCTGGCGTGTGTCATCGTACACTTGCAATATGCAAAACTGGGACAAGGATTTTTTTGGCCGTTCGCCGCTGTTCGAGCCGCTGCGTATTTATGGCACGGCGCTATGCGGGACGGATTGGCCGGAACTCGTCGAACTGCAGACGGTGATCGATGAACGTGGAATTCTGTCCGGCGGCGGGCAACCCCTGCGGCTGGCGCCTCAGCATGCGCGGGTGGACGCATTCGAGGATCGCTATGAAGTGCGCATCTACCGCGAGGGCGAGCTGCAACTGCGCACACGCAACTGGCACGATCTGTTCAACCTGCTGGCGTGGATCACGTTTCCGCGCGCGAAGGCCGCGCTCAACACGCGTCATTATCAGGCGCTGCTGGATCAGCAGTCGCGCGGTGCGGCCAATCGCGGACCCGCGCAGGACGCGCTGACCCTGTTCGACGAAAGCGGCGTGATCGTTGTGTCGAGCGACGCCAATCTGCTGCAGGACGCGCAGGATTTTGCGTGGAAACGCCTGTTCTGGGAGCGTCGTGAGCGGGTGACCAAGAACATGCGCTGGCTGCTGTTCGGGCACGCGCTGTACGAGAAGGCGCTACAGCCTTTTATCGGCATCACCGGATGCAGCGTGTTGTTTGCTGTCGATCATGGCTTCCATTCGCTGACGCTCGCTCAGCAACTGGAGTGCATCGATGGGATGCTCGCAAGCCGTATTGCGGATCCGATGTTTTTCCGCACCACCCGCGAACTTGCGCCCGTGCCGATACTCGGCGTGCCGGGTTGGTGGCCCGCCAATAACCAGTCATCGTTTTATGAGAATACCGCCTATTTCAGGCCGGGACGCCGGAACAGAACGGAATCTCAGGCAGCGCGGGGAGCCGCGGGATAGGCGACGGTAACCTTGTTTTTGCCGCTGGTCTTGCTGGCGTACATGGCGCTGTCTGCGGCATCGAACACGCGATCGAAGTCGGCGCCGTTGTCGGGGAACGTGGCGACACCCATGCTGGCGCTGATGGAGGCGCGCTCGGAGCCGATGTGCAGCGGTGCGCCCGCGATGCGCTCGCGTATGCGTTCTGCGGTGAGCCGCGCGCCTTCGGCATCGGTATCCGGCAGCAGCACCACGAACTCGTCGCCGCCGTAGCGCGACAGCAAATCCGCCTGGCGCAACTCATCCTGGATTTTTTGCACCATGGTTTTGAGCAGTTCGTCGCCCGCTTCGTGGCCGTGCGAGTCGTTGATTTTCTTCAGGCTGTCGGAGTCGATCATGATGACGCTGAATTTGCGGCCAAAGCGCTGGGACTGGCTGTAAGTGCGGGTTGCCATCGCGAGAAAAGCGCGGCGGTTGAGTGTGCCGGTAAGCTCGTCGGTCTCCGAGAGCGCTTTGACATGCGCCATCGCGCGCCGGGTATCGGCAGACAACATGGTGGTGATATAGGCGACCAGCAGCATCGGAGCGAATTGCGCGACAAATTCGGCGCCCATCGACGGGAACGGTG